>JAVJSI010000014.1:0-300000 GCA_040219515.1 Acidimicrobiales bacterium
CGTGCCGGGGGTTGGCGATTATGGAGGGGCGGGGGTGGGTGGGCGGGTCGCGGCCGGGGTGGATCGAGCTCGATCCACCGTCCGGGCCGACTCAGGCGTCGGAGTAGCGCTTGCCGATCTCGGCCACGAGGAGCACGAGGACCACGGCCGCCACGGCCAGCGCGACGGGCTGAAACCACTCGTCGCCGGCCGGCCACTCGAGGCCGGTGCCGTCGATCACTTCGCTCTGGTCCTCGGAGATCACGCCGACGCCGTTGGGCCACGGCCAGAGGACCCGCAGCGAGCCGAGCATCAGCCCGATCAAACCGGCCATCACCGGGTTGAATGCCCGCTCCAACACCCAACCGAGCACGGTGCTGAAGAGTGCCAGGCCGACGACACAGCCGATGCCGACCAGGGCGATGTCCAGGAGTTCGGTGTCCTTCACGGCCTGGATCACGACGGTGTACATGCCGATCATCAACAGGATGAAGCTGCCCGAGATGCCGGGCAGGATCATGGCGCAGATCGCCAGCGCGCCGGCGCCGAAGAGGATGAGCGGTGACGGGTCGGCGACGGGCCCCGACTGAAAGCCGAGCAGCACGAAGACGACCACCGCGGCAACAGCCATGATCAGCCAGCCGGCCGCGGTGCGTTCGGTGAGCATCCCGAGCGCCACGACGATCGAGGCGACGACGAGCCCGAAGAAGAGTCCGGCCATGTTCTCGGGGTTGTCGTGCAGCTGGGTTTCGATCACCGAGGCCAGCCCTTTGACGGCAACGGCGATGCCGGCGCCGAGGGGAAGAATGAAGAGGAAGTCGAGGGCCCGCAGCTTCTCCCAGCACCCACGGACGTCGCCCTTGGCGAGCGTGCCCAGGGCCCTCGCCCCGTCGCGGATCGTGTCGATCAGTTTCTGGTAGATCCCGAGGACCAGGGCGATCGTGCCGCCGGAGACACCGGGGACGATGTCGGCGGCACCCATGAGGAATCCCCGGGCGAATTGGGCACCGATCTTTTGCATCACGGCTGCCGAGGGTACCGTTCGGCCCCATGATGAACGCGGCACGCCGACGATGACCGCGATGGACGACGCCCGGCGCGGTCGGCTCGTCGATGTGGGGGCGGTGGAGCTCTGGGTCGACGAGCAGGGGCCCGTCGCCGGCCATACCGTGCTGCTGATCGCCGGAGCCGATTCCCCGGGCTTCCGGTGGACGCCTGCCCTCGTCGATCGACTCGTGGGCGAAGGGCACCGCGTCGTGCGTTTCGACCATCGCGACTGCGGGCGTTCGACCCGGTTCGGCGCCAACGATGCCTACCTGCTCGACGATCTCGTGGCCGACGTCGTCGGGCTGCTCGATCGGCTGGACATCGATCGGGCCCACGTCATCGGCCGCTCGATGGGCGGAATGATCGCCCAGCTCCTGGGTATCGACCATCCCGATCGGGTCCGGTCGCTCACCATGTTCGGCTCGAGCCCCGCGCCGGGCGACGAGACCCTCGGCGGACCCGACGACGGGTTCGTGGAGGCGATGACCGCCCGGCTCTTCGCCGGTCCTCCCGTCGATGCAGCCGGGCAGGTCGAATGGCTTGTCGAACTCGACCGGTTCCTGTGCGGGCCGCTCTACCCGCTGGATCCGTCGCGGCAACGGGCGCTGGCCGAGGCCGAGGTGGCCACCGGTTGGGCCGCAGAGACGGGACATGGCATCGCCGTGCACTCGAGTCCCGATCGCCTCGGACGGCTGGGCGTCATCACCGCACCGACCCTGGTGGTCCACGGCACCGCCGATCCGGTGTTCCCGCCGGCCCACGGACGGGCGCTGGCCACCGGCATCGATGGGGCGGTACTCGTCGAGGTCGACGGCCTCGGTCACGAGGTGCCCGACGCACTGATCGAGGAGCTGTGGCCGGTGCTCGAGCACCACCTGCGTTCGTCGGCGGGTTGGACCGAACCCGGCTGAAGCCGGCGAATCGGCCAAAACGATCAGACGAGACGCCCCGGGGCGGGGACGCCTCGTCTGTGAAGCAAGGTCCTCACCACATTCCCGTGACGTGGAATCTTCTCTCTTGAACGCTTCTCCTGGCACCTTCGTAGAGGTGCATCGGGCGCGAGAAGTTCGTGGGAGCGGTTCCGGTCACGCTTGAACGTGGGTTCGTGTGGCGTTGATGTGGCACGGGGTCCGTTGGCCGGATCGTTTCCGTGCGGTAGTGGCGCCGTCCTTCCTTCAGGTCACTGATCGGGGCGACGTGTCGAGGCGAGTGCATCGAACGGGTGACGTCGACGAGACCACTTGGTGTGACAAGAGTCACCGTCGCGCCTCAGGCGCACGAGGTCAAGGACAACCTCGCGCGGTGGTCGTTTGTGAACCGGCGAACGAGCCTCGTCGGGCCTACAGTGCTCGAATGGAGAGCTCGCAGGACGGCGGACGGCTGACGACCTTCCTGATGGGCGACCTCGTGGGCAGCACCACCAATTGGCTCGCCGCACCGGCGCTGATGGAGCAGGCGCTCCGCTTCCACGACGATCTGGTGGCCTCGTCGGTGTCGAACGCGGGCGGCGTGGTGTTCAAACACACGGGCGACGGATTCCTGTCCCAGTTCGATGATCCCGACGGCGCGGTCGACGCAGCCCGTGCGATTCGTGCCGGGCTGCCGCTGGCGGCACCCGAGCTCGAGTCGTTCCTCCAGGTCCGAATGGCGATCGACACCGGATGGGCGACGTCTCGCGCCGGCGATTGGTTCGGCCCCGGCGTGAATCGGGTGGCGCGCGTCACCGACCTGGTCACGTCCGTCGGAGTGGTCATGACCCAGGCATCGGCGGAGGTGATGCGACGAACGGAGCCCGGCGACCACCTGGGCGAGATCGTCCTCCGGAGCCATGATGTCGCCACCGGTCTGGTCGGGCTCGATGGCGCCGATCTGGCGGAACAGGAACGGCCGTCGAACGGGGGACGGCTGCCCCGGCCGGGATCGTCCTTCGTCGGTCGAGTGGATGAGATGACCCGGGTGCGAAAGCTCGTCGCCGAACACCGCCTCGTCACGATCGTGGCGACCGGTGGCGCCGGAAAGACCCGTCTGGCGATCGAAGCGGCGGCGGAGGAGCCCGAGGCCGGCTTCGTGGATCTGGTGCTCAGCCACGACGACGTCGAAGTCGCGCGGCAGGTGGCCGACGGCGCCGGTGTCGACATGGACGGCTTGGCGCCATCCGCCGGTCTCGACGCGATCCGACGCCACACGGCGTCACATCTCGGCGACTCGCGACGCCTCCTCGTGCTCGACAATTGTGAGCACGTACTCGCGTCCGCGCGTGATGAGATCGACCAGCTGCTCGACCGATGCCCGAGACTGCGAATCCTCGCGACCTCACGGGAACGGCTCGACGCTCGTGGCGAACACCTCTGGCTGCTGCCGTCGATGGATGTCGGTGCGGAGCTGTTCCGTCAACGGGCCGAGGCCCACGGCGTCGAACTCGGTGACAGCCCCGAGGTGGACGCGGCCATCGTCGACGTCTGCAGCCGCCTCGACGGGCTCCCATTGGCGATCGAGCTCGCTGCGGCCCGGCTCACCGAGATCGGCCTCGGACAGCTCGTCACCGACCTCGACCACCTCATGGTCTCCGACACCGCCACCACCGCTGACGCGCTGGGCCGACGACGCACGATGCGCGAAGTGGTCGAGTGGAGCCAGTCCACGCTGGACGAGCCGGCGCAGCGGCTCTTCGAACGCGTCGCGCTCTTGGAGGGCACCTTCGGCCCTCCCGATGTGGGTCTGCTGGGCGGCACCGATCCCCGGTTCCTCAGCGCCCTCGTCCGTCGTTCGCTGCTCGTGCCCGAGCGCGACGGTCTCGACCTTCGCTACCGCATGCTCGAGCCCGTGCGTCAGGTGGCGAAGGCGCTCCTGCAAGAACGTGGTGAGTTCGACAATGCGATGACCGTCTTCCTCGACGGCCTTCGCACCGAGTTGAGCTGTGAGTACGGCGGCGGCTACTGGGATTGGACCACGCTCGATCGACTACGGCCGCTGCTCCCCACGTTGTGGCGAACAACCGAGTGGCTCGAACGTCGAGGCGACGACCGGGAACTCCTGTCGTTCGTCGCCAAGTTCGCCGGCGCCTCCATGGCGTACGCCGATGCCGGTCGAGTGGTCGACCTCATGGCGGATCGGATGCATCTGCTGGCCGACTTCCCGATCGAGGAGCAGGCCGAGATCCTCGTCTCGTACGCGCTGGCTGGTATCGGATCCATGCAGGTCGTTCACACCACTGCTGCGGTGGTCGGGCTCTACCAGCTCGAGCTCGGTGATCACCCCGCACTGTCCTTCGCCCATCGCAGTGCGGCGCTGGGTGCGATGGTCCAAGCACAGGCGGAGGGCGAGGACAGTCCGTTCGCTCTGGAAATGCTCGAGCTCGCTCGTGACGCGGCGCTGCGGAGCGGTGTGCGCTACGAACGGGCCGCGGTGGAGGCGTACCACGGCTGGGCCCATCTACTGGCCGGGCGGTGGAGCGACGCGCTGGAGGCCAGCGACCAAGGACTGAGCCACGTGCCAGCGGAGAACGTATGGCACATGATCCTCACTACCAACCGCGGGATGGCACTGGTGCGGCTCGATCGCAGCGACGACGCGCTGGCGATCGTCACGGGTCACCCCGATCGAGGCCGATACACGTATTGGGGCGACACCCTCGGCTACGTCGAGATCCTCGCGCTCGCCCATCTGGGTCGGCATGGCGAAGCCGACCGGCTGCTCCGGACCTCGATCGAGCGGGTGCTCGGTTCGATCCACCCGGGCCATCGCAGTGATCTGATCCTGGTCGGTGCGTGGGTGGCAGTCCTCCAGGACCGACACGACGATGCCGCCGCGCTGATCGCCCAGCCGGTGACCACACGCGGCCCGCACACGCTGCAACTGTGTCGTGGACTCGAGGAGCTGACCGGGGTCGCGGCAACTCGCTCGACGGTGGAGGACACCACCGTCGTCGAACACCTGCTGACGCCCCTGCTCGAACAGGAGCTCGAACGGCTGGCGACCGCTATTGCGCGGCCAGCGAGCGGTTCTTGACCTTGGCCTTGACGTAGTCGCGGTTCATGAACGCGATGAAGTCGAGGCTGATCTCCTTGGGGCACGCGTCGTGGCACTCGCCATGGTTGGTGCAGGACCCGAAGAAGTCCTCCATCGTCTCGACCATGTTCTCGGTGCGCTTCCACCGCTCGGACTGACCCTGGGGCAGCACGTTGAGATGGGCGAGCTTGGCCGAGGTGAAGAGCTGGGCCGCCGAGTTGGGGCAGGCAGCCACGCAGGCGCCGCAGCCGATGCAGGCGGCGGCGTCCATGGCGGTGTCGGCCACTTCCTTGGGGATCAGCGTGGCGTTCGCGTCCTGGGGCGTACCGGTTGGTGCGGAGATGTAGCCGCCGGCCTCGATGATCCGGTCGAACGCCCGACGGTCGACCATCAGGTCCTTGAGCACCGGGAACGCCTCGGCCTTCCAGGGCTCGACCACGATCTCGTCGCCGTCGTTGAACTTGCGCATGTGGAGTTGGCACGTGGCCGTGGCCTTCTCGGGACCATGGGCCTGACCGTTGATCATCACGCCACAGGAGCCACAGATGCCCTCGCGGCAATCGTGGCCGAATGTGATGGGCTCGACGTCGTCGTCGATGAGTCGCTCGTTGACCACGTCGAGCATTTCGAGGAACGAGGCGTCCTCGGGAATGTCGTTGGCGTCGACCTCGAGGAACGCACCCTGCGAGTGCGGGCCGTCCTGGCGCCAGATCTTCAGCTTGAGGTTCAGCATCTTGCTCATGAGTGATCTCTTTCTCAGCGGGAGTTCCGGCGCAGCCGCAACTCCGAGCAACGCGGCGCGTTGCCCACTACTTGTAAGACCGTTGGGTCAGCTTGACGTTTTCGAACTCGAGCGGCTCCTTGTGGAGCTCCTGGGGCTGGTCGGGCCCCTTCCATTCCCAGGCGCTCACGTAGGCGAAGTTCTCGTCGTCGCGCAACGCCTCGCCCTCGGGGGTCTGTGATTCCTCTCGGAAGTGCCCGCCACAGCTCTCCTCGCGCTGGAGTGCGTCGCGCGCCTTGAGCTCGGCGAACTCCATGAAGTCGTCGACCCGGTTGACCTTCTCGAGCATCGAGTTGATGCCGTCGGGTGATCCGAGAACCTTCACGTTCTTGCGGAACTCCTCGCGCAGGGCGGGAATCTCGGACAGTGCCTTCTGGAGGCCGGCCTCGTTGCGGGCCATGCCGATGTACTCCCACACGATCTTGCCGAGCTCGCGGTGGTAGTACTCGACGCCGTGGGTGCCACCCTTCTTCGTGGTCCACTGGCGGGTTCGGTCGTCGACGGCCTGGACGGCTTCGGTGAATACCGCATCGGTGGTCGGCACCGGCGTGTTGCCGAGCTTCGGGGCCAGGTGATCGCCGATGGTGTAGGGCAGTACGAAGTATCCGTCGGCGAGGCCCTGCATGAGCGCCGAGGCACCGAGTCGGTTGGCCCCGTGGTCGGAGAAGTTGGCTTCACCGATGGCGTAGAGCCCGGGCACCGTGGTCATCAGGTTGTAGTCGACCCAGAGCCCACCCATCGTGTAGTGGATCGCCGGATAGATGCGCATGGGAGTCGAGTAGGGATCCTCGCCCGTGATCCGTTCGTACATGTCGAACAGGTTCCCGTAGCGTTCCTTGACCGCCTCGGCGCCGTCTCGGGCGATGGCGGCGGCGAAGTCGAGGTAGACCCCGTTCTTCAGCGGACCCACGCCGCGGCCCTCGTCGACCACGGTCTTGGCGTTGCGGCTGGCGACGTCGCGCGGAACGAGGTTGCCGAAGCTCGGGTACTTCTCCTCGAGGTAGTAGTAGCGATCGTCCTCGGGGATCTGGTCGGCGGAGCGGGTCTCGTCACGGTCCCGCGGGACCCAGATCCGACCGTCGTTGCGCAACGACTCCGACATGAGGGTCAGCTTCGACTGGAACTCGTCGCTGGCGGGGATGCAGGTCGGATGGATCTGCGAGAAGCACGGATTGGCGAACAGGGCGCCCTTGCGGTGGGCCCGCCACGCCGCGGTGACGTTGCACGCCATCGCGTTCGTGGAGAGGTAGTACACGTTGCTGTAGCCACCGGTTGCGAGCACGACGGCGTGCGCGGAGTGCGAGTGGACCTCGCCGGTGAGCATGTCGCGGGTGACGATGCCGCAGGCCTCGCCGTCCTTGGTGACGATGTCGAGCACGTCGGAATGGTTGTAGAGCGTGACCTTGCCGGTCGCGATCTGCGACGCGAGCGCCTGGTAGGCGCCGAGCAGGAGTTGCTGGCCGGTCTGGCCGCGGGCGTAGAACGTGCGGCTGACCTGGGCGCCTCCGAAGGAACGGTTGGCCAACAAGCCCCCGTACTCGCGGGCGAACGGGACGCCTTGGGCGACACACTGGTCGATGATGTCGACCGACACCTGGGCGAGACGGTGGACATTGGCTTCACGGGAGCGATAGTCGCCGCCCTTGACGGTGTCGTAGAACAGCCGGTGGACCGAGTCGCCGTCGTTGCGGTAGTTCTTCGCGGCATTGATACCGCCCTGGGCGGCGATGGAGTGCGCCCGCCGCGGGGAGTCGTGGTACGTGAAGACCTTGACGTTGTAGCCGAGCTCGGCCAGCGAGGCGGCGGCCGACGAACCGGCGAGCCCGGTGCCGACGACGATGATGTCGAACTTGCGCTTGTTCGACGGGTTGACGAGCTTGATGGAGAACTTGTGGTTGTCCCACTTCTCGGCGACGGGACCGTCGGGAACCTTCGAATCGAGCGTGACCATCACTCGCCTCCTTGTTCGGTGTGGGAATCAAGCACCGAGTTGCCGTTCTCGTCCACGAAACCGATCGGGTCGGCGCGGTTGTCCTCGTCGATCAGCCCCGTCTGCACGGCGATCGGGAAGCTGAGGTTGCCGACCAGGATGAGGCCGGCGAGGCCCTGGGCCACACCACGACGAAGGCTGTTGTACTTGGGGTTGTTGATGCCGAGGCTCTGGAACATCGACCAGGCCCCGTGGAAGATGTGCACCGCGAGGGCCACGTTGGCGGCGATGTAGATCAGGGCGATGGGCAGGGCGTCCATCGAGCTGTAGACGTTGTGGTAGGGGTCGCCGCGCACCCAGTCGTCGTCGATCCAGCCCCAGGTGAGATCGGCCAGGTGGAAGAGCACGTAGAGCAGGATGATCGGGCCGGTCCAGCGCATGGTGCGGCTGGCGAAGTTGGCGGCGGTGTAGGTACGTCCGCCGGCGTAGGCGCTGTCGGCCTTGTGGCTCATGCGGCTGAGCGAGTACGCGCTCTGGATGTGGAGCACGAACATGCCGATCAGGCCGATCCGCAGCACCCAGAGAAGGAATGTGCGAGGCACGAGATGCCCACCGAGGTCGCGCAACGCCTCGGCGTATTCGTGGACCTGGCGCGGGCCTTCGTAGAGGTGCAGGTTGCCGATCATGTGGATCACGACATAGCCGAGCAGGCCGATACCGGTGAGCGCCATGACGTACTTCTTGCCGATGGCCGTCTGGTAGATGTTCAACGGCCACGGCAGCGGAGCCGGTCGCCTGCGGACCGGGGCAACGTCGTGTCGCGACGGTGATGTTGCTTGTGCCATGAAAGCGTGCACCTTCTTCTCACGGAGTACCCGGACTTCTCACGGGCGGAGTACCCGGGCACGGTACTTCCCCCTGGCGTCGTCGGCCCAGTTCAGCCGGGGCCGATCAGCGAACGGCGGCCCGATAGCGATTCGTCGCGGTGACCGTGGCGCTGGTGAGCTCGAGGTCGACGACGAGCTCGTTCGCCCGCGACGGCACGATGATCTCGGCATGACCGATGAGCGCACAGTCGTCGGCCGCGATCGTGCCGGTCCATGCCTGGCTCGACTCGCCGACCTCGTCGCCCCGGGAATCGATGGCGCGCACCGTGACCCGAACCTGTGCGGACTCGATGGGGTCTCGGCGATCGGACACGACATGGACGGCGAGCTCGAGCGAGTCACCCTGTTCGAGCAGCGGTGGCAGCGGGTCGGCCACCACGATCACCGGCCGACATGCGTCGACCATCGCCTGCCACGCCGGCTTCGGTCGGCGATCGTGATCGAGCACCCCGAAGCCGCCGGTCGGTGACGCGTCGGCCAGGTAGAACTGGGCGAAGCCGCCCGTCGGCCGGTATTTCAGCCGGCGCAGCAGCTCGATGTTCGTCTTGACCACCTCCGCCTGCGCGACCCGGGTGAGCGTGGCCCAGGCGGTGCCGTCGAGTACCCCGCGTGGGGGAACGAGGTGGTGCAGCGACACCGATCGGGCGCCGGTCTCGGCCGCCACCCGATCCCAGTCGATCGACGGCCAACGAGCGTCCTCGAGGACCTCGGCGCGCGGGTTGACCGAGGCGGCGCCGAACGCGGTGACGAAGCGACCCATGCGCGGCAGTCGGGCCACCGCGGCGGCCAGGTCGGCGGCGCGACCGTCGTGCCAGCCGAACCAGAGATGGCTGGTGGTGCCGTCGAGCGTCGGGAAGTGGGGCGGCACGGCGGTGTGGAGCACCACCGGGCGGCTGCCGTCGGTGCGGTTGAGGACCCGGCGCACGGAGCGGTCGAGGACGTCGCGGTTCCACGACGGCGGCTGTTGGCCGAGGATCGGCGGTGTCGCTGCGGGCTGCTCGGCCCGGCGGAACGGCTCGTCGTGGGCGCACCACACCGCGACGGAGGGATGGTGCCCGAGCAGGTCGACGGCCTCGCGAGCCTGTCGCACCGCCTGACCACGGACGCCGCGAGCCATCACGCCGCGGAGCGGGAGCTCCTGCCAGATCAACAGACCGGCCTCGTCGGCCGCGGCGTAGAGCTCGGGTCGGGCGATGTGGGCGATGACCCGAAGGAGGTCGAGTCCGGCTTCCACGGCCGCGCCGACGTCGCCCGTCACCTGTTGGGGCGTTGCATCGCCGGGACGGGGAGTGGTGGGCAGCATGCCGGCGCCCTTGAGGAACATCGGCTCGCCGTTGACCCGGAGTACCCAGTTCTTCATGGCGACGCTGCGGAAGCCCAGCCGGACCTCGCGAGAGTCCATGATCTCGCCGTAGGCGACGACGTCACAGCGCAGGTCGTGGAGGGGCTGGTCGCCGAGCGAGTGGGGCCACCACAGGGCCGGCGCCGGCACGTCGATGGTCCACTCGACCCGGTTCTCGCCCGCGGCGGCCGAGTGTGTCTGCTCGTGGTCGTGGCCGGCGACCCGGGTGCGCAGCACGACGGTGCCGCCGTCGGGCGCGTCGAACACGCAGCGCATGGCCAGCCGGGCCCGAGTGGGGTTGGCGTCGAGGCACACGGCGCGGAAGTGCAGGATTGCGATGGGGCCGGTCTCGTGGATGTGGACTCGGCGCCAGATGCCGCCCGGATTGGCGCCGGCGGCACCGGAGAGCTCGGGGTCCTGGAGCGCGCCCATCATCGACGACCGGTTGTCGGGGTCGCTGAATCGGCTGCAGTTCACATCGACGGCCAGCACATGGTGACCGGCGGCGGAAAGGAGGTCCGTCACGTCGAACCGATGGGGCACGAAGTAGCCGTCGGTGTCGCCCACGTAGCCGCCGTCGAGCCACACATCGCCCTGCTGGGCGATGCCGTCGAAGCAGAGGAAACGCCGTCGGTTCGCGGGTACGGGTTCGAGGTCGAACGCCGTCCGATGCAGCACCGCACGGGCGTCCTCCAGGCCGGCCTGGGTCGACCAGTGTCCGGGGACCGGCACGCTCGTCCAGTTGCGATCGTCGAGTTCGGGTTCGTGGAAGGTGCGCCGGAGCTCTTCGGTGGCCGGTGTGGCCCGCCATGCCCCGGAAAGATCCATTGCGGGGAGGCTAGCGGCAGGCGCCGGGCGCTTGCCGACGAGTCGGTCGGCCCGTGTAGGGTCGCCGCCATGTCGAGACCCGAGACCCTTGGTGCCCTCCGAGAGAGCGGGTGGGTGTCCACCCCGATCCGCAAGGAGATCCGGCGCAACGCGATCGCCCGCATCCGCTCGGGCGAGCCCCTCTTCCCCGAGGTGCTGGGCTACGAGAACACGGTCACACCGCAGCTGGAGAACGCGCTGCTCGCCGGCCACGACATCATCTTCCTGGGTGAACGGGGCCAGGCGAAGACGCGGATGATCCGTGGTCTCACCGGACTGCTCGACGAGTGGATGCCGATCGTGGCCGGCTCGGAGATCAACGACGATCCCTACGCACCGATCTCGCGACACGCACGTGACCTCGTCGCCGAGAAGGGCGACGACACCCCGATCGAGTGGGTCCATCGCGACGATCGCTACGGCGAGAAGCTGGCCACCCCGGACACCGCCATCGCCGATCTCATCGGCGAGGTCGATCCCATCAAGATCGCCGAGGGGCGCTACCTCTCCGACGAACTGGTGCTGCACTACGGCCTCGTCCCCCGCACCAATCGCGGCATCTTCGCGATGAACGAGCTGCCCGATCTCGCCGAGCGCATCCAGGTCGGTCTGCTCAACGTGCTCGAGGAGCGCGACGTGCAGATCCGCGGCCACAAGGTCCGCCTGCCGCTCGACGTCATCCTGGTCGCGTCGGCCAATCCCGAGGACTACACCAATCGCGGTCGTCTCATCACGCCGCTGAAGGATCGGTTCGGGTCGCAGATCCGCACCCACTATCCGCTCGACGTGGAGACCGAGGTGGCGATCATCGAGCAGGAGGCCGACCTGGCGTCGGCCGACGGGCTCGACGTCGCCGTGCCGTCGTTCATGACCGAGATCTGCGCCACCCTGAGCCATGCCGCTCGGGCCAGCCAGCACATCAACCAGCGCTCCGGCGTGTCGGTCCGGCTGTCCATCTCGAACACCGAGGTGATGGTCGCCAACGCCGTCCGACGCTCACTGCGGTCCGGCGCCACCAGCGTGGTGCCGCGCATCGTCGACCTCGACGCGTTGCCTGCGTCGACGGCGGGAAAGATCGAGATCGAGACACTCGACGAGGGCCGCGACGGTGAGATCCTCGACAACCTCGTACGGGCGGCCGTGCTGGCGGTGTTCAAGGACCGCGTGCCGACCGATTCGCATCGGGGGGTGGTCGACGCCTTCGAGGGCGACACCGTCATCGACACCGGCGAGGACGTCACCGACGATGCCTATGCCGCGATGCTCGAGTCGATCCCCGCACTCCGGGCCCCGGTCGACGCGCTCCTGTCCGAGGAGGATCCGGGCGACGCCGCGTCACCGGCGATGATCGCCAGCGCCATCGAGCTCGTGCTCGAGGGCCTGCACCTGTCGAAGCGGCTCAACAAGGACGGCGCCGCCGGAAAGTCCCAGTTCCGGTCTCGCAGCTGACCCATCCCCCTGTTCCCACCCTCCCGAGACCCCGAACTTGATGGAGTTGACCACCGCAGAGGTGGTCAGCCCACCTCAATTTGGGGGGAGGGTGGTGGTGGTGGCGTCGGCGAAGGTCGACGCGGCGGGGCGGCGGGTGCGGTTGCGCCGCAGGAGTCCCCTCGGCGCCTCGAAGCCCTTCTTCCACTCGTAGCCGTCGACGCCCGCGTCGTGGAAGTAGCCGGCGAGACGACCCTCGTCGGCCGCCTCGAGCACCACGTCGAGGGCCCGCCCGATCTGATCGTCGTGCCAGGCGTCGTCGTCGGTGGGGACGCCGTGACCGGCGACGACGATCTCGTGGTCGGGCAGCGCCTCGTGGGTCCGGTGGATCGCCTCGGCCAACTCGCCGGCCTCGGGGGAGAAGCCGCTGGCGTCTCGTCGACCCTTGCGGGGCCAGAGATCGATGCTGCCCTCGTCGGTGATGCCCACGGGATGATCGTGCACGATGCCGACACAGTCGACCTCGTTGACGAACGCGGGCACCTCCTTGGGGGCGCGCCCGTCGATCGCGAGGATGCCCTCGCCGTGGGCCCGCAGCCAGGTGCCCCACAGGAGTTCGTCCCAGCGGCCGGCGGCCTTTCGGGCTTCCGGCGAGGTCCGGCGGTCCTCGTCGGGAAGGGGGTGGACGGGGTCGGCGCGCCAGGCCGTCATGACGGGCTGATGCCCCGACGAGAGCAGGCGCACGGCATCGTGGGTGGCCAGTACCGCGCCCTCGACGGCTTCGCGCATCGCCCTCGCGTCGCTGCGTCCCGGCGGTCGAGAACCGAGCCCGTAGCCCCGGAGCGCCCACCCGATGGGGTCGTCGATCGGCACGAAGCCGTCGGCGAACTCGTCGAGTGCTTCGGCGATCCGGTCGACGTGACGAGTCCAGAACCGACCCCGCGCATCGGCGTCCCGGTGGCCGCCCTCGTCGTCGAGGTACCAGCCGGGCAGCGAGGTGTGGTGCAGGGTCAGCCAGTTGCGAAGCCCGGCGTCCCGGGCGGCCGAGAGGATGTCGCGGTAGCGGTCGATGGCGTCGCTGTCGAGCTTGCCTTCGGCCGGTTCGACCCGCGCCCATTCGATGGTGAGACGCCAGTCGGTGCAGCCCAGCGCGGCGTACTGGGCGACGTCGTCGCGGAAGTCCTCGTGCAGTCCGTAGCCGTCACCCGAGGGAGGTGTGAGCTTCTCGCGCTCCCACTCGGACCAATCGGCCGTGGGGGCCACGCCTTCGGCCGAAACCGAGGATGACGTGACCCCCCAGCGAAACTCAGCGGTTGGTGAAGACACCGGCGTCGAACACCACGCGATCGCCCACGCGGGTCTGGAACAGGGTCTCGTCGCCGTTGTTCCACATGTGCACGTCCAGCTGCTCGCCGGGCATGACCGGTGACTTGAAACGACCGCCCATCGTGCCGAAGGCATCGGGATCGCTGTCGCACAACGCGTGGAGCAGTGCTCGGCCGGTGAACCCGAAGGTGCAGAGGCCGTGCAGGATCGGCTTGTCGAACCCGGCCATCGACGCGAACGACGGGTCGGAGTGCAGCGGGTTGCGGTCGCCGTTGAGCCGGTAGAGCAGCGCCTGGTCGTCGCGGGTGGTGTAGCCGACCACCTCGTCGGCGTCGCGTTCGGGCAGCGCCCACTCGCTCGCCGGTCCGCGGTCGCCGCCCCAGCCGCCCTCGCCGGAGATGAACAGTCCGGACCGGCTGGTCCACAGCGGCTTCCCGGCGGTGTCGGTGACGGTGGTCTCCAACCGGACCAGGGCGGCCTTGCCCTTGTCGTAGATCGCCGCCACCTTGCCCTGGCCGGTGGCGGTGCCCTCGGCCGGCACGGTCTGGTGGATCTCGATGGACTGTTCGCCGTGGAGCAGCGCTGCCAGATTGAAGTCGCCGAAGGAGGGCATGCCGCCGGCCCCCATCACGACGACCTGCGTGGGAAGCGCACGCTGCGGCGTGTCCTTCGTGTTCTCGGTGGTGAACTCGAGCTCGAATCCGGTGGGGTCGGTGACGCCCGCCCCGACGCCCAGGGCGTAGAGCAGGCTGTCCTTCGACGTCCATGAGATCTCGGCCGGCTCGCTGGTGTTGCCGACGGCATCGGGATTGATGGGCATTGGTGGTGCTCCTGTGTCAGTTGATCGGCGCGGCGAGCGTCGCCATCGCCATGGAGGTGATGCGGTCCTCGAGGAGACCGACGTTCTTTCGTTCCGCCGCGGCCGTGGTCGAGATCAGACCGATGGCCCCGGCCACCAGAATGCGGGCCTGCTCGGCGCTGAGGTCGGTGCGGACCTTGCGGAGTTCGTCGTTCCACTCGTTGGACCAGGCGCGGAGCCGTCGGCTCATCGGGGAGCGACGGTCCGACGAGAGGTGGCGCGCCTCGCTGGTCCACACCGAGATGAGGGCCGATCGTTCGATGGCCACGCGGGCGTAGGCCCGCACATACCCCTCGAGTACGGAGGTGGGTCCGCCGCCACCGGTGCGGGCGTTGTTGTTGGCCTCGTGCACCTCGTCGGCCGCGAGCTGGATGGCCTCGAGCAGGATCTCCTCCTTGGAGGAGAAGTGGCGGTAGATCGCCGGCCCGCTCACGTCGACGGCCTTGCCGATGTCGTCCACCCCCGTCGCCGGGTACCCGTGCTGGTGGAACAATTCGATCGCCGCCTCGAGGATCAGCTCACGACGGTTCGAGGGTCGCCGCGTGGGCGAATCCGGGTCGAGGGCGCGGGCGGCGTCGGACATGGTTAGTGGACGTTAACAAGCAGCGGGCCCGCCGGGCACGCCCAGCGGGTACCCGCCTGCTCCTCGACACCGACAGGTGTCGCGAACTCGCAGCGGGTTAGGGTCCGGGCATGGTCCTTCGCCGTCGTCGCCGTCAACGTCGCCAGCCGCCACACTTCACGTACTCGCGCTGGGACGGCTCGCAGACGGGTTTCCAGCTCGATGCCGACCATCTCTTCGACGAGCTGGCCGATGACCTGCTCTACCACGGTGATGTGAACAACGCCCTGCGGCAGATGATGCAGGGCGGGATGACCGATCGCGACGGTCGCCAGATGGACGGAATCCGCGAGATGCTCGACAAGCTGCGGGAACGCCGGCGCGAGCTCCTGGACCAGCACGACCTCGGCGGTGTCTTCGACGAGATCGCCGACGCGCTGCGTGACGTCGTCGAGGAGGAGCGATCCGCGCTCGGGGACATGGTCGAACAGGCCAACGAGTCCGGCGACGAACGCCGCCAGGAGCTGGCGAGCGATGCCGCCACCATGAAGAACATGGAGCTCGACATGCTGCCGCCGGACCTCGCCGGCCAGGTGAAGGGGCTCCAGAACTACGAGTTCGAGAGTGCCGAGGCGCAGCAGAAGTTCGAGGAGCTCATGGATCAGCTGCGGGAGCAGTTGATGCAGCAGCAGCTCGATCAGATGGCCGAGGGCGTCAACAACATGTCACCCGAGGACCTTCAGCGAATGAAGGACATGATGGCCGAGCTGAACCACATGCTGGAGCAGCGGGCCAACGGTGAGGAACCGGACTTCGAGAAGTTCATGGAGGACTTCGGCGACTTCTTCCCGGAGAATCCGCAGACGCTCGACGAGCTGCTCGAGGTGATGGCGCAGCGCATGGCGCAGGCACAACAGATGCTCAACTCGATGTCGCCCGAGCAACGCCAGCAACTCCAGGAGCTGAGCAACCAGCTCATGGAGGACATGGATCTGAACTTCCAGATGCAGCAGCTCGCCGACAACCTGCGCGAGCAGTTCCCGCAGATGGGCTGGGGTCAGTCCTACGACTTCCAGGGCCAGGACCCCCTCGACATGTCGCAGGCGATGGACATGATGGGCGAACTCGGCGACATCGATCAGCTCGACAATCTGCTCCGGGGGGCCACCAACCCGGGCGCGCTCGCCGAGGTCGACATCGATCGGGCCCGTGACCTGCTCGGCGAGGAATCAGCCGAGTCGCTCGAACGAATGGCCGAGATCGCCCGGATGCTCGAGGAGGCCGGTCTCATCGAGAACAAGGAGGGGCGCTACGAACTGACGCCTCGCGCCATCCGCAAGATCGGCAACGGCGCGCTCGAGGAGATCTTCAAGAAGATGTCGTCGGACATGATGGGAAAGCACGAGCTCCACAAGGCCGGCCAGGGTCATGAGCGGGAGTACGAGACCAAGGCCTACGAATACGGCGACCCCTTCAACCTCCACATCGAGCAGACCCTGCGCAACTCGATCGCCCGCACCGGCGGTGGCACCCCCATCCAGCTCCACCCCGACGACTTCGAGATCGAGCGAACCGAACAGCAGGTGCGCTCCGCCACCGTGCTCATGCTCGACATCTCGATGTCGATGGCCATGCGCGACAACTTCCTTCCGGCGAAGAAGGTCACGATGGCGCTCCATTCGTTGATCTCGAGCCAGTACCCGCGCGACTTCCTCGGGATGGTGTCGTTCAGCGAGGTGGCCCGCGAGTTCAACGCAGCGAGCCTGCCCGAGCTGAGCTGGGACTACGTCTACGGCACCAACATGCAGCACGCGTTCCAGATCGCCCGCAGGATGCTCGCCCGCGAGACCGGCACCAAGCAGATCATCATGATCACCGACGGTGAGCCGACCGCCCACATCACTCGATCGGGGCAACCCTTCTTCAACTATCCACCGTCGCAGGAGACGGTCGATCTGACGCTCGCCGAGGTCGCGAAGTGCACCCGCGAGGACATACGGATCAACACGTTCGTCCTCGATGTCACCCACTATCTACGCGATTTCGTGGAGCAGATCTCGCGGATGAACGGTGGACGGGCCTTTTTCACGACGAACGAGAATCTCGGCGACTATCTCCTGTACGACTTCGTCGATCACAAGCGTTCCATGGTCCGAGGCCGCCGCTAGCGATCGCCCCGGGCTCGAACCGGGCTCAAACCGAGGTCGATCCGGCCGATTGGCAGAACGTGAACGCTCCTGCGGGACACTCCGAGCGAGCCGAGATCGGCTCCATGGCCTGGCACCGCCAATTCGCGGCGTACGTGAACGAAGCGATCGCCCGATTGGCGAGATCCGAAGCCGAGCAATTCGAAACGGAACTGCACGAGGTCTTCGCCCAGTTCGCCGGCCTGCTCGATCTCGTCGTCATCGGCGAGTCGACGATGGACGACGCGGGGGTCCTCTGGTTCGATGCGAACGAGACCGACGCCGCGGCGGTGGCGGCCGACGGCGATCTGTTGCGACGGTGCCCGGCAGGCGACGGTCCCTTCTCGGTGCTCGGCCGTCCGGGGACGACGCTCCTCGCGGCTCCTGCCCAGAGTGGCGGATTCTCCCGGTTCACAGCAGCCTCGTTGCGACCTCATGTGGCGGCGAGTGGCGATGTGGTGATCGGGCTCGAGGTCGTGAGTTCGGTCGTGGGCGCCGCTCGCCAACGCGTCATCGCCGAGCACAATCTGCGTCAACAGGTCGAAACCCAGCGTTTCCTCGGCGAGTTCGCCCACCGCGCCGCCGTTGCGGCCGCGGACGACGCGACGCTGCTCGAACTCCTGCAGAGTGCCCGCGACCGCTTCGGAGTCTCGTCGGCCTCGACCCTGGTTCGCGATGGTGACGAGTACCTGCTCGTCGCAACCACCGACTTCCTCGGTACGACGGTGCTGGAGCCGGGCAGTCGGATCAAGGCCGACCTCAAGCAGCTCGATGACCTGATGTCGGCGGGCCATTCCATCCGATCGCTCGGCTCGTTCGACAATCGCCCCAGTTCGCTCCGCGCCGAAGGTGAGGTGCTGAGTGTGCCGAGCGTCGGGCCGGAGGGGGTCGAGGGGCTCGTCGTGTTCGCCGATGTGAACCGACGGAGCTGGACGGCGGCGGAGATCGGTGCCGCGAAGTCGGTGGCCGGCAGCCTTCAGAAGCTCACGCTCCGAGCAGAGCGCGAGCGCGAGCACCGTCAGCGTCGAGCGCTCGACGGGCTGGTGACCGACGCGGCCTCCCTGGCGTCGTCGGCCACCCTCGAGACTCTCGACGGGATCGTCGACGAGGCGTTGCGCCTCGCGATCGAGCGTTTGGACATCCGGGGTGCCGCACTCTGGGCCGTAGGGCCGGAGCACAGTGTGCGCGTGATGGGACGCTGGAACGACGGCCGGACGACCCGTCGGCCTGCCACCATCGCGCTGTCGGAGGCAGAGCGCGCCGCCCTCGTGGAGAACGGCCACGCTGTCGTTCGGATCGCCACGCTCGACACCGATTCGTTGGATCCCGACGATGGTCTCGCGCTCGTCGTCCCGATCGGAGCGGAGCCCGCGGGCCTTGTCGTCCTGGTCGATCCGGATCGTCACTGGTCCGGGGAGGACATCGCCGCGGCCAAGGCGCTCGCCAACATCGCCGAGCAGACTCGAGCGCGACTGAGCACCGAGACGATGATACGGAGCCGGTTGCGCGAGGAGAGGTTCGCCGCCGCGATCGCGTCCCGCTCGGTCGACATCGACCTCGCCAACATCGAAGATCGGGTCAAGGAGATGCTCCGGCTCGCGTTGGATCACTACGGCGTCGTCGAGGCCTCGATGTGGCGAATCAAGGACGGCCGGATGTCGTGCTGGAACGGAGTCCGTCGCGACGGACACGACCCGACGCGGGGAGCCCCGGTGTCGGTCCCCGACCTGAACCGCCTCCGCCACGAGGGTCTCGTCGTCGCTCGGCTCGGCGATCTCCACGACGGCGATGCGACGCGCCCGGAGGCCGACGACGCGCCGGTCCTGATCGTCGGCCTCGACGACACCGATCGGATCCCCGGAGCGCTCGTGCTGATCGATCCGATGGCGCGCCGGTGGCAGGACGAGAGCATCGCCTCGGTCCGTGCGTTCACCGACACCCTGAATCAACTCCGGCTTCGAACCGACGTCACCCGGCGCCTCGCCCGGCAGGAGGCCGTCGATGCCGTGCTCGCCACGGCATCCCGCGATTTCGTGGACACGACCCTCGACGATGCCCCCGAGGCCATTGCCGGCGTACTCGAATCGATGCGGGTCCACCTGCGGTTGGCGTCGCTCTGTCTCGTCGAGCTCGACCCGGCAGGCGTGTCGATGCGGTGTGTGGTCGAGGCGGCCGACGACGGCATGGACCTTTTCGGCGGTTGCTTCCCGGCGTCGCGCGACTCACGGGCCATCGCTCGGATGCTCGACCCGGGTGGGCCGGAGACGTGGAGCTTCGCCGACCTGTTCGACGGCACCGGCCGCGGGGCACCTTCGGTGGTCGTCGTCCCCTCCGTTCAGGGTCGTGATCTGACGGTGCTCTTGGCTGCGACCGCGCCCGGGAGGCCCCTGGACACCGACATCCGGTCGATCCTCGCCGCGCTGATGGCACTGCTCGCGCAGCTTCGTCATCGGCTCCTGCTCGAGTCGAAATCGCGCCGACGGTCCGCGGCCGACCAGCTGGTCGCCGAGATCGCCCGGGCCTTCGTCGAGCAGCCGCCCTACAACCACGAGCGCGCGGTCGAGCACGGTCTTCGCCTCATCGGTGAGTTCTTCGACCTCCGAGCAGTCGGGTGGTGGGCGGTGAACGGGGATGGGCCCGCCACCGTCGAGGGCTGGTGGGGGAGTCCGGACCACGAACACGAGATGCTGACCGACCCCGGGGCTCTGGAGAAGGCGGGTTCGCTGCGCGACGTACTCGCCGCTCTCGGCGAGGCCGGCACCATCGATCTGCCCGATCACACGCCGGGCGGCCGTGGTCTCCCCGACACGGTGGCGCTCCAGCGCGTGGACAGCGACGGTCCCCATGCGGGTGTCCTGGTCGCATGGACACCGCGCGCCCGCCACCTGATCCCCGATGTCGACGTCCTGGGTGACGTGTTGGCCCGGGTGGCGAGGCTCATGGAACAGCTCCTGCGGCGAGCCGAGGCCGATCGGGCCGTGGTGCGTCAGCTGCGCTTCGAGGATCTGCTCCGTCGTTTCGCGACGAGGATGGTCGATGCGGACGCGGATGAGACGGACCGGATCGACGAGACCCTGGGTCGGCTGATGGCGGAGGTCGAGGTCGACCACGCGTCGATCTGGCTCTGGCAACCCGACGACGAGGGGTTCCTGGTCGATGCCGTGCACGTGGTCACGCTCGGCGACGCCCGGCCCCTGGGCGACGAGTTCGTCCACTTCCGCATGCCGGCCGGTTTCACCCTCCACGAGCACGCGCCACACTTCTCGCGAGATGTCAGCATCTGGGATCTGGACGACGCGCCGGCCGGGATGCAGAGGTTGCTGCGGGAGTCGGTGGCTGTCGGACCCCGTCAGGTCGCGTTCCTCCGGTCCCCGGGGACCGACCCCGAGGGAGGTATGAGATTCCTTCTCATTTCGCGACCGGGGTCCGTGCCCTTCGGCAGCGACGAGATCGAGTTCTTCCGGTCGGCTCACTCGATCCTCGTCCAGCACGAGGCGCGCGTCGCCGCGGAGCGGTGGTTCAGCGTTGCGTTCGACTCCTCCCCGATCGGCATCACGCTGCGCGCGGCCGATCATTCCCTGATCCACTGCAACGCCGCCTATTCGGAGCTGGTCGGGCGATCCGTCGCGCAGCTGCGCGGTACCGGCTTCGGCGAGGTGATGGCGGCCGACACCGCTGCGGTCATGAACGCGCTCTTCGAGGACGGCTTCGAAGAGACACGCCAGATAGAGACCTCGTACCGTCGCCCTGACGGGACGGTGCGATGGGCGTCGGTTCGCTGCTCGCCCGTGCGACTACCCGGGCGGCGCGGGCCGCTGATGCTCACCTATGCCGAGGACATCACCGAGCGGCGGCGCAATCGCGAGACGCTCGAGTACCAAGCGACCCACGACGAGCTGACTGGCTTGCCCAACCGGCGGTCGCTGGTCGGCGAGATCGCCACGGAGCTCGGTCGGCCGGGCGACTGCGCGGTGCTCGTTCTCGACCTCGACCGATTCAAGGTGGTCAACGATTCGCTGGGCCACAGCGCCGGTGACCAGCTGCTGATCGCCTGTGCCGATCGGATCCGCCTGTCACTTCGTCCCGGTGACTCGGTCTGTCGGCTCGGTGGCGACGAGTTCGCCGTGCTGTTGCGTTCGCCCGCCGACCACCATGTGGCCGCGGTCGTGGCCGAGCGTCTGCTCGCACTGCTCGCCGAGCCCGTGACGGTGGAGGGCGACGAGCTCTTCCCGAGCGCGTCCATCGGCGTTGCCCTCCCCGAGCCGGGCGACTCCACCGAGGACCTCCTCCGCCATGCCGACACCGCGATGTACCAGGTCAAGGCACGCGGCCGCAACGGATGGGAGGTCTTCGACGGCTCGATGCGTCAAGCCGTGGTCGAACGGGTCCGCACCGAGGCCGATCTGCGGCGCGCCATCGAGAACGGCCAGCTCGAGGTGCACTACCAGCCCGAGTTCCTCCTCGACTCCGGGACGATCGTCGGCACCGAGGCACTCGTGCGCTGGCGGCACCCCGAGCGCGGACTGCTGGCTGCCGGGTCCTTCATCAGCCTGGCGGAGGAGACCGGGCTGGTCGTCGAACTCGGCGCCTGGGTCCTCGCCCAGGCGACCCAGCAGGGTGCCCGATGGTTGCACGACGGGTATGGCGTCATCACCCGGGTGAACCTGTCGGCTCGTCAGCTCCGAGGGGCCATCGTGAGCGAGGTGGAGGAAGCACTGGCCACGGCCGGGCTTCCCGCCGATCGGCTCTGCCTGGAACTGACCGAGACGGCGATCATGGACGACGTCCAGGAGTCGGCCCGGATACTCGGTCAATTCCGGGATCTGGGTGTCCAGGTGGCGATCGACGACTTCGGCACCGGCTTCTCCTCGCTCGCCTACCTCAAGCGGTTCCCGGTCGACATCTTGAAGATCGACCGGACCTTCGTCGATGGTGTCGGCGTCGATCCTGACGACACGGCCATCGTGCGCTCCGTGATCGGTCTCGCCCAGACGCTGCGACTCGACGTGGTCGCCGAGGGGATCGAGGACGCCACCCAACTCGACGAACTCGTGCGCCTGGGATGCAGTCGCGGTCAGGGGTTCTATCTCGCCCGGCCGGCCCCCGCCGAGGAGGTCTCGCAGCTGCTGACCGAGAATCTGTCGACCCGGTCGCCGGGCCCGCAGGAGTGAAAAGTCGAGGCGCGGCCTTTACAAGTGCGGAAACACAGTGCTGTAATTACACTCGTGGCAGCAGGCGGAGGGAATCCAGGCTGGATTCCATCGAGTGCCACGGAGGACCCCATGGCCATGCATTCAGAAATCGAGACCGAAGAAAAGGCGTGGCAGGACTACGCGAACTGCCTTGGTGTGGATCCTGATCTGTTCTTTCCCGAGCGTGGCGCCTCCACTCGTGAGGCGAAGGAAGTGTGTCGCGGCTGCGTCGTGCGAGACGACTGCCTCGAGTACGCACTGCAAAATGGCGAGAAGTTCGGTATCTGGGGCGGGATGAGCGAGCGTGAACGACGCCGGATCCGGCGTCAGCGGGCCCTGGCTCGTGCGGCGGCGGCTGCGCAGGCCGACAGCGTCACCGCCTAGCACTCCCGCAATCTCGCTGCCCTCATACGTTATTCACTCGCGAACGGGTACTCTCGCGGCATGGTTGCTTTCCTCCAGACCAACGAGTTGCTCATTGTCTTGGCCCTCGCGGTGCTGATCTTCGGAGGCGCCAAGCTTCCCAAGCTCGCGAGGTCGCTCGGCCAGGCCCAGAACGAGTTCAAGCAGGGTCTCTCCGAGGGCGCCGAGGGCGCCGACGACGACGAGTCCAAGTCCACTAGCTGACCGCCGGTCCTTTGACCGGGCCCGACCCGACCGATGCGGCGGGGACCGTGCCCACCTGGGACGAGGTCGCGCGGGACCACGCCCGGTTCATGTACTCGGTGGCCTACCGACTTGCAGGGAACCATTCAGACGCCGAAGACGTTGTGCAGGAGTCGCTGCTGCGCGTGAAGCGCGGCCTCGTCAATTACACCCCAGGCTCCCTGCAAGGATGGCTTGCCCGCATCGTGACCAACGTGTTCCTCGACGAGACCCGGCGCCGAAAGCGACGACCGCAGACGGCCCTTCCCGACGACCCCGATCGGGTTCTGGTGGGTGCGCCCGGAGCCGACGACGCGTTGGCCATGGAGTCGCTGCCCGATCACCTCCAGACGGCGCTCGCGGAGCTCCAGGAGGAGTACCGAGTCGCAGTGGTGCTGTGTGATGTGGGCGGCCTCTCCTATCGCGAGATCGCCGATCAGACCGACGTCCCGGTCGGCACCGTTCGCTCCCGGGTCCATCGGGGCCGCATGCGACTGCGGGAGGTCCTGTCGTGAACGAGGAGTGGCTCTCGGCGTATCTCGATGACGAGCTCGCACCGGCCGAGCGGGACGAACTCGAGGCGGCGATCGCGGCCGACCCGGCTCTCGCTGCGACCCATGCCGAACTCACCGATGTCCGCTCGCGTCTCCGCGGCGCATCGGTGACGATGCCCGACGCGGCGCTCGGTCGCGTGCTCGCCGCGGTCGGGTCCGACGACGCCGGCGCGCCGGCGGCCGTCCTCGCCTTCCCCACCCGTCGACGGACACCGACGTTCGCCGCGGCGGCGGCCGTATTCGTGATCATCGCCGGTGTCGTCGGCGGTCTCGGCGGCGCCACGCGGATCCCGGCGCTCGGTGACCTCGTGGCCCGCCACGAGGTCGCGGCGGCGGTGATCGACGGCGCCGAGATGCCCGACGACATGGGTCACATGGACAAGATGCCGATGGACGACGCCGCAGCGGCCGCGCTGGTGATGCCGGCCGACTACTCGATGGCCGACGCCTTCCTCGACGGGTCGACGGTGCACCTCGTCTATCGCACCGCCCACGGTGATCCGGTTTCGGTCATCCGCCAGGACGGCGAGGCGGATCTCGACGCGCTGGGCGACGGTGCGATGATGTCCGACGACGGCGTCGAGATGTGGACCGCGCCGATGGGTGATGCGTACGTCGCCGTGGTCGACGGATCGGGCTACTACTGGACCGTGATCAGTACCGAACCTCCTGACGACATGATGGACGTGATGGTGCACGACCTGCCGTCGCGTTCGCCGTCGATGGGCGAACGACTCCGCGCCGCAGCCGACGCAGTGGTGGATCCGTTCCGGCTCTGAGCCGAGGGGAATCGACGGTCAGGCGGCGACGGTGGCCGCGTCGCGACGGGCCTTGAGGATTCGCCGACGTTGGCGCTCGCTGGTGCCACCCCAGACGCCATGGTCGATGCGATTGCGCAGCGCGTACTCGAGGCAGCGCTCCTGCACGGGGCAGCCGTCGCAGATGCGCCGGGCGACTTCGACGCCCACACCGTCGGAGGGGAAGAACGTTTCCGGGGGGTGTGTGGCGCAATTTCCGACTGCCATCCAGCTGGTGTCCATGCGAATTTCTCCTCAGGGCCGGCTCTCACGCACTGTGCCCGGTCGCCGATGCCCGCGGTCGGTAGGGGTACTACGCCCAGATCCGGTGGAAAGTTCCCGTAAAACCCCAATCGACGCGCAACTACCACCGACTGAAGGATGAACTTCACTCAAAGTGGTGGTGAACGGAAATCCGGGCTCGGGACGGGCCGGATACACTCCGGTGTCTGGCCCCTGTCGCTTCGCCAGATCCGGAGGAATCGTCAATGACCGACACCGCAGCCCTCGAGACCGAAGAACCGCCGATCGGTCAAGCGACCATCGTCTATCTCGGTCCGACTGCCCCGCACTGGGAAATTCGAGCGGTCTACGGCGAACGCGACGTGATGGACGGCTTCCGCGACCGTGTCAACGCCCGACTGCTCCTTCTTCCCCCGCACGACCCGCAGTTTCGCCGCAATCGCGAGCGCGTGAATCGCGACGGCGAACGAGAGCGCATCGTCGTCGAATGGGACCTGGGCTATCCGGAGGACGAGGCTTCTTCGTGAGCACTCCTTCCTGATGCCGAGCCTTGGCGTCGACTTGGGCGGCACGAAGATCATGGCGGTGCTTGTCGTCGACGGACGCGTGATCGAGAAGGTCAAGCGCCCGACCCCCCGGGTGGGCACTCCCGCCGACGTGTTGGATGCGATCGCGTCAGCGATCGGGAAGGTCGATCCCGACCGGCGGGCCGACGCGATCGGCATCGGGGTGCCGGGGCCGGTCCGGCCGGGCACCGGCGTGGTGCCGGTGGCGGGCAACCTCCCGGGGTGGGACCACGACGTCGATGTCGCCGCCGGTCTGCGCGACCGCTGCGACGGACGAGCCGTGGTCGTCGACAACGACGTCAACGTGGGCACGCTCGCCGAGGTGCGCGTCGGCGCCGCGGTCGGGGCCGACAATGTGCTCGGCGTGTTCATGGGCACGGGGGTGGGTGCCGCGCTGGTGCTCGATGGTGAGCTGCGCCATGGCCCCCGCGGCATGGCGGGCGAGCTGGGCCACGCCTATGTCGCTTTCCGCGACTTCGCCGACGTCGAGCTCGGGCGCGGCGAGTTGGAGGACTATGCCGGTCGGCGGATGATGGAGGCGCGGGCCCGGGCGACCCATCGCGACGGGGCCCCGACCATGCTCGTGGAGCTGGCCGGCGAGGGTCGCATGAAGTCGTCCACCTGGGAGGCGGCGCTCGCCGCCGATGATCCGGTGGCCGCGACGATTCTGACCGAGGCAACCGAGGCGATGGCGGCCGCCATCGCCAGTGCCGTCGCCCTGGTCGACATCGAACTGGTCGTCCTCGGCGGGGGAATGGCCGAGCGTCTGGGCGAATCGTTCCGGCTCGACCTCGAACAACGGCTGGCCTCGCGCGCGCTCGCCGGTGCCACCGCCGAGATCCGCAGTGCGCGGCTCGGCTCCACCGGCGGCGCGATCGGCGCCGCCCTTCGAATGGAGGAAGCCGCGTGACACAGGACCCTCACCTCCCGATCGGGTCGCCCACCTCACCTTCGACGTCCCCCCTGGCGGCGGCCTCGCCGCAGGTCGGTGGCTGGGACGACAACGACACCGACTTCCTGAACCGGGAGCTGAGCTGGCTCGCGTTCAACGCCCGGGTGCTCACGCTGGCGATCGACGACGAGGTGCCGTTGCTCGAGCAGCTGGCGTTCCTGGCCATCTACGCCAGCAACCTCGACGAGTTCTTCCAGGTGCGTGTGTCGGGTCTGGATGATCAGGTCGCGGCGGGCATCCACACCCGCGCCCCGGACGGCCGCACCCCGCGCGAGCAGGTCGCGGCGGTGCGCGAGGTCGTGACCGAGCTCGGTGCCGAACACGAACGGGTGGTGCTCACGCAGATGCTCCCGGCACTGCGCGAGCACGGCATCGAACTGGTGGACCATGCCGAACTGACCCCAGCCGAGGTCGAGGAGATCGAGGAGCGCTTCCGCGCCCGGATCTTCCCGGTGCTCACTCCGCTCGCGGTCGACCCCGGTCATCCGTTCCCCTACATCTCCGACCTGTCGCTCAATCTCGCCGTGGTCGTCCGCGATCTGGTCGACGGGCGCGACCGTTTCGCACGCGTGAAGGTGCCGAACACGCTTCCTCGTTGGATGCAGCTCGGCGATGCCGACCGCTTCGTGTCGCTCGAGTCCGTCATCGCGGCCCATCTCGGCAGCCTCTTCCCCGGGCTCGAGATCGTCGAGTCCCATGTCTTCCGGGTCACCCGCAACGCCGATCTCACCCTCGAGGACACCGAGGCCGAGGATCTGCTCGCCGCAGTCGAGGTCGAGCTTCGTCGCCGTCGATTCGGACGGGCCGTGCGGCTCGAAGTCGCGTCCACCATGTCACCGGAGGTGCTCGACCTCCTGCAGCGAGAGCTCGACATCGAGGAGTCCGAGGTCTATCCCACGGCCGCGCCGCTCGACGCCACCTCCTACTTCGAGATCGCCACGCTCGACCGCCCCGACCTCCGCTGGCCCGACTGGCAGGGGATCACCGAACCCCAGCTCGAAGCCGAGGAGGGTCGCGTCGACTTCTTCGAGGTCCTGCGCAAGGGCGACGTGCTGGTCCACCACCCCTACTCGTCCTTCAACGCGTCGGTCGTCGAGTTCATCCGTCAGGCTGCACTCGACCCCGATGTGCTGGCGATCAAGCTCACGCTCTATCGCACCTCGGGTCAGAGTCCGATCATCGACGCGCTGATCAACGCGTCGGAGCTGGGCAAGCAGGTCGCGGTGCTGGTGGAGCTCAAGGCACGCTTCGACGAGGCCGCGAACATCGGTTGGGCCCGACGCCTGGAGAAGGCCGGCGTGCATGTCGCCTACGGCATCGTCGGGCTGAAGATCCACTCGAAGATCTGCATGGTCGTGCGCGAGGAAGCCGACGGAATTCGTCGCTATTGCCACCTGGGCACCGGCAACTACAACCATCGCACCGCCCGTTTCTACGAGGACCTCGCGGTACTCACCGCCGATCCCGAGGTCGGCGAGGATCTCGCCGACCTCTTCAACGGGCTCACCGGCTACAGCCAGTCACACGAGTTCCAGCGGATCCTGGTCGCCCCGCAACACCTTCGGGCGCGCCTCACCGAACTGATCCGCCGCGAGGCCGACTCCGGACGGGGCGCGCTGGTCTTCAAGATGAACAGTCTCGTCGACCCGCAGATGATCGAGGAGCTCTACGCCGCGTCGCAGGCCGGGGTCGACATCGACCTCATCGTGCGGGGCATCTGTTGTCTCCGGCCCGGGGTGCCGGGTCTGTCCGATCGCATCCGGGTGCGATCGATCGTGGGTCGCTACCTCGAGCACTCCCGGATCTACCACTTCGCGAACGGCGACGGTGTCGGCCAACCGCTCACCTACATCGGCAGCGCCGACCTCATGTCCCGCAATCTCGATCGCCGAATCGAGGTGCTGCTGGAAGTGACCGATCCCGTGGCACTCGGGCGACTCCAGGAAGTGGTCGACATCAATCGCACCGATGACCGCCTTGCGTGGACCCTCGACGGATCGGGAACGTGGACCCGTCACCGCGGAACGGTCGGCATCGATGGCCAGGAGCGGTTCCAGCAGCTCGCCCGAGCCCGACGAGCCACCCATGGGTGACGGGCCGCCACCGGTCGACGAGCTTCGCGCCCGACTGGCCGATCAGTATCCCGATGTCGTCGTGTGGGCCGCCGGCGGCCTCGTCATGCGAGACCACGACGGTGAGCTCGAACTGTTGCTCGTCCATCGCCCGCAGCACGACGATTGGTCGTTCCCCAAGGGCAAGGTCGACGACGACGAGGCGCTCAGCCACACCGCCGAACGCGAGGTCGAGGAGGAAACCGGCTTTCGGTGTCGCCGACTCCACCGCCTGCCCGAGGTTCGTTACGTCGACGCAAAGGGCCGAGAGAAGCTCGTGGTCTACTGGACCATGGAAGTACTCGACGGCGAGTTCGTGCTGAACGACGAGGTCGATTCCCTCGGCTGGTTCACCCTTCCGGCCGCGGAACCGATGCTCACCTACCAACGCGACATCGAACTGCTCGACGCGATCCGTCCGACCGAGCGCCAACTTAGACTGCTGGCGTGAACGACTCCGGCTGGCGCCCACTCGGGCGACCCGAGCCCAAGCCCGAAGGTGCCGAGGGTTTCGTCGTCACGCCGTTCGTGCGCCTCGCCCGGGTGCATGCCGCGGCGGCCGCTTCCGACGGCGCCATCACGGCGGCGTTGGCGGGCTCGATCTTCTTCTCGATCAGCCCCGACGAGTCACGCGGACGGGTGGCTCTCGCCCTCCTGTTGACGATGACGCCGTTCGCCGTGGTCACGCCCCTGATCGGCCCGGTCATCGATCGGGTGGCCGGTGGACGCCGGATGATGATTCTCGGCACGCTGGCGGCACGAGCCGTCCTCGCCTTCTTGATGATCCGGCACTTCGACACGCTGCTGCTGTTCCCCGAAGCGTTCGGCATCCTCGTCCTACAGAAGGGCTATGCCGTCTCCAAGAGTGCCGTGGTACCCCAGTTCGTGAAGAACGAACAGGACTTCGTGAGCGCCAACAGTCGGCTCGCGCTCCTCAGTTCGATCGCCGGACCGGTCGGGGCGGGAATCGCGGGCGCCCTCAGCGTGGTCGGCGGGCCGGCGATCGCTGCCGCGATCGCCATGCTCGGATTCATCTTCGCCTCCGTGCTGGCATTGCAGCTGCCGAAGGTCGTGGTCGCGCCGGAGCCGGTGGAGCCGGCCGAGCGGGCCGAGCTCCGTGACGCCAAGATCCTGCTCGCCGCCACCTCCATGGCCGCGATTCGCGGCGCCGTGGGCTTCATCACGATGCTGTTGATGTTCGAGTTGCGCGGCGGCAAGGAGGCACTCAACACCTCGGGCGATGGCGCCGCGTTGGGCGGGGCCACGGCGACGGTGCGCGGCATCGACATCACCGGCGACCCCCGGGCCCCGGTATGGCATTTCGGACTCGTCGGTGCGTTCGCCGTCGTCGGGTCGCTGACCGGCGCTCGGTCGGCGCCGGCACTGCGCCACCGGGCCACCGAGGAACGGATGCTCGCAGGATCGCTCGCGGCCATCGTCGGTGTCGCCCTTTTCTCGGCGGTGAGCGGCTCCATCTTCGCCACGGCCCTGCTCGCCTTCATCGTGTCGATGGGAACGGTCACCGGAAAACTCTCGTTCGACGCCCTCGTGCAACGCGACGCGCCCGACGCGAACTACGGGCGATCGTTCGCCCGGTTCGAGGCGCGATTCCAGCTGGCGTTCGCGGCCGGCGCCTTCGTGCCGGTCATGGTCCGGATGGGCGTGCAGGTGGGGTCGTGGCTGGTCGCCACCGTGCTGGGCGTCGCCCTGTTCTCCTACATCGCCGGTGGACCCGGTCGGGGCGCCTTCACCCGGCGGCTGCGCACCGAGATCGCCAACGTGGCCGGTTCGCGCGGACGATCGTCCGACGACGACGACGACCCGACGGTGGAACTGCCCGACGACGACCTCCGACCCTCGCAGCCGTCGCCGCCGGCCGCGGCCGCCGAGATCGACGTGCCGGAGTTCTGGGACGACACGACGCCCTACGTGTCGTCGATCGACGGGGTCGAGGTCGACCCCACACCGCCGGCCGACGACCGTGCCCGGGACGACGGTGCCCGAGACGACGAGCGGGATTAGTCGGGCGGGTCGGTGTCGTCGGCCAGTTCGATCCTGGCGAGCCAGAGGCCCGGCGCATCGACCTCGTTGGGCGTCGGAAGGTGGGAGGGGTCGGCGAAGAGCCGGTTGACCCCCTCGTCGCCTGCCCGCTCGGCGATGCCGGCGACGAAAGCGGTGCCGCGCTCGTAGTGGGCGCGGTCCAACTCGAGTCCGAGGATCCGTTCGACGAATCGGTCGCTGGCGTCGGCCTCGACCCGGCGTCGTCGGAGTGCCTCGGTGAGCATCGGATACGAACCGATGAGGGCGCCGCCGGTGCGGTCCATGATGTGATCGACGTAGCCGGTGATGGCGGCGACGGTCGCCGTGAGCTCGGGTTGAAGTGCTTCCTGGGCCGATGAGCGGACGGCGCCGAGGATGGCATCGGGATCGCCGAGCTTGTCCTGGAGGTCGGCGAGCGCGTCGGGCCCGGCCGAGATGTCGAAGCCGCCAAACGCCTCGCCGAGGGCGTCGGGGTCGCGCTCGAAGCTACGGGCGTGGCGGTGCAGAAGATCGGTCAGGCGCTCGCGTACGTGGGGCACGTTGATGACGGCATGGTGAGCCACCTCGTGGAGGCACACCCACAGCCGGAGATCATCGCGGTCGAGCGACCACTCGTCGCCGAAGTGATCGAGGTTGCGCAGAAGCACGAGGATCGGCGCGTCGGCCGGTCGGGGCACGGGCAGGGAGAAGCCGCCGAGGGCCGAGCGGGCCAGATTGCCGACCATCGAACCGGTCGTCATCCCGAGCATCATCGGGCCCATCATCTGCGACAACGAGGCCATCATCTGGGCCATGGGGTCGCCGGCTGGGAGGTCGTCGGGGCTGCCCATCGTGGCGGTCATACCCGCCGCCAGCTCCTCGAAGAGCGGCCGGTAGTCCTCGATCGTCTGGTCGGCCCATTGCGACCGGTTGGCCACCGTGACCCGCAGCGGCCCGCTCCGGGCCACCGGAAGGTCGGTAGCACTCTGGACCTGGAGCTCGGCGACACGCACGAGGCCCTCGAGCGCGATGCGATCCGCAGGGTCGATGTTGGACTCGGACTCGCCGTCGTTGGCGATCGACCGGGCGAGTTGGCGGGCGCTGTCGACGCCACCGCCGGCCTGGCCCTGCAGCATCTTCATCAGTTCACCGAGGAACGGAACACCGCCGAACGGGTCGCCATCGGGTGGCAGATCGTCGCTCATGACGGCATGGTAGGTGCGTGACCGCGTCTTTCCGCCTCGCCGCAATCCGTCTCGGCCGCCCGGGTACCGGTTCTCGATGACGCGGGTCGTGGTCACCGGCGCGGCGGGAGCGATCGGATCCCGGGTCGTTCGTCGCCTGGTCGAGACGAACGCCGTCACCGAGGTACTCGCCGTCGATCGCGTCGGCACACCGGTGGCACCCGATGTCGAATCGAAGCGGGTCGACCTCGCCGCCGGGCCGCTCGATGCCATCTTCTCGGGCGCCGATGTCGTCGTGCATCTCGCTTCGGCAACCACGCCGGGTCGGCCCGAGCCGGCCGCCGAGGAACTCGACCTGGCCATCACCCGGCGAGTGCTGGACGCAGCCGGCGACGCGCACGTGGGTCAGATCGTCATCCTGTCGACGGCGATGGTCTATGGCGCCTGGGCGGCGAATCCGGTGCCGATCACCGAGGAAGCCGCCGTTCGCCCGAATCCCGATTTCAGTTGGGCCGTGGCCCGCGCCGACGTCGAGAATCTGGCGGCCGAGTGGGGGAGCCGCCACCCCGACGCGGCGGTCGCCATCCTTCGACCGACCGCGATCGTCACCGACGACGACCTCGGCGAACTGGCCCGGGTGCTGCACGCCGCCCGGCTCGGCGTCGCCGCCGACGGTGATCCACCCGTGCAGTACTTGCACATCGACGACCTGGCTGCGGCAGTGGTGATCGCGGTCACCGGCCGTCTCGACGGAGTCGCCAATGTCGCACCCGAGGGTTGGATCCCACCGGACGCGCTGAGCGACCTCGAAGGGCCGAGGCCGCGGCTGCGAGTGCCGTCGTGGGCGGCGCGCGCGGTGGCCGCCCTCCGTTGGCGATTCGGGGTGTCGCCGGTCCCACCCGGAGTGGTGCCCTACACCTCACACAGTTGGGTCGTGTCGAGCGATCGCTTGACCTCCATGGGATGGCGAGCCACTCACTCCAACGAGGAGGCATGGGTCGTGAGCCACGACCCGGGGCCTCTCGATCGTCTGCCCGCCCGTCGCCGGCAGGAACTCGCCTTGGTCGCCTCGATCCTGGTGATCCTCGGCGTGGTGGGCACGGTCGTCGCGATCGTGTGGCGGCTGCGGAAAGGCTCAGGCCTCGACATCGAGGCGTGAGGCCAGTTCGACCCGGCAGCTCACGCGGTCGCCGTCTCGCACGACGATGACGTCGATGCTGTCGCCGGGGTCGTAGGAGCGCAGGGTGGCGACCATGGCCGCCATGCTCTCGATGACGTGGTGATCGATCACGGTGACGAGATCGCCGTCGACCATGCCGCCGACCGCGGCCGGACCCTCGGGGCTCACGAACGTCACGAGTGAACCCGGGTCGTCGATCTGATCCGCGACATTCGGATCGCGGGCGGTGACGCCGAGCCATGGGTGTGTCGCCCATCCGAGATCGATGATCTCGTCGGCGACCTCGCGGGCGAGTTCGATCGGGATGAAGGCGGCCGGGGCGTCGTCGGCGGTGGCCGTCGTGATGCCCACGACCTGACCGTTGACGGCATAGGCCGGGCTCCCCGGTGGAACATCGCCGATTCGACCGTCGAGCTCGACGATGCCGACCATCGGGTCGCCGTTCACCTTCGCGGAGGTCGACGCTTCGGCGACCACGCGTTGGGTCGAGAGACCACCGTGACGGGTGGCCATGTTGACCTCGTCGCCCTCGGACACCGCTGCATCGACGAGGTCGACGCCGGGGGAGGAGGTGTCGATGCGGATCACGCCGACTCCGGTGACGACATCGTGACCGACGACGGTGCCGGTCGCCCGGGCGTCGCCCCACGACACGACCACCTCGGTGGTGTCGCCGAGGGCGTCGCCGCTGGTGGCGAGATAGCCGTCGCGAACGGTCAGGGCTCCGGCAAGCGGCTCGTCGCCCTCGACCGCGTAGACGAGGATCGCATCCGGCTCGGCCGGATCGAGATCCGCGGCATCCGTGTCATCCGATCCCGGCTCGGTGGCCACCGGGCCGGGATCGGCGTCGACGGGCAGCGAAGTGGGTACGGGCGTGGCGGGCGTGGTGGCGTCGGGGGACAGATCGTCGTCGGCGGCGTCGTCGAGTGAGGCGGGATCGGCCGGGGTGGCATCGGGAGGCTCCGTGTCGAGCCCGGCGTCGGCCGTCGTCGCGTCGGTTGCAGCACTTTCCGTGCCGGGGTCGCGGGATGCCTCGCCACCTTCGGTGTCGATGCTGGCGAGACCGTCGGCGGGGTCGGCCTCGGCTCGCACCCCGGCATCGCCGGCACCTCGTTGGGAGATCCACACCAGCCCGGTGACCACCAGCACACCACCGGCGAGCGTGGCGCCGGCCCTCAGACGACGCACCCTCCGACGGACGATGTCGGCCCGGCGGGCGGCCATGGCGACCTCGGCCGGGTGACGCCAGATCCGGTCGTCGGGCGGCAGGGGTCCACGGCCGACCGGCTCCTCGGCATCGTCTTCCCCGTATCCCACGAAGGGTGAGCGTACCGATTGGCTTCCGTCTGGGGGGCGCGGCCCGGTCCCGAGGTTGGCCGGCCCGTCGGTGGCCCTACAATTCTCCCGTGCTCAACCCGCCCGCCGACGCCGACGACTGGCTCGCGCTCACCGAGGCACCGCTGCCGGTGGGTGCGGCCGCCGACTGGGCTGTCCTTCCACGGTGCGGTGCGCTGGTGTTGTTCAGCGGTACCGCGCGCGATCACGCGCCCGGGCGGGACGGTGTCGAGATGCTCGAATACGAGGCCTACGAGGCCCACGTCGTCCCTCGCCTGGCCGAGATCGTCAGGCGCATGCGCGACGAATGGCCGACCCTGGGCCGAGTGGCGCTGCTGCATCGCATCGGTTCGGTCCCGGTGGGCGAGTCGTCGGTGGTCGTCGTCGCGTCCTCGCCGCACCGCCCGGAAGCGTTCGCCGCAGCCCGCTTCGGCATCGACACGCTGAAGGCATCGGTTCCCATCTGGAAGCGCGAGCGGTGGCGCGACGGCGAGTCATGGGGCCTCGAGGCGCAGCACATCACCGATGTCGACGGACTCGAGGTCGAGAGATGAACACCGCCGCAGTGTTCCTGGTCGTCGCGGCGCTCGCTGCGGTGGCCGGCTCGCTGATCCTGTACTTCGGTCATCGCGTCCGCCGACCGGGTCCGCCGGACTTCCAAGAACAACTCCGTGCGCTCGCTCCGCAGAACCCGAAGCGGCCGGCTGAGCGGCAGAGCGGTATCGTGCCCTACGAGTCCGGTCCCGAAGAGGAGCACTGAACCCTGGCAAGAGACCTGGCGATCGACTTGGGCACCGCGAACACGCTCGTGTACGCCCGCGGCGAAGGCATCGTGCTCAACGAGCCGTCCGTGATCGCGCTCAACAGCAGGAACGGTGAAGTGCTGGCGATGGGCCACGAGGCCTGGCAGATGATCGGTCGCACACCGAGCTACATCGTTGCCGTGCGGCCCCTTCGCAAAGGGGCGATCACCGACTTCGACGTGACCCAGCGGATGATCCGGCTCCTCCTGCAGCGAGTCGGCGTCAGCCGACTGAACCGGCCCCGCGTGGTGATCTGCGTGCCGTCGGCCATCACTGCGGTCGAACGACGGGCTGTCACCGAGGCGGCCAAGCGCGCCGGTGCAGCCGATGCGCGGCTCATCGAGCAGCCGGTCGCTGCGGCGATCGGCGCCGACCTTCCGATCAACGAACCCATCGGCAACATGGTGATCGACATCGGCGGCGGCACCACGGAAACGGCCCTGATCTCATTGGGCGGCGTCGTCGCGCTCGAAGCGGTTCGGGTCGGGTCGTTCGACATCGACAATGCGATCCAGGGCTATGTCCGTCGCGAGTACGGGATCGCCGTCGGCGAACGCACCGCGGAGGAGATCAAGATCGTTCTCGGGTCGGCGGCCGTCACCGAGAACGAGGTCAACGCCGAGGTCCGCGGCCGTGAGCTCATGAGCGGACTTCCCAAGACCGTCATCCTCACCCCGGGCGAGATTCGCGTGGCGATCGACGAGCCGGTCACCGCAATGGTCGACTCCGTGCTCTCGTGCCTCGCCCAGGCGCCGCCCGAACTCGCCCAGGACCTGATCGTGCAGGGCATTCACCTCGTCGGTGGCGGCGGCATGCTCAAGGGCATGGACGCGCGGCTGTCCAAGGAGGCCGAGGTCGAGGTGCGATTGGTCGATTCGCCACTCGAGGCGGTGGCCTACGGTGCCGGCCGCGTGATCGAACACTACGAGTCGGTCCAGGCGATGTTCATGGAGGGTGGCAGCAGCTCTCGTCGCTGACCGTTGGTGCTCAGTCGACCGGACCGAGGAGTTCGTCGACGGCATCGCGCACCTGGCGATCACGGTCGTTGCGGGCTCGCGTCCAGGCCGCCTCCACCTCGGGCCCTTCGAATGCGACGAGCGCAATGACGGCCCGTCGTCGAATCGCGGGCTTGTCCTGGGTGGCCTGCAGCACTGCGGGTAGGCCGCGGTCGTCGCCGATCGCACCGAGCGCCGCGACGGCAGCCTCGCGGGCGAGGGGGTCCTCATGACGGCCGGCGACCGCGGCGAGGGCATCGATGACGGCGGGGGTGTCATCGGCTCGTTCCCCGAGTGCCCAGGCGGCCGACTCGACGACCATCGGGTCCGGGTCGTCGAGCAGCCGATCGATCGGCGGCCGATCTCGGGGCGCGGCCAGTTCGAGCGCGGCGATACGCACCGCAGGGTCCGGGTCGACCAACGCGGCGAGCAGCGGTGCCTCGTCCAACTCGCCCAGCCGTTCGAGTGCCCGGAGCGCGGCGATGCGAACCGGCCCGTTCTCGTCGCTCAGCGCTCCACGGGCGGTGGCCGGGTCGCCGGTGTGGCCGGCCACCCCCACCAGCCGGCGGCGTTGGGCACTCGACGGCGTCGTCACGTCGGCAGTGTACTCGTGGGGTGGTGCCCGGTCGCTCGTCACGGTGGTGTCCGGTGAGCCCTCGAAACCCTCAACAAGCCCGCCCCGGTGCCGACGGGATGGAACGGAACCCCTCGCGAAGGAACAGCTCGATGAGTCACATCGTGATCCACGACGACAACGACGACGTCACTCACTACGTCGAGTTCGACGACGTGCAGGAAGCCGCGTCGTACCTCGAGGAACTGGTCACCGACGACGAGGGGACCAACGCCCGCCTGTTCGCGCTCGAGCCCGTGCAGTTCGCCGTCAAGTCCTACGTCCGGATCGAGATCGGCGCAGCCGACACGACGTCCGCCACCACGGCGACCGCAGCGCAAGTAGTGCCGGCCCGCGCCGACGCGGCTCAGGCGGCCGACGACTACACCGCCGACGAGAACCCGATCGTCGATGGCGAGGTCTTCACCGACGAACCGGACGACGAGGTGATCGAGTACGTCGAGGCGTCGGTCGTGCCGGTCGACCCGTTCGCACCCGATGAGGTCGGCACGCGCCGCAGCGACGAATCCCCGGCCGGTGATTCCCGCCGGGGCCTCTTCGGCCGCTAGGCGATCGCCTGCTCGAGCAGGAACCCCGCGGCCAGCACCATCACGCCGATGGTCGCCGCGAGCATCACGCCGATGGTGACGATGATGGCGGACAGGACGATGAAGGCACGTACGCGCTCCCAGACCCGTACATAGGCCCGCCGTCCGACCTCGGGGCGTTCGATGCCGCGCCGCACGATGCCGAGGGCTCGAAGCGAGTCCATGACGATCGACGTGTCGTCGTCCTTCTCGAGACGGAGCATGGCGACGATCGACCCGGGCGACCGCGGCGAGAGCCTGGTGTCGATACGCCGCACCACCATGGCAGGCTGAAGCAGCCACGGCAGACGACCGCTGCCGGAGAAGACTCCCGCCACAAGGACGAGCACGAGCAAGATGAACGAGGAGAGCACGTCGCCGGAGATAATACCGCCCGCTCAGGGACCGGCGGCGCGCGCCCTCTCCCGGGTTCGGGCCTCGTCGTTCGCCTGGAAGATGGTCACGGTGGTGATCGCCACGGCGGCCGCGGTCATGCTCAGCGCGGTCATACCCGCTCGCGGCCTTGCCGCGATCGTGCCGGGTCGGGCGTTGATCGACGACGACACCGTCGCGCAGAAGCCGGGTTCGGCCAACCCGACAGCCACCCGGGTCTCGATCGCGGCCGATGGTCTCGACGACCCCGATGGCTCGATCCTCTTCACCACCGTGCAGCTCGATACCAGCATCTCCGTCTTCGATTGGCTCAGCAGCGAGGTCGACGACGACATCGACCTTCGGCGGCGCAGCGACGTGCTCGGCGACAGGACCGACGTCGACAATCGTGAGATCAACCTCGAGATGATGCAGGTCTCGAAGGACAACGCCGTCGTGGCGGCGCTGGAGTACCTCGGTATCCCCGTCTTCGACGAGACCGGGCTCGGCATCGACACCGTGCGCGACGACGGCCCGGCTCAGGGTGTGTTGGTCGCGGGCGATGTCATCGTTGCTGTCGATGGTGTTCCCATCACGGGGTTCGCGTCGCTCCAGGATGTCCTGGCGACTGCGGCGCCCGGCGACGTCGGGGTGATCACGGTGGAGAAGTTCGACACGCTCGAACGCCGTGTCGTCGAACTCGCGTGGGGCGAACACCCCGACCGGCCCGGCGATGCCTACATCGGTGTGAACATCGTGCCGCGGCAGGAGGAACTCCCGCTTCCCTTCGAGGTCGAGATCGACTCGGGCAGCATCGGTGGCCCCTCCGCAGGCCTCGCGTTCTCCCTCACGATCCTGGATCTGCTGACCGATGGCGACCTCACCGGTGGACTCGACGTCGCGGTCACCGGCACCATCGCGATCGACGGCACCGTCGGTCCCGTCGGCGGTTCGGGGCAGAAGGCGGCGGCCGCGCGTGACGCCGGGGCGGCAGCCTTCATCGTGCCGCTCGACATGGTTCCGATCGCCGCCCCCCACGCCGGCGACATGCCGGTGATCGGCGTCTCGACCCTCGAAGAAGCGCTCGGTGTCCTGGCCGATCTGGGCGGCGACCCCGCGTCGCAGGAACTCATCGTCCGCTGAGGGTCTCGGCGCGACCGCGCGGTGAAGGGGGATACCCACGTGGTGGCCCTTGCACTCATACGATCGGGCTTGTGAATTCGCCTGCAGATGAGTTCGACCCGGCGTATCTCGAGTCGGCGTCGTTCGAAGTGGTTCGCCGGGGTTTCGATCCCACGGCGGTACGCGGCGAGCTTCAGCGCGCCGCCCAGGAGATCCGACGCCTGCGAATCGACCGCGATGCACTGGCCGGTCGCCTCGCCGAGTTCGACGGTGTCAGCCCCGAGCGCATCGAGGCCCATCGGGTTGCCGAGGCGCTCGGCGTCGAGGCGACCCAGGTGATCGAGGCCGCGCACTCCGCCGCCCGGGACCGGGCCGATCGGGCCGAGCGCGAGGCCGAGGCCGTGCGCGACGAAGCCATCGCGGCGGCGGAGGCCACTCGCACCGAAGCCCAGGCTGCTCGCGAAGCGACACTGGAGGCCGCCCAGCGCGAAGCCGAGGCGTTGGTCGAGGACGGGCGGGTGCGCGGCCGTGACATGGTCGCCGAAGCCCAGACCGTGCGCGAGAGGATGCTGCGCGACCTGGCTCGCAAGCGCCAGACCGGTCGGGCCCAGGTCGAGCAACTCCGCGCCGGCCGGGACCGCCTGCTCGAGTCGTTGACCATCACCCAGCAGAGTCTCGACACCGCAGTGGTCGATCTCGTGAACTCGGTACCCGAAGCGCGTGCCGCGGCCGAGCGAGCCGGACTCCGCGTCACCTCCGAGGCCACGCCGACGACCGACGAGTTGGAGGCGGAGATCCAGGCTGCCCGTCTCGTCGGCCACCCCCTGGTCGACGACATCGTCGACAGTGGGAACGTCGAGGACACCTTCACCACCGGCGAGATGGAAGCGCTGACCCACCTCGATGTCCTGGCGGGCGAAGACGAGATCGACGCGCCGGCGGCGCCCGTCGCTGTCGAGGCCGAGAACGAGGACGACGAGGACATCCAGGCCGACGCTGCCGATGACGCCGAGGCCACGGACGCCGACGAGGGACCCGATGTCACCGCCGATGACCCCGAAGGCGACGTCGCCGTCGCCGTCGCCGAGGTCGCCGCCGAGTTCGAGGAAGAGTTGACGCCGGCCGAGTTCGCCGCCCAGTTCGAACCCGACCCGGCCGAATTCGCCGCCGAGTCCGTGGTCGACGACACCGAGGGCGACACTCCCTACGATGTCGAGGCCGAAGACGACAGTCCTGAAGAGGACAGCCCCGACGACGACACTCCCGACGACGACACTCCAGAAGACGACAGTGCCGAGGACGTGTTCGCGAAGCTCCGCTCGGCCCAGGAGTCCACCCCCGAACCCGAGCCCGAGCCCGAACCCGAACCGGAGCCCGAACCCGAACCGGCGCCGGAACCCGAAGGGCTGGACGAGGCCCGGGCCGCTGCGCGCAGGCGAGCGGCGGACACAGCGGCGAAGGCGATGAAGAAGGTGCTGGTCGAAGAGCAGGGCACCCTGCTCGACGGCATACGGCGCAGCGGCGCCGACGCAGTGGGCGTGGTCATCGACGACGCCGCCGCGCATCGGTCGCCCTACGAGAAGGCGGCCGCTTCGGCCCTGAAGGACCTGGCAGGCGAACTCGGTGGGTCCAAGCGCATGGGGCTCGGCGACGCCAACGCCCAGCTCGAGACGATCGCGCTCGCCCCGGTGCGGCAACGGTTGCGAGAGGTGGCCGACCGGATCGAGGATCCCGACGAGCTGTCCGACACCGTTCGGGCGCTCTACCGAGAGTCGCGCAGCCGGCGCATCGACGAGGCCGCAGCAGCTGCCGCGGTCGCCGTCGACGGCTTGGTCGCGCTTGCCACGGTCAGCGGCTCGGTCGTGTGGAACATGGTGGACGGCGGGCCGTGCGGGCCGGACTGCGCGGACAACGCGCTCGCGGGTGCGGTTCCCGTCGGCGAGGAGTTCCCCACCGGCGACCGACATCCTCCCGCGCACCCGGCGTGCACGTGCTGGCTCGAACCGGCCGACGACTGATTCACCGCCTCGACTCTTACTGGCGCCGACCGGCCGATAGTCTCCTGAAACGATGCGCGCCGCCGATGACCTGCCCCGCCGCGAAACCAGCCGTCTGAGCGGTCGCGCCCGGGTGGTGGGCGTGGTGGTCGTCGTCGCGCTGCTGTTCCTGGCCGCCTCGCTGTCGGGTATCGCCGGCTTCTACACCGACTACCTCTGGTTCGACTCGCTCGGTCGCGCGTCGCTGTGGCGTCAGGTCCTGGGTGCGAAGGTGGCGCTCACCGCGATCTTCGGTGGCCTGTTCTTCGTCTTCATGTGGCTCAACCTGTTCCTCACCGACCGAGCGGCCCCCACGTTCCGCCCCGCCGGTCCCGAGGAAGAACTGCTGGCCCGCTACCACGACATCGTGTCCGGTAGGAAAGGACTCCTGCGCACCGGGGTCGCTGCCGTGTTCGCGCTGGTCGCGTCGGCCGGCGTCTCGAGCCATTGGGAGGAGTGGCTGCTCTTCACCAACCGGCAGGACTTCGGCATCGACGACGAACAGTTCGGTGTCGACATCGGTTTCTACGTCTTCCAGCTGCCGTTCCTGAGCTTCGTGGTCGGGTGGGCCTTCGCCAGCTTCGTCATCATCTTCATCCTCACTGCGATCAGCCACTACCTGAACGGGTCGATCCGGGTCACTGCGGTGGCCGGCAGCCGGGCCACGCCCGCCGTGAAGGTGCACCTGTCGGTCATCCTCGCCGTCCTCGCCCTCATCAAGGCCGCCGACTACTGGCTCGACCGCTACGAACTCACCGTGTCCGATCGTGGCGTCGTCGATGGCGCGCTCTACACCGATGTCAACGCACAGCTCCCGGCCATCTACCTGTTGATCGCCATCTCCTTGTCGGCGGTCGTGCTCCTCGTGATCAACCTGCGGCTCCGGGGCTGGACCATGCCGGTACTGGCCGTGGGCCTCTGGGCATTCACCGCCATCGTCGTCGGCGGGATCTATCCGACGTTCGTGCAGCGGTTCCAGGTCGAGCCCAACGAGACCGCCCGCGAGGCCGAGTTCGTGGCCCGCAACATCGAAGCCACGACGTTCGCCTTCGGACTCGACGCCGTGCAGGTGCAGGAGTTCGACTACACCGACGAACTCACGGCCGACCAGATCCGCAACGCCCAGGCGACGGTGGCCAACGCCCGTCTCCTGGATCCGGTCGCCGTACACCCCACGTTCGAGCGCGAACAGACCGAGCGCGACTTCTACCGTTTCGTCGGCGTCGACACCGACCCGAGTGATCCCGAGGTCGGCATCTCTCTCGACACCGACCGCTACATGGTCGACGGCGAGTTGCGTCAGGTCGTACTCGGTGCTCGAGAGCTCAGTCTCGACGAAAACCTGAGTTGGGAACGCGAGCACGTTCGTCTCACCCACGGCTACGGCCTGGCCATGGCGACGGCCAACACGCCCACCAGTTCGGGGAGTCCCGACTTCATCGTGTCGAGCCTGCCGACGGCGGTGGATGACTCGTTGGCGGTCACGATCGAGCAGCCGCAGATCTATCACGGCGAGGATCTCGGCGGCTACGCGCTGGTCGACACGACCGTCCAGGAAACGGACTACGTCGACAGCCAGACCGGTGCCGATGTGCCGTTCGAATACGACGGCGTCGGTGGCGTCGAGATGGGCTCGTTCCTCCGCAAGGCAGCATTCGCGCTGCGCTTTCAGCAGATCGATCCGCTCATCTCGAACTTCGTCGACGGTGACACCCGCATCATCTACAACCGTGATGTCCACAATCGAGTCGCGGCGCTGGCCCCGTTCCTCGACTTCGACGCCGACGCCTACCCCGTCATCGTCGACGGCGGCATCCACTACGTGATCGACGCGTACACCACCACCGACCGCTTCCCCTACAGCCAGGAGAGCGAGAACGGCCGTATCAGCGAAGGCGGTCTGTCCGGCACATCGTTCAACTACGTCCGCAACTCGGTGAAGGCCGTGGTCGATGCCTACGACGGCACGGTTCGGTTCTACGTGATGCCGGTCGACGACCCCATCATCAGGGCCTGGCAGGACGCGTTCCCCGATCTGTTCTCCGACTTCGACGAGATGCCGACCGAACTGCGAGACCACCTTCGCTACCCGCAGGACCTGTTCCGAGTGCAGACCAACATGTTCGCCCGCTACCAGGTCGAGGATCCCGCGGCGCTGATCATCAATCAGCTTGCGTGGGACGTCGCCCAGGATCCCGGACGTACCGTCCGCGCCGGTGGCACCGAGGAGACCAACACCGATGAGTTCGGGGTCCAGACCACCAGCGAACGTCGTGTCAAGCCCTACTACTCGCTGATGCAGCTTCCCGGCGAGGACGAGGTGTCCTTCGTCAACCTCCGCACGTTCGTGCCCTTCGACGAGGCCGATGAACGCAAGGAGCTCGAGGCGTTCATGATCGGCGAGACGAGATCCGACGGGTCGTCGCGCCTCGTCAGCTACGAGATGAACAGCGCGGCGGCACCAGGTCCCGTGCTCGTGGCCACGAGCATCGCCCAGAACGAGGAGATCGCCCAGCTCCTCACCCTGCTCAACGACACCGGCTCGAAGGTCGAGTTCAGCGACGTGTTGTTGCTGCCCATCGACAATGCGATTCTGTGGGTGCGGTCGCTCTACGTGGCCGCCGACGGCACCAGTGTGCCGACACTCGAGAAGGTGATCGTGTCGGTCGGCGAAGGCGAACAGCTCGCCATCGGCTCGACGCTGGCGGAAGCCCTGTCCAATCTGTTCCCCGGCGAAGAGTTCGGCGACATCCTCGATCGCACCGCCGGTGGCATCGTCCAGCCCGATCCGGTCGAGCCGGACGAGCCGGTCGATCCGGTGGAGCCGGTGGATCCCGTGGAGCCGGTGGAGCCGGTGGATCCGCCGACCGACGACGGTCAGCCCGAGACGCTCGAGGACCTGATCGTGGAGATCGACGAGCTCTGGCGGCAGTCCAACGACGCCCTGGCGCAGGACCCGCCCGATCGAGTCGCGTCGGCCGAGGCGCTCGCCCGCATCGACGAACTCCTCGCGCTCAGCCGTTCCTTCACCGACACCGAATTACCGGAGCCCGTGGATCCCGGCGAGGTCGAGAGCTGAGTCGTCGCGAGCTCCTCGCCGAGCTCTACGGCGCGGCTGCCGCCGGCATCGCCGATCGACTCGATGTCATGGTCGCCGCGGCGACGCGGTCGCCGCGGCTACCCAGGTGGTCCGAGCGTGACGCGTGGCTCATCTGCTATCCCGACCAGTTCGGCTCGTCCGGACTGCGTGGGGTGCGAGAGGTCGCGCGGGAACTGGCGCCGGAGATCAACGGCGTGCACGTTCTGCCGTTCCACCCCTCGTCGAGCGACGGTGGTTTCAGTGTGCAGGACTACGCCATGGTCGACCCCGCGGTCGGATCGTGGGACGACGTCAGTGCACTCGCCACCGACACACGGTTGATGGCCGATGCCGTCATCAACCATGTCTCGGCCGAGGGCGTGTGGTTCCGTGCCCATCTGGCCGGAGATCCCGACGTCGCCGACTTCTTCCGCGTGGTGGCACCCGGCACCGATCTCACCTCGGTGACCCGGCCGCGCCCCGGTCCACCGGTGACCGTTTTCTCCCGCGCCGATGGCACCGCCGCCGACTACTGGACCACCTTCAGCGCCGACCAGGTCGACCTCGACTATCGATCGCCCGACGTGCTGCTCGCCGTGTTCGCCGCCGTGTTCCGCCTGGTGGTCGCCGGAGCCTCGGCCGTGCGCCTCGACGCGGTCGCCTACATCGGCAAGGACCCGGCGACGAGCTCGATCCACCTTCCTGGGGCGCACACGGTGGTGGCGTTGTTGCGATCCTGCCTCGATGAGATCGACCCCGGGGTGGTGCTCATCACGGAGACGAACGTGCCCCACGCCGACAACGTCGGCTACCTCGGCAGCGAGGCCCGCCCCGAGGCCCACGCCATCTATCAGTTCACCCTGGCACCCCTGATCCTGCACGCGCTGCACACCGGCGACGCCGGCCCGCTGATGCGGTGGGCCGCCGGCATCGAGGCGCGGCCGCGCACCAGCGCGCTGAACTTCCTGGCGAGCCACGACGGCGTGGGCGTGCGCCCGGCCAAGGGCTGGTTGTCCGCCGAACAGATCGCAGACCTTGCGGCTCGCTGTGTCGAGGCCGGCGGCGTGGTGAACGAAGCGGCCACCGTTGCGGGCAACGAGCCCTACGAACTGGCGGCGACGTGGCGATCGCTGTGCGAGGTGGGTGAGGGCGGACCGTTCAGCACGGAGCAGATCGCCGACCGGATGGTGGCCTCGCACTCGCTGGCGTTCGCGCTCGCCGGTGTCCCGTTGGTCTACGTGCACTCCCTCGTTGCCTCGGTCAACGACCGGACCCGGTTCGAGGGCAGCGGGGTGCCGAGAGATCTCAACCGCGGCCGGTTCGACTCGCCGGCGGCGTTTCGCGAACGGCGGGAAACCGACCCGGTCGGCGGCATCGTCTGGCCGAGACTGCGCGAGATGTTGGCGTGGCGCGGCGCGTCGCCAGCGTTTCATCCCGAGGCCGGGCAACGGTTGATCGACTCACCCGACGGCGTGGTCGGCGTGCATCGGTCCGCCGGTGACGACGCCGCCCTCGTGCTCGTCAACCTCTCGGGTGAAACCCAGTCGGTCTCCGCCGGTGACGGTTGGTGCGACCGTAGTGACGGCCGGGCGGTGCGCGCGGTCGTGGAGCTGGCCCCCTGGACGACCCGCTGGCTTGTGTCAGCACCCTGACGTCCGCTGCGTCGCCTCGGTGACATCTCGTTGTGTTCGATTCCGACACAATGAAATTCGTTCCGGGGCGGCGATCCGGGAACGCCGGTGTGGGGCGCGGCGGCCTCCACCGGTTTCTCGTGACATCGGGTCTCTCTCCGGAGAGGCCCGATCTCGCGTCCATCGCTGCGCACTCGGCGTCCGATCCCCCGACTACCGTTGTGCCGAACCATCCCTGGAGGTTTCTGCCGTGCACCGTTCCCCCACGCCCGCCCGCCCGCCCGAGCGTCGTTCACGTCCGTTCCTGCTCGTTGTGCTCGCCCTGTTGGCGCTGTTCGCGGCCGCCTGCGGCGACGATTCCGGGGATGCGGGCAGCGGCGACGGCGCGGGTGGCGAGACCACCGATGACACCTCGTCCTCCACCACACTGCCGTCGACCACCGCGCCGATCCCCGAGAGCGGTGAGGCACTCGACGTGATCCAGCTCAACATCGTGGAGTTCGGTGACGAGACTGCGGCGGGCTTCATCGAGATCGTGAACACGGGGGCCGAGAGCGTCTCCCTCGCCGGCGTCAATGTCTGCCAGTCCACCGTTTGCGTGGATCTGGCCGATGTCGCCGAGACCCTCGGCGCCGGCGAGGCCCTCCAGGTGCCGGCCGAAACGGTCGGGGGTCTCAATGTCGCCGGCGGTGAGGTGTCCGTGCACAGCGGCACCGACACCGCGTCGGCTGATGCGCTGCTGTCCTACGTGCAATGGGGCAGTGGCGGCTACGCCACCGCGGCGGTCGCGGTCGAGGCGGGCCTGTGGCCGTCGGTCGACGACTTCGTCACGCCCGACCCGGCCTACACCTCGATCGAATCCGGCGGCTTCGCGGCCGACCCCGAGGGCTGGAGCTGACAGCCGCTCAGTCGGCGAGCGTCGCGGCGAGCCGATTGCGGCGATCGTCGTCGTACCAGCGGGTGTCCAGACGGAGGGCCTCGCCGGCGTCCACGAGATGGCCGTCGGCACCGCGGATGGCGATCTGGTCGAGCCGGATCAGGCTCGGGTGCAGGACCCCCATCGCGTGACACAGGGCGCGAAGGTCGTGGCGGAATGATCGGATGTAGCCCGCGGCACGGACGGACTTGTCGGTGGGGTCGAGGCCGCGGGTGAGGCGCGGTGACTGGGTGGCCACGCCGGTCGGGCAGTGGCCGGTGTGACACTTCTGGGCCTGGATGCAGCCGACCGCCAGCATCGCTTCGCGGCCGACGTTGATCAGATCGACCCCCATCGCCATCGCGATTGCGGCGTCGGGTACGAACCCGAGCTTTCCTGCACCGATGAAGGTCACGTCGTGGTGCAGGTCGCGACGGGCGAACGCATCGAACACGACGGGGAAGGCGTCGCGAAACGGCAGGGCCACGTGGTCGGAGAACACGAGCGGCGCGGCACCGGTACCCCCTTCGCCGCCGTCGACGGTGACGAAGTCGGGCCCGCGGTCCTTCGTCGCCATCTCGGCTGCCAACTCGTCCCAGAACCGCGGGTCGCCGACGGCGCTCTTGACCCCGACGGGCACGCCAGTGGCGTCGGCGATGCGCTCGACGAAGTCGATGAGACCGGCGATGTCGTTGAAGTCCACGTGTCGGCTCGGACTGTGGACGGTCACACCCACCGGCACACCGCGAGCCGCGGCGATCTCCCTGGTCACCTTCGGTGCGGGGAGCACACCACCGAGGCCGGGCTTGGCGCCCTGACTCAGCTTCACCTCGATGGCCTTCACCTGGGTGTCGGCCATGGACTCGAGCAACGCATCGATCGAGAAGCGACCATCCGCATCGCGGGCGCCGAAGAGACCGGTGCCGATCTGGAAGACGAGATCACCGCCGCACCGGTGATGGCTGCTGATGCCCCCCTCGCCGGTGTTGTGGAGGCAACCCGCCAGCGACGCACCACGGTTGAGCGCCTCGACGGCCGGGCCGGAGAGGGAGCCGAAGCTCATCGCCGAGATGTTGATGATCGAGGCCGGTCGGAACGCGCCGGGTCGACCATTGCGCTCGCCGATGACCTTGGCCGAGGCGAGGTCGCTCAGCGGTTCCCGGTGGGCGACGCCGGCCCCGGTCTCGTCGTCACCGAGAGGAAACGGCGCGTGGCGAAAGATCGGGTAGCCGGGCGCGTCGAGTCGGTTGTCGGTGCCGAAGCCGAAGTAGGAGTTCTCCCCTTTGGCGTTCGAGTAGACCCACCGACGCTGATCCCGGCTGAAGGGCCGTTCCTCGTCGTTGTCGGTGACGATGTACTGCCGGAGTTCGGGTCCCAGCCGTTCGAGGAGGTAGCGGAAGTGGCCGACCACCGGAAAGTTGCGGAGGATCGCGTGACGGGTCTGCGTCAGGTCGTGGATCGCAATGACGACGAGCAGGCCCGCCAGCGCGAGAAGGGTCCACAGCCACCAGGACATCGCCCGCCAACCTAGCGCCCGGCGTCGCGTGCGAGCGGCGTCAGCGAGTTCGCTGGATCTCCCAGAGGTTCATGGTCTGACCGTGGACGAGTCGCTCCTCGGCCAGGCGGAACCCGAGCTTGTGGAGCGTCGCCTCGCTGCCCGTGTTCTCTGGATGCGCGACGGCGTGGACGAGATCGCCGGGGAAGCGGTCCCAGAGGTCGAGGAGGATGGCGTGGCCGGCCTCGGTGGCGTAGCCGTCGCGCCAGAACCGGCGCGTGAGGGTGAACCCGAAGTCGACAGTCGCACCCTCGACGTCGAAGAGGCGCTGCAGTCCGGACTCGCCGATCAACGCGCCGGTCTCGGCCTCGCGGATGGACCACAGTCCCCAGCCTTCGGCCCGCCAGCACCGCTCGTTGGCGGCGAGCGCGGACTTGGTCTGGTCGCGGGTGCGCACCCCGCCGTCGACGTATTCCATCACCGCCGGGTCGGCGTAGAGGGCACCGACCTCGTCGAGGTCGGCCGTGCTCAGCGGGAGCAGAATCGTTCGCTCTGTTCGTAGCAGTGGCGCGCTCACTCTCTGATCGTGTCACTGTTGGGAGCGAAAGGGGAGCGCGATGACGATCGAGGTCACGAAACTCAACGGCTACTTCGGTGCCGAGGTCGGCGGCATCGACATGGCCGACGTCGATGATTCGACACGCGACGAGCTTCGCAAGGCGTGGCTCGACCACAAGGTCCTGGTCCTGCGCGACCAGGCGGTCACCATCGACGAACACATCGCCTTCGGTCGGTTGTTCGGTGAGCTCGAGGTGCATCCGTTCACCGAAGGCATCGACGGCTACCCCGAGATCGTGAAGCTCGAGGCGGGCGGCGACAGCGGCAAGACCTTCGTCGCCGCCGGATGGCATTCCGATGTCACCTGGCGGGCCGAGCCGTCGATGGGGTCGATCCTGCGGGGCCGGGTCGTCCCTGCCGTCGGCGGCGACACGTGCTTCGCCGACGCGACCGCGGCCTACGAGCGGATGCCGCAGGATCTCAGGGACACCGTCGACGACGCCTACGCGATCCACGACTACGCCAGGGTGTTCGGCGCCCGGGTGGCGCCCGAGGAGCAGGCGGCGATGCGCGAGAAGTATCCGCCGCAACGGCATCCGGTGATCCGCACCCACCCGGAGACGGGCGCCCGGGGGATCTACACGAACATCGGGTTCACCTCCCACATCGACGGGATGGACGCCGACGAGTCGACCCGGACCCTTCGTCGACTCGAGCGCCAGATGATGGATCCCTCGATCCAGATCCGGGTGCGCTGGCGACCCGACACGTTCGTGATGTGGGACAACCGGGCCGTGCAGCACGCGGCCAGCACCGACTTCCTCCCCGCCCACCGGATCATGGAGCGCGTCACCGTCATCGGCGACCGGCCCTTCTGATCGTGGCCGCTGACGGTGCACCGCGGGGAGCTGCGGTGATGCCATGGGACGCGGCCGTACCCGACCCGGTCGGCGCGATCGCGGCGGACCGGGCGGCCCTGGGCGACACCTTCACCATGGTGAGCGGTGGGATGACCTACCTGTTCCTTTTCTCGCCGGCCGGGGTGCGGGCCTTCTACGAGATCGAGGAATCGGTGGCGAGCAAGGGCATCGCCGACATGCGGATGTTGTCGAGAAAGGTGCCGGCCGACCTGTTCCTGGATCGCCGGACGATCCCCCACGAGATGTTCACCCGCGAGTTGGCTGCAGCCTTCGCGGACGAGGTGACGGCCGCGCTCGCGACGGAGCTGGCGCTACTCGGGGAACAGGGGGAGGTCGAGGTGTTCGACTTCACCCGACGGCTGGGCCACCGTTTCGGGCTGGCCAGCTGGGGCGGGCCGGGCGCGGCCGCGGAACCCCGCTTCCAACCGCTCGTCGAGGCGCTCGACGAGCTGGACGCGTCGGCCGCGTTCGTGACCCCCGAAGCCATGGCGGCGATCGCCGCCAACGACCATGCAGCGGAGCGCGCTGCGCTCGAGACGATTGCGTCGATCTACGAGCCGATCGTCGCCGACTACGACGCCGCGCCCACCGACGGCATGTTCGGCACCATCGTCGGGCGCTGGGTGGACGCGCCGCAAAGGGTCCAGGGCATCGCCCACGACGTTGCGCTGGTGCACCTCGGCTCGATGTCGAACCTCTTCGCCGCCGTCGGCTGGTCGATCGTCGATCTGGTGACCCGTCCGGACCTCGTCGAACGAGTCCGCGACGGCGACCGAGATCTCGCCACCCGCGCGGCGTTGGAGTCGATCCGCCTGGCGCAACGGTCGATCATGCTGCGCGAGGTCCTGCGGCCGACCAGGATCGAGGTCGACGGTACGGTGCACGACCTCGAGCCCGGCATCACGCTGGCCACCCTCTTGCCGTTGACCAACACCACCTCGGCGGCCGGCCTGGCGACCCATGACCCGCAGCGGTGGAACGGTCGACGCCTCGGTGACCACGCGGACCTGGCCGCCCGCGAGTTGGTCACCACGTTCGGGCACGGTGCGCACACGTGCCCGGCCCAACCGTTCTCGCTGCGGGTGATCGTCGACACGCTGGTCGCGTTGGTGGGCACGTACGACCTCGAGCTGCGCGATCTCGACCCGCGGCCCCGACGAGGACAGATCGGCGGCGTGGCGAGGAGCGAGGAGCCGTGCCGGCTCGCCTATCGGCTGACCGCCTGACGGATCGGGCCGCACCCGGTACGCTGAATGGGGTCGAAGAGAGGACACCATCAGTGGCTGATCCGGTGGTTTCACCGGCTGATCGCGAGGCCGAGGCCGAACCGCGAAGGGGCCCGCTCGACACTGCTGCCGGTGGCTACCTCCTCAGTCGTACGTCGGGTATCTCCCCATTCGAGATCCTGGCCGCCGGGCCGCGGGCATCGCGCTTCCTGCTGCGTTCGGCCACGAGAGGCCTACGGGGCGGCGACCGTGAACGGCCCGAGATCCCGACACGCATCCCGACGTGGAGCACTGCGTTCGGGGTGTGGGCCGACGAACTCGTGCTGGCCTTCATGGCCACCACCCGACTGTCGGCGTCCGACGACGATTTCGCTCGGATCTCCGACGAGGTCACCGATGCGCTGGCGGCACTGGAGAAGGCCGGAGCCCTCGACGACCCGCGGGTTCTTCATCCTCGGCCGGAGGCGCCGACAGCCCGGATCGCGCCGGCTCGCTATCGCGGTCTGCGCTTCGAGCACCTCCAGTTCATGAGTGGCTACACGCCCGCGGTGCCGCTTCCCGGCACCACCCGCTGGATGTCGGTGACCACGAACCAGACGGTGCACGCCTATGTGCTGCGCCACCCCACACCGCGGCCGTGGGTCGTGCAGCTCCACGGGTTCGGCATGGGCAAGGAGAGCGACGTCGTTGCGCTGCGGGCCCGTCACCTGTTCAGCGATCTCGGTGTCAACGTCATCCAGCCGGTGTTCCCGGGCCACGGTCCGCGGGCCGAGGTCGGCGGCGAAGACGCGCTGACCATGGACTATCTGAACAACGTCCACGCCGTGAGCCAGGCCATCTCCGACGTGCGACAGGTCATCTCGTGGATCGAGGCGACCGATCCCGACGCCGGACCCGTCGCCGTCCACGGTGTCTCGATGGGTGGCTATCTCGCCGCCCTGCTGGCCGGTCTCGACGAGCGTGTCGGGTGCGTCATCAGCGGGGTGCCGACCGTCGACCTCTCCTGGGTGATGAACCGCCATCTCCCCGAGGACGACCGGGTGCTGGCCGACGAGTACCGGCTGCTGGGCGAGCGGGCGGCTCGCATCCACTCGGTCGTGTCGCCTCTGGCCCTCGACCCGCTGGTTCCCCACGATCGCCGGTTCGTCTATGCCGGTGTGGCCGACCGAATGGCAACGCCCGGCGAGGCGTATCGCCTGTGGGTGCACTGGGAACAGCCATCGGTGCTCTGGTATCGCGGCGCCCACGTCGCGTTCGCGTGGTCGCGCGAGGTGCGGTCGTTCATCGATCGGGCCCTGCGGTCGTCGGGCTACGCGAGCGTCACGCGCGAGCGGGCGGCGTCGTGAAGCGGCTGTCGGGTCTGGACACTGCGTTCCTGACGTCGGAGACGAAGCAGTGGCCGGCCCACGTGGCCTGCATCACCATCTTCGACCCGGCCGAGATCGCGGGCGGATTCAGCATCGATGTGCTGAAGCGCTCTTTCGCCAGCCGTCTCAACCAGCTGCCGCCGCTGCGGTGGCGGGTCATCGAGTCCCAACTCGGGCTGACGGCGCCGCACTGGATCGAAGACCCCGAGTTCGATCTCGACTGGCACATTCGCCGGATGCCGGTGCCGTCGCCCGGTGGTCGCGAGGATCTGGCGTCCACCGCCGAGGACATCTATCGGCATCGTCTCGACCGCCGTCGTCCGCTCTGGGAGCTCTGGGTGCTCGACGGGCTGGCCGAGGGTCACGTCGCCCTGCTCTGGAAGATCCACCACGCCTGCATCGACGGCATGGCCGGCGCCGGCATGCAGGAGATGATGTTCGACTCGGATCCCGACTGGCGTCCTCCCGATGTCATCGAGGACGACGGATGGCGGTCCGAGAAGTTCCCGTCGGCTGCCGCGATCGCGCTCAGTTCGTTGCCGGCGATCGCCCGCTCGCACGTGCGCGCCTCGAAGGACATGGTGTCGATGATCCCGCGGCTGCCCCATGTCATTCGCAGCACCGGGGCGGCCATGCCTCAGGCGGTCCCCCGCACCCGGTTCAACGGGCCGGTCGGGCAGAAGCGGGCGTGGTCCTACACGACGGTGTCGCTGAGCGAGATGAAGACGGTGAAGAACGCGTTCGGGGTGAAGCTCAACGACGTCTACGTGGCGATGATCTCGGGCGCACTCAAGCGCTACCTCACCGACCGCGACGAGCTGCCGACCGACTCGCTCGTGGCCTCCATACCCGTGAGTGCCCGCCCCGATGGATCGGGCGGTACCGGCAACATGATCTCGGGCATGACGGCATCGCTCGCCACCGACCTCGACGACCCCGGCGCCCGACTGAAGGCGATCCACGAGAGCACCAGCGCATCCAAAGAGATGCAGGAGGCCATGGGAGTCGACATGATGATGAGCCTCGCCGACGTGCCACCGCCGGCGATGATGGCGCTGGCCGCGCGGTTCTACGGCAAGACCCAGCTGGTCAAGCGAATCCCGCCGATGTTCAACGTCGTGATCTCCAACGTGCCGGGACCGCGCGAGCCGCTCTACAACCAGGGCGCACCGATCAAGGCGTTCCAGTCGATGGGCATCGTCTACGACGGCGCCGGACTGTTCATCGGCGCCATGAGCTACATGGACCAGATGGACATCGGCATTCTCAGCAGCGCCGACATGCTCGACAAACCCTTCGAGTTGGCCGACGACATCGCCGAGGAACTCCAGGCGCTGCTCGCGGTGGCGGGCGAGGCGTGACCCTCCGCACGGTTCTCACCACCGGTGCCAATGGCGGACTGGGGCTCGCCACGGTCATCGAGATGGCGCGCCGTGGGCATCGTTCGGTGGGCACCGTGCGTTCCGACGCGAAGGCCGCGGAAGTGACGTCGGCCGCCCGGGCCGAGAGCGTCGATGTCGAGGTCGAGATCCTCGACGTCACCGACGCCGAGGCGGGAGCGGCTCTGATCGAGGCGGTGAAACCCGACGTGCTCGTGAACAACGCGGGCTACATGCTCTATTCGGCGGTCGAGGAGGTCGAGGACGACGACGCCCGGGCCCTGCTCGAGACCATGGTGGTGGCGCCCATCCGGCTCGCCCGTCAGTCACTTCCCCACATGCGGGAGCGGGGTTGGGGCCGCATCATCCAGATCTCGTCATTGTCGGCCCGGGCGAGTTTCCCGCTCATGGGCTGGTACCAGGGGGCGAAACACGCACTCGAGGGCGTATCCGACGCCCTTCGCCTCGAGGTGGCGGCCGACGGCATCGCGGTCTCGCTCATCGAGCCGGGGGTGTTTCGCAGCGAACTCTCCGAGGAGTTCGTCGACCTGGAGGCTCACCGTGGCTCTCGTTACGAGAAGGCCTATGCCGCATCCCAGGAGATGTTCGGTCGTCTGGATCGGTTCATGACCGAACCCGAGACCGTGGCCAAGGTGATCGCGAAAGTGGCCGAATCGCGGGCGCCGAAGGCCCGCTATCCGGTCGGACTCGACGCCCAACTCCAGGTGCTCACCGGCACGCTGATGCCGACCGGTCTGCGCGACTTCGCCATTCGCAAGACATCCGGTCTCTGACACGGGAATGGGTATGAGCAACACCAGGCTGGACGGGAAGATCGCGCTCGTCACCGGGGGTGGTGGCGGGATCGGTGAGGCCCTGGTCGTGCGCCTGGCCGCTCGCGGCGCCCACGTGGTCGTGGCCGATGTCGACCTCGACCGGGCCGCCGAAGTGGCTGCGGCGGTCGACGGGAGCGCGTCGTCGTTCGACGTCGCCGATCGGGCCGCATGGGACCTCGCGGTCGCCGATCTCGTCGCCGAGCACGGTGGACTGGATCTCGTTGCCTTGAACGCGGGAGTGATGAGTCGCCCCAAGGGCGTCGACATGGCGGGTGACGATCCGCTCGAGTGGATGGCCCGACGCTACGACCTCGTGCGTTCGGTCAACCTCGACGGCGTCGCCTACGGGGTGATGGCGACCGTTCCGCATCTGGCCGCCGGGGGTGGCGGAGCCATCAGTGTGACGTCGTCGATGGCCGGGCTCGTCGCCCAACCCGAGGACCCGGTGTACTCGATGACGAAGCACGGCGTGATCGGGTTGGTCCGCAGTCTCGGCTCCACCCTCGCGGCCCGAGGCATCATGATCGGCACGGTGTGCCCGGCAGGGGTCGACACCTCGATGGTGCCACCCGACTTCCGGGCGGCCGGCTACTCGTTCGCGCCGCCCGACCATGTCGCCGGCGCGCTGGAGACGATTCTCGATTCGCCGGTGGGCGATGCCGGCGTGGTGTGGGTCACGATGAGCGTCGACGAACCGATCTGGCGCTACGAATTCGCCCCGCTGCGCTGATGCCGGGAGTGGAGCGCGCAGCAGCGGGCGATTGACTGACTGCATGAACTTCGGCCCGATCGTCAGTCCCGAGTGGCTCGCCGAGCACCTCCACGACGAGGGCCAGGTGATCGTCGACGTGCGCTGGACGCTGGCCGACGGCCCTCGACGAGATGCCTACGACGAGGGCCACATCCCCGGTGCGGTGTTCGCCGACCTCGATGTCGACCTCTCCGGCGCCGCTTCGGCGGGGGCCGGTCGCCATCCGCTGCCGACACCGCTGGCGTTCGGCGAGGCCATGGGCCGGCTCGGCATCGGTGATCGCACGCGCGTTGTCGTCTACGACGACGCCGGCGGCATCATCGCGGCCCGGCTCTGGTGGATGCTCGACGTGCTGCGCCGCGACGTCGCCGTACTCGACGGTGGCATCCAGGCCTGGGACGGAAAGCTCTCGAAGGCCCGCATGAAGGCCGACGACGCGCAGTTCACCCCGCGGCCGTGGCCGGAGAACGCGCGGGCCTCGGCCGACGGCGTGGCCGCCGCGCTGGCGGCGGGTGCGGTCGTGCTCGACGCGCGGGCCCCCGAGCGCTACGCCGACGGCGGCGCCGTCGACCCGCGACCCGGCCACATCCCCGGTGCTCGCAACGCCCCGGTGGCCGACAATCTCGACGGTGGCCGATGGAAGTCGCCCCGCCGGCTCCTCGAGGTCTACGAGGCGCTCGACGCCGATGGCGAGGACGTCATCGCCTACTGCGGCAGCGGCGTGACCGCCTGCGCCGACCTGCTGGGCCGCCGCCTCGCCGGCCTCCCCGACGGGCGGCTCTACCCGGGCTCGTGGTCGCAGTGGGGGGCCGACGACGACCGCCCGGCGTCCACCGGCTCGAAACCCTGACGTCCACGACTAGGCTTGTGAAGTAGATCACAAGCTCCGGTGATCGTCACCGGATGCTCGAGACGAGGTGCGGACATGGCCGCTCGACGACATCGGGTCATCGTGGTGGGCGCCGGCTTCGGCGGGCTCGCAGCCGCCCGCGCAATGGCCGATCTCCCGGTCGACATCACCATCGTCGACGCCCGCAACCACCACACGTTCCAGCCGTTGCTCTATCAGGTGGCGACGGCGGGGCTCGACGTGGACGACGTGTGCCACCCGGTGCGCGGCGTGTTCCAACGCCAACGAAACGCTCGGGTGCGGCTCGGTCGGGTCACCGGGATCGACCCGATCGAGAAGCTCGTCGAACTCGACGACGGTGCGGCCACACTCGCCTACGAAACGCTGGTGTTGGCCTGTGGGGCGGTGACGGCGACGTTCGGCGTCACGGGGGTCGACGACCATGCTTTCGGATTGAAGAGCGCGGCCGACGCAATCGCCGTGCGGGCCCATGTGCTCGAACGTTTCGAGGCGGTCGATGCCCGGCCAGAACTCGCACGCGACGGCGCGCTCACGTTCACCATCGTCGGCGGCGGGCCGACCGGCGTTGAACTCGCGGGCGGACTCGCCGAGCTCGTCCATCGGGTGTTGCGCCGTGACTTCCCGTCCCTCGATGTGGCCATGGCCCGCATCGTGCTGATCGAAGCAGCCGACCGCGTGCTCGGGACCTTCCACCCGTCGCTCTCGCAGCGGGCGCGCCGAACGCTCGAACAACTCGGCGTGGAGGTGCTGACGCACACTGCGGTCGAGGAGGTGACGGCGACGTCGGTGCGTTTCGCCGACGGCACGGAGCTGGCGACCCAGACGCTCGTGTGGGCCGCCGGCGTGCGGGCCAACCCGATCGGCGAGCACGGACCGTTCGAGACCGGTCCCGCGGGGCGGATCGTGGTCGACGAGTCGCTGGCGGTGCCCGGCCATCCCAGCGTCTACGTCATCGGCGATCTCGCCGCGAGCCCGACGGCCGACGGTCGTGCCCTTCCCCAGGTCGCGCCGGTGGCGGTGCAGGGCGGTCGCCATGTCGCCGCCGTGCTCTCGGCTGCGCTCGGCACGGCCGACGACCCCGGGCCGTTCGTGTACCGCGACAAGGGCTCGATGGCGACGATCGGGCGTCACGCCGCGGTGGCCGAGCTGCCCAACGGTTGGCGCCTCGGCGGACCGCTCGGGTGGGCGGCCTGGCTCGGCCTGCACCTCGTGATGTTGATCGGCTTCCGCAATCGCGCCAATGTGCTCGTGAACTGGATGTGGAACTATCTGACCTTCGACCGGGGGAGCCGAGTGGTGGTGCCCTCGGCCGAGATCCTCGCCGCCCGACCGGAGACGCCGCGTTGACCGAGACCGACCGAGACGGACTGGTCGCCCTGGTCACCGGCGGCGCCGGCGGCATCGGCCGAGCCGTCTGTGCGCGGTTGGCGGCTCGGGGGTTCCGCGTCGTCGTCGCCGATGTCGACGAGGCCGCCGCGTCGCTCGTGGCCGCCGAGATCGGCGGAGTGGCCATGGGTTTCGATGTGGCCTCGCACGAGGAATGGGCGCAGGCCGTGGCCGGCATCGTCGCCGACCACGGCCGACTCGATCGCGTCGTGCTGAACGCCGGGGTGATGTCGCGACCCAGGGGGACCGCCATCGACGATGGCGATCCGATCGACTGGATGCGTGAACGCTACGAGCTGGTCCGTGGCGTCAACCTCGACGGCGTCGCCTTCGGTGTGCTCGCCACGGTCGACGAGGTGGCCCGCCACGGTGGGTCGATGGTCGTGACCGCGTCGATGTCGGGTCTCGATCCCCGGCCGGGAGACCCGGCCTACTCCATGACCAAGGCCGGGATCATCGCGCTCGTCCGGGCGCTCGCTCCTTCGCTGGCCGAACGGGGGGTGACGATCGGCGCGGTCTGCCCGGCCGGCACCGACACCCCGTTGATCCCGCCCGACGTTCGCCGGTCCGAGGTCGAACTCGCTCCCCCAGAGTTCATCGCCGAGGCGCTCGAGTTCGTGCTCGATCAGGCGCTCGACGACACCGGCGGCATCTGGGTCACGCTCGGCGTCCACGACCCGTTGCGACGCCACGAGTTCCCGTTCGTACGCTGAGCGCAGGTCAGCGCACCCGGATACGGGGGTCGGGCGCGCCCCGGCGCATGGTGGTGAGGAACTGTTCGAGCGGCGCCGGGTCGGCGACCTGGGGTTCGTCGTCGCCCGGCGGGTGGGCCCAGAACTCCTCCCACGAGGGGAAGAGGTCGTGGAAGGCACCGTCGTAGGGTTCGCGGTCGGGCCAGCGCATCTTGGTGTCGCCCACCGGTGGTCGGTTCAGATCGGTGGCGTACCAGTAGCAGGGCAGGCGCCGGCGAAAGAGCCAGTCGCCGTCGATGCGCTCGTAGTCGTCCCAGTAGAGCATCTGCATGATGACCCACTCGTCGCCGGTCTCGTGCTCGTTCTTCGAGTAGAGGACACCATGGGCATGGTCGGCATCGTCGAACTCGATGACGTGATTGCCGATGTGGTGCGCAGTGCCGGTGAACTGGAGTCGAAGGGTGTCGTCGAGCCAGCGCTTGAGGTGAGCCCGCCCGGTGAGGTCACGGCTCACGCGGATGTCGGGAGCGAACAGGTTCACATGCGCATCGAGATCGCGCATGTCGAGCGAGACGGCGTATTTGGCTGCCAGCTGACGGATCGCGTCGAGCGACTCCAGCCGGTCGACGCGGGCTTCGAGATCGGCGGTCATGCTCGTCGCCGAGTCGGCGCCGGCTACCAGTTCTCGGGGTCGGCGACGACGGACTCGGGCACGGGGTGCCGGTAGAGCTCCGACGCGTTCTCCCAGGTGATGCGACGCCGGTCGTGCTCGGGCAGCCAGCCGATCTCGCGTTCGACGATGTCCTGGGTGCGGGGCCAGGTCGAGTCGCAATGGGGGTAGTCGGACTCGAGGAGGATGTGGTCGACGCCGATGCGCTCGCGTTGACCGAAGGCCGAGGGGTCCTCGACGGCACAGAAGTAGAAGTTGCGGCGGAAGACTTCGGACGGCGTGAGCTCGTCGGTCCACGTGCCGTACATGTCGTGGTAGCTGAGCATGTGGTCGAGCCGGTCGATCAGGCCGGCCACCCAACCGATGCCGCCCTCGGACAGGCAGATCTTCAGGTCGGGGTGACGCACCGGGGCCATCGAGTAGAGCCAATCGACGGCGGCGTAGATGGCGTAGGCGAAGAACAGTACGCCGACGACGTCGGGCGGCGCGTCGTCGGATGTTGCGGGCGACGCGCCGGCCGAGCCGATGTGGAGGTTGATGACCGTTTCGGTCTCGGCGCAGGCCTGGAGGAACGGCTCCCAGTGGCCGGAGTGCAGGCTCGGGAGCCCGAGCTTGTCCGGGGCCTCGGAGAAGGTGACGGCCTTGAAGCCGCGCTCGGCGTTCTCGCGGATCATGTCGGCCGCGACCTCGGGGTCGAGGAGCCACGGCAGCTGGCACGGGATGATGCGGTCGGGGTAGGGGCCGGCCCACGACTCGAGGTGCCAGTCGTTCCAGGCTCGCACCGAGGCCATGGCCAGTTCCTGATCGTTGGTGACCGTCTGGAGGCGCTGGCCCGCGAAGCCGGGCAGGAACGAGGGGAAGTTCACCGAGGCATAGACCCCGTTGATGTCCATGTCGGCGATGCGTTCGTGGATGTCCCAGGCGCCCTTGCGCATCTCGTCGAAGCGGGTCGGTTCGAAGCCGTACTCCGAAACCGGCCGACCGACCACCGCGTTGAATCCGACATTGGGCAGCTCGTTGCCGTCGTAGAGCCAGGTCTGTCGGCCGCCATCGGTCTCGACCACCCTCGGGGCACGGTCGACGAGGTGGGCGGGGATCCGTCCCTCGAACGTGTCCGGCGGCTCGACCACGTGGTCGTCCGCGGAGATCACCAGGTGCCGGCGCGGCGCTCGTTCCGGCTCGGGGAGAAACGTGACGGTCCGGTCGGCACCGGTGGCGGCCGTGGTGAACGACAAGTCGCCGGCGAGATCATCGATGCTGCGCATGGGGTACTCCGAACGGGTGGGTGTGGGGCCGATGCCAAGTGACACACCGAGTCATCTTCTATATGTTTTGTGCTTTGCACCGAACTGTCAACCCGACGATCCTGGCGGACCGAGAACGATGACCACCCGATGAGCACGCCCGCGTCACCGTCGAACTCGGACCCGCTGCTGGCCGTCCCCTCCATACGAGGTGACCGGTCGGCCGAGGAGAAGTATCGCGCACCGCACGTGGCCGACCTGGTGGTGGCCGAACTTCGACGCCGGATCCTCGACGGCGAACTCGACGACGGTGACGAGCTGCCCCGGCAGGAGGATCTGCTCAAGGAGTTCGGTGTCTCGAAGCCGTCGATGCGCGAGGCGTTGCGCATCCTCGAGTCCGAAGGGCTGCTGTCGGTGCGACGGGGCAAGGTCGGCGGTGCGGTCGTGCACCGGCCGGGCCTGGACAACGCGGCCTACGTGCTCGGTACGGTGCTGCGTTCGACCGGCGCGCCGGTCGACGACGTCGCCAGGGCGCTCAATCAGCTCGAATCGCAGTGTGTGGCGATGTGCGCGGGTCGAGACGACCGGGCCGAGACGGTGGTCCCTGCGTTGCGCGATGTGAACGCTCGGGCGGCCGCGTGCATCGACGATGTGCGCCAGTTCACGATCGTGTCGCGGGAGTTCCACGAGGCGCTCGTCCAGCTCTGCGGCAGCCCCACTCTGACGTTGGTCGTGGGGGCTCTCGAGTCGGTGTGGACGGCGCACGCCGATGCCTGGGCCGAACTCCACGACGGCCAGGGTGACTTTCCCGATCGTGCCTATCGCCAGCAGGGAGTCGACGATCACGAGGCCCTGATCGACCTGATCGAAGCGGGCGACATGGCCGGCGCGGCGGCGGAGAACCAACGCCACCTCGCGTGGGCGCCGGTCTATGCGCTCGACCCCGAGAACGTCGTCTTCCCCGGCCTGTTGGCCGAACGGCCCGACAAGTGAGCGACACCGCCACGGTCGCGTCGGCCGTCGAACAGATCGCCACCGACGGGTGGACGATCCTTCCCGACGTGATCGACCCCGAGACGGTCGCCGGGCTGAGGGATCTGGTCGACGCGACGATGGCGAGAGACCGGACCCCGTTCGGAGCGAACGCCTTCCTGGGGAGCCACACCCGGCGGGTGTTCAACCTGTTGGCCCACGACGCCGGGTTCGGGGCGGTGCCCATCGATCCGACGGTGCTGGCCGTCGCCGAGGCAGTGCTCGACCCCGATCTGCTGCTGTCGTCGTTGACCGCGGTCGAAACCAATCCGGGGCAGGAGGCGCAGCCGTTGCACGCCGACGACGGCTCGATCCCGCTGCCACGGCCGCATCAGCCGTTGGCGCTCGTGGCGCTGTGGGCCCTCACCGATTTCGACGAGATGAACGGCGCCACCCGCTTCGTGCCGGGTTCGCACTCCGACCCCACGCGTCCGCGGCCGGGGGAGTCGGCCGAGACGGCGATGGCCGAGATGCGAGCGGGCAGCGTGCTGGTGTACAACGGTTCGCTCTGGCACGGCGGCGGGGCCAACCGGTCCGCCGATCGCCGCGTGTTCATCGTCTGCAACTATTGCGCAGGCTGGTTGCGGCAGGAGGAGAGCCAACTGCTCGCCCTCGACCGCGAGTACGTCGCCACGCTCCCGCCGCGTCTCCGGCGGCTCGTCGGCTATGGCGTCTATCGGGGACTGCTCGGCCATGTGGCCGGCGAGGACCCGGGCTCATGGGTCGACGACGAGGTCGAGACCGACCTCGTCTGGAAGCGGATGCGCTGACCTCGCCGACGTCGAATGCCGGTCAGGCGGGTGCGGGATTGCCGGTCGCCTTCTTCCATCCGGCCGATGTTCCTCTGCGAGCCACGACTCGCGCCGCGCCGACGAGGAGCCCCGAGAGCGCAGCCCACGCTGCCGCTTCGGTCCAGCTCACTTCTTCGTCGGCGGGATTGATCGGTGGCGTGTGTTCTCCGCGCCAGATCGACGATGCCAGCTTTCGGGCCGCTGCGGCCGCGGCAATGGTGGCGCCGGTTTGGAGGAGTGGGTAGATGAGCTTCTTCACGATGTTTCTCTACCCACCGAGTCGGCGAGCGAAACGACCGGCGCCCGCGCACCGACATGAGGGTTGCGGACATCAGGGTTGGGAGCCCGCGGAACGGGGAAGAGCCGACGGCATGGGTTCAGAGACCGAGTACGCAGACGAGACCGGCGCCTACGAGCGAGACACCGACTACATCGACACGCGGATCACACGGGACGCGGCCGACGGCTGGCCGGTGGAAGCCGGGAAGTACCGCCTCGCGGCGGCCCGCGCCTGTCCGTGGGCGAATCGGGCGCTGATCGCCCGCCGCCTCTACGGGCTCGAAGACGCGATGTCGCTGGCCCTCGCCGGGCCCACGCACGGCGAGGAGTCGTGGACCTTCGATCTCGATCCCGGCGAGAAGGACCCGGTGCTCGGTATCCATCTGTTGAAGGAGGCCTACGACAACCGGGGTGCGGATGCGGGTAGCGGCGTGACCGTGCCGGCGATCGTCGACGTCGAATCGGTGCAGGTCGTCACCAACGACTTCCACCAGATCACCCTCGACTTCGGGCAGGAATGGGTCGAGCATCACCGGCCGGGCGCCCATGACCTATTCCCGGAGGGCGACCGCGACGAGATCATGGAGGTCGCCCAGGGCAACTTCGAAGACGTGAACAATGCGGTCTACGAGGCCGGGTTCGCCACCGATGCCGGCGCCTACGCAGAGGCCTACCAGCGGCTTTTCGATCGCCTCGATTGGCTCGAGGAGCGCCTGTCGACCCAGCGGTTCCTGGTCGGTGACACCATCACCGAGGCCGACCTCCGTCTCTGGCCGACCCTCGTCCGCTTCGACGCGGTCTACCACAACCACTTCAAGTGCAACCGCAACAAGCTGATCGAGATGCCCGCGCTGAGGGGCTATGCCCTCGACCTGTTCCAGACCGCCGGTTTCGGCGACACGATCCATTTCCCGCAGATCAAACAGCACTACTACGAGGTGCACCGGCAGGTGAACCCGTCGGGCATCGTGCCACTCGGTCCGGACCTCGCCGTGTGGGGGGCCGCGCACGAACGAGAACATCTCGGTGGCCGCCCCTTCGGTGACGGCACCGCGCCGGACCCGGTTCGCGACCACGAGCGGCCGCCGGCCGACGCCAATCCCGTCTGGGGCCGATGACGTTTGGTCAGCCGGATGGCCCGGCCGGATCGAAGGATCCCCCCAGCGCCAGATCCCGAGGTTGAGAACCGACGTCCGTGCCCTCGACCGCTCAGCGGTAGCGCGTCTCGACGTCGGCGGCGATCTCGCCCTTGGCGATCTTGCCGCCGCTCGAGCGGGGGAGTTCATCGAGCACCACGAGCGCCTCGGGGCGGATCTCGATCGCGGTTTGACGCTCGTCGAGATGGGCCAGCAGGTCCTCGAGGGTGAGCGTGGCGCCCTCGATGAGTTCGACGTAGACGCAGACCCGTTCGCCGAAGATCTCGTCGGGGATGGCGACCGCCGCGCTCAGCCCCACAGCGGGATGGGTGTTGACCTCGTCCTCCACCTGCGACGCCGAGATGTTCTTGCCCCCGCGGATGATGAAGTCCGAGATGCGACCGGTGACGGTGAGGTAGCCCTCGTCGTCGATCGTGCAGAGGTCGCCCATGAGCATCCAGCCGTCGGCGGTGAACAAGCCGGCGTTGGCCTCACGGTCCAGGTACCCGAGGCAGGTGGCCGGGCCGCGGCAGGCGGGCCGGCCCTCGCCGGGAATGTCGAGTTCGGTGACCCCGTCGGCGTCGAACAGGCGGACGTGCATCTCGGGCACGAGTCGTCCGGCGGTGCGTAGCCGGCGCTCGAGCGGTTCGGCCGGCATGGTGCCCGACAGCACTCCGGTCTCGTTGGATCCGTAGAACTGGAGCACGGTGCAGCCGCTGCGGGCCTCGAACTCGGCGGCCCGATGCTCGGGCACGGCCTCGCCGCCGGTGAACATTGCGTTGAGCGAGCTCAGGTCCCGTTCGTCGAACGTCGCTTCGTTGAGCATCATGAGGAACTGGGTGCTCACGCAGCCGAGCATGGTCACGCGGTGCTCCTCGATCAGCTCCAGTGTGCGTTGAGCCGAGAACCGGCGGCTGATCACGGTGGGTGCGCCGAGCACGATTGGCGTGTAGTGCGCCGTCCACAGCCCGAAGCCGAACGGGGCGGGCACGAGCGACATCACCACCTCGTCCGGGCTGAGTTCGCCGTGGCGCATGGCCACCTTGTGGAAGTACAGCCAGCGGTTCTGGAAGTGCAGCACGCACTTCGGGAGGCCGGTGGTGCCGGAGGTGGAGTTGATGAACGAGAGGTCGTCGGGACCGATGCGGCGCTCGTCGATGTCGGTGGCCGACGGTACGTCGTGCGGCGCCCCGTCGACGATGATGGCGCCACTCGGGTGGGCCTCGAAGACGGGCAGCTCGATGTGGGTGGTGATGGTCGCCCCGAGCGCCTGAACCGCGGTGCGGAGCTCGGCGGCGGTGCCCTTGGCATGGGTGGACAGCGTGACGAGCACGGCGGCGCCGGTGCTCTCGAGCAGATGGGCGACCTCTCTGCTGTTGGCCCGGGCGCCGATGCCGACGGTGATGACGCCGGCCTTCTCGAGACCGAGGAAGGCGGCGTGCACGGTGGCGGTGTCGGGGATGAGCACCGCGACCCGGGCGCCGGGGTCGATGCCGAGATCGATGATCACATCGGCGATACGGTCGCTCACGGCGTCGAGCTGGGCCCAGGTGAGGGTGCCGTCGTCGGCGATGTAGCTGACGGCCTCGGGGCGCTCGGCCGCGTGGCGGCGGAGATGGTCGACGAGGGTGACGTCCCCCCACCAGCCCTCGTCGCGATAGCGGCGGGCGGCGGCCGGGTCCACCGCGTTGCGGAACTCTCCCTTCCGGGCGTCCTCAAAAGATTCAATCATCTAGATGATTCTCGCACAGGCCATCGGTGAAAGGGAAAGTCGATCAGTCGATCCGGCGGGGAAGGGCAGCCATGACGGCCTCGTCGTGACCGGGGATGAGGGACGCGCCCGACCGGCGCAGATCCTGGAGATGTCGGATGCTCGCCGCCTGTCGTTCGGCGTCGTGGCCGATCGGTGGGAGCGGTCCTCCGTCGAGGGTCTCGGCGAAGTAGGCGCAGTCGGCGCACAGCACGACCTCGCGGCCGTTGCCGACGCGGACCCGCAACGACTGATGACCCGGTGTGTGCCCCGGCGTCGGAATGCACGTGACCCGGCCGTTGCCGAACACGTCGTGCTCGCCGTCGACCTGAACGATGTCGTGGCCCAGGTCGTAGTCGGTCGGGTTGAACGTGTTGGCCGCGGCGAGGTCGGCGTCGAAGCCGGCTGTCCACTCGTCGCGTTGCACGAGCACTCGGGCGTTCGGAATCTGGGCGAGGCCGCCGACGTGGTCGAAGTGCAGATGGGACAGGATCACGACGTCGACCTCCCCCGGCTCGACATCGTGCGCGGCGAGCTGGGCGGCGATGAGATCATCGGTGCCGACGCCGAGATCGAAGAACAGTTCGACCACCTCTCGATCCGGTCCGTCATCCGTCAGGGCCGAATGCATACCGCAGTCAAAGAGCGCGAGATCGTCGCCGTGGCGGATGAGCCAGGCCGGCACCGGTAGCTCGACCGGGTTGTCGCCGGCGCCGGCCTCGAACATCGATCGACCGGCGGTGAGGGTGCCGCACGAGAGCGGCTCGATGGTGACATCCATGACCACTACCGTCGCGCGGATGGACGCCACGTTCTCGTTCTCCTCCGAACTGACCGAGTGGGACGCCCGTGACGACATCTCGATGGCGCTGGTCAGCGTGCCCATCGACATCTCCGAGGACATCCGGGACATGGAGCTGCCCCGCCGGGGCTTCGGCTCGGTGCCGGTGCGGGTGCGGCTCGGAACCAGCGAGTGGCGGACGTCGATCTTCCCGTCGAAGACCGGTGAGTACGTGCTGCCGGTCAAGCAGCCGGTGCGCAAGAAGGAGAAGATCGGACTCGGCGACGTCGGCAACTTCGAGATCGACATTTCTCCTGAGTGAGGTGCCCCCCGAGTGACTAGCCGGGCCAGTGCTCGGCCTGCTCCTCGAGTTCGGTCCGGAAGTCGGGGTGGGCGATGGCGGCAAGGGCGCGGGCCCGCTCGCGCACTGATCGTCCGGCCAGCTCGGCCGCACCGAACTCGGTGATCACCACGTCGACCTGGTGGCGCGGTGTGGTGACGATCGCGCCAGCCGGGGTGGGACCTGCGATGCGGGAGCGGAGGGCGCCGTCGATCGTGGCGGTCGACGGCAGGCAGATCAGCGAACGGTCGGTGAGTTCGAGGCCGGCGCCGGCGATGAAATCCTCGTGGCCGCCGATGCCGGAGAACTGTCGGCCGCCGATGGTGTCGGCGATCACCTGGCCGGCAAGGTCGACGCTCATGGCGCCGTTGATGGTGATCATCTCGCGGTTGGCGCTGATCTTCTCGGGTGAGTTGACCACGTCGACCGGGAGGAAGCGCACGTGCTCGTTGCCGTCGAGCCATTCGTAGAGCTCGGCGGTGCCGGCCGCGAACGTGGTGACCGAGTACCCGTCGAACTCGCCCTTGTGGTCGTTGGTGACCTTGCCGGCCTTGCACAGGTGCATGAGGCCGGTGGTGAACATCTCGGAGTGGATGCCGTAGCCGCCGCCCGATCGTTCGGCCAGGAGGGCGGCGACGGTGTTGGGGATGCCGCCGATGCCGGTCTGGAGCGTGGCGCCGTCCGGCACGTAGTCGGCCGCGAACACGGCGATCGTCTGCTCGGCCTCGGTGGGTTCCGCGTCGGCCAGCTCGAACGGGGTGCCGTCGCCCTCGACGATCACGTCGACCTCGTCGACATGCAGCGCGTGGCGATGGTCGGGCGGAAGCCCGAACGTGCGGGGGAAGGCCGGGCTGGTCTCGACGAGGCAGATCCGATCGGGGTCGGCCGCGGCCCGACGCAGCTCGGCAACGGTTGCGCCGGCGTGCAGCGACAGGCTCATCCAGCCGTCGGCGTCGGGCGGGGTCGCCGCCGTGGCCATCACCCTCGGACGCAACTCCTCGAGCACCGGGGCGAACCGACGGAAGTCGGCGGGGACGAACTCGACTGCGGCACCGCTGGCGATGAGGAACCGCTCGGCGGGACCGTAGAAGCCGCTGCGCAACGACACGCCGGGGCGGGTGAACAGCTCGTAGAGGTCGGGGAGCAGGGCACCCGAGACTCGCAGGTCGACCCAGTCGGTGCGGGCACCGAGGGCGTGAAGGAACTGCCCGGGCACACCGGGCCCGAGCGGTACGGCGAGCGAGTCGGTCGGCGCGATGAGATCGACAGCGGCGGCGGGCGTCAGCGGATTCGGCATGCACCAGCAGTATTCCGGATCGCAGCGGCGCGAAAGGGCCTTTGGTCGTTTCTGACGAGGTTGTTGCACCCGGAGACCGGCTGTAGCTTCGTCAGTCGCGGGGTGGAGCAGTCTGGTAGCTCGTCGGGCTCATAACCCGAAGGTCGCAGGTTCAAATCCTGCCCCCGCCACCAACGAAAAGGCCCGGAAACTCAACGGTTTCCGGGCCTTTGACGTTGTGCGCTGGGAGAGTCGTCTACCGGCGCGTCTTCCGACGGCGCTGGGTCAGTCGACCGAGATCAGCCGGCGCGCCCGTCACCGTTCGTCGTCAGACCAGGCCGAGGTGTCGATGGCACCAGTCGTGCCGGTGAGCCCGGCGAAGGTCAGGCGGGACTGCGCTCGCAGCATGTCCGGGTCCTCACCCAGCGCGACCTGAGTGAGCAGCGCAGTGAACTGGTTGTCGATGAAGGCGGCAGCGACGGTGGTTGGTATGTCTGCGGTGATGTCTCCTCGCGCTTTTGCCCGTTCGACCCAGTCTGCGTAGCGGGCTTGCGCCTCGACTCGGAGGTTGTTGGTCCGGGTTTGGGTGGCTGCGCCGAGCCGCGATGACAGCACGCGCATCTTCGCGAGGAGGCAGCCAGGCGGCATGTCGCGGTCGAGGTCGATCATGATGTCGATCATTGACGCCAGGACGTCTTCGAACGGATCGTCGTGGGTCGTGAGGTCCAGCATGGGTGCGAGCACCGTTTCGGCGTAGTGCTCGAGGGTGGCGTCCATCAAGCCGTCCTCGCCGCCGAACTCCCGATAGAGGGCGGGCTTTGACACGCCGGCGCGGCGACAGAGTTCGTTGAGCGATACGGCGTCGGTCCCTTCACGCCAGTAGTTGTCCATCGCGACGTCGATCACGCGGTCACGGTCGATCGTCTTTGGCCGACCTCTCGGGCGGTTCTCGCTCGATTCGACCTCCATGTTCGACCTTTCCGGAATCGCTTCTCTCGAGGGCAAGCATCCAAGTGTACCTGTCGGTACGCAATTCGAGCACGGCGCAAGTCGTGGCCGGAAACTATTTTCGTACCTTTCGGTACGCCCGGGTTGCCATCCAGGTCCTCGTTCCATATCTTCTTTGCGTACCAGACGGTACGTAAACGAATCGCCCGTCGCACACGATCAGGGAGCACCACATGAAGATCCTCACGCCGGTGCTTGTCGCACTTTCGCTTGCGGGCGCCGCGTGCGGCAGTTCGACAACGGCTGCCGAACCGGCCACCAGCACCCAGCCAACCGAGACAACCCTCCACGAACAGGAAGAAGCCACCATGACAACAACCGAACTGGCGACCGCCACCCTCGACGCACTCTTCACCGACTTCGACCCCGCAGCAGCCGCCGAACTGTTGGCCCCGGACTACATCCAGCACAACCCAGGCGTGCCGACCGGTGCGGCAGCTGTGCTCGAGTTCATCCCAGCGCTCGAAGAGAGCGGTATCTCGGTCACCACGCACCGGATCATCACCGACGGCGACCTCGTGGCGATGCACAACACCTACGAGAATGCCGATCTGTTCGGCGCCCCGACACTGGTGGCGTTCGACGTGTTCCGCATCGAGAACGGCAAGGTTGTCGAGCACTGGGACAACCTCCAGCCACCGGCCGAACCGAACGTCTCGGGCCGAACACTGACCGACGGGCCGACCGAGGTCACCGACCTCGACCAGACCGAAGCCAACAAAGCGCTGGTCGCCGAGTTCACCCAGACCGTACTGATCGACGGCGACTTCAGCCGCATCTCGGAGTTCTTCGCTCCCGACCTCATCCAGCACAATCCGTGGTGGGGAGACGGTCTCGAGGCCCTCGGCGCCGGCTTCGCCGCCCAGGCCGAGCAGGGCAATGCGCTCAGCTACACCAAGGTTCATCACATCATCGGTGAAGGCAACTTCGTTCTGTTCATCTCCGAAGGGACCCTCGGCGACGTCCCGACCGCCTACTACGACCTCCTCCGGCTCGAAGACGGTCTCGTGGTCGAACACTGGGACGTGATCTCCGAGATCCCCGCCGAGATGGCCCACGACAACGGAAAGTTCTGAGGTCCCGATGAAGAACATCATCATCACGGGAAGTAGCAACGGGTTCGGCCACCTGTCGGCCATGGCATTCGCCCAGGAGGGCTACCGGGTCTGGGCGACGATGCGCAACGCAGACGGATCGAACCGGGAACCCAAGGAACTGCTCGAAGCCGCAGAGGGCGAGATCCGAGTGCTCGACATGGACGTGGCCGACGACGTATCGGTCGATGCTGCCATCGCGCAGGTGATCGACTCCGACGGCCACGTCGACGTGTTGATCAACAATGCCGGGATCATGTACATCGGCCACACCGAGGCCTACAGCCTCGAACAGGCCAACGAACAGATGAACGTCAACTACTTCGGCGTCATCCGCACGACTCAGGCCGTGCTGCCCACCATGCGCCGAGCCGGCAGCGGGCTCATCATCAACACCTCATCCACGGCCGGTCGTGTCGCCTACCCGTACTTCGGCACCTACGGCGCCACCAAGTTCGCCGTCGAGGCCTACTCCCAGAGCCTGCGCTATGAGATGGCACCCCACGGAGTCGACATTGCGCTCGTCGAACCTGGGCCGTTTCCGACCAATCTCATCAACTCGGTCCAACCAGAGGCCCGCCGAGAGGTCCTCGACGACTACGGACCGCTCAGCGACGTCCCGGCCGGCATGCTCGCCTACTTCGCCGAGTTCTTCACGACCGACGCAGCCCCCGACAACGGACTCGTCGTCGACGCCTACCTGGCGTTGGCCGCGGCCGAGCCGGGACAGCGCCCGATGCGGACCCACGTCGGCATCGAACACGGGGTCCCCGAACTCAACCGCCTCTCCCAACCAATCCAGGACAACGTCGTGAACGAACTCGGACTGACCGAAGTACTGACCCGGCCATGACGCTCCTTTCGAACGGTGCCGCAACCGATCCCGATCTCACTCACGTGATTGCCGAGGTTCCACATGGATGACACGACCGTTTCCACCATTGCCCTGCTGCTGTGTCTGGCGCCCGGAGTGCTCCACTCGGTCGAGGTGGCCTCTCCCATGCTGTCTCGCTGGATCGTGAACTACGTGCTCCCGTTCTTCGGGCCGGGACGACCGAGCAGCGCTGGGTCGCTGACAAACGTTGAGCAACTCGCGATGCTCGATGCCGGCGTCGACGCAGTTCCCGAAGAGAAGAAGGTGGCGGCATCGGACTACACCTTCTTGATGCTGTTCGAGCAACGCCAAGGCTCGCTGGCGTTCCTCTCGGTCGTCGCCGGGGTGATCTACGGGCTGACGTTGACCCTCACCGAACGCAACCCACTGCACCTCGTTCTCGGCGTGATGGCGGCGCTGTTCATGCTCGTCAACGCCAATCACGCCGGCATCCGATTCCTCGGCAACCACCCCCGAGTGTCGCGACACGGACGCAACGTCGGGATCGTGTTCGCCCCGTTCTGGGCGGTGGCAACCGTGCTCAACGTGTTGGCCTTCTCATCCTCGCTCCCACCGTCATGACCGGACCACTCCCAAACACAAGTCGCCGTTGGCTCGGTCTCGCCACTGTCTGCATGGTGCTCGTCGGCGCTGCGTGTGGCAGCGATGGCAACACCCCAGCGCTCCCGACCACCGAACGCGATGCCGGCTCTCCCACGGCGGACATGACGGCCGAACCGATTGATGAGATCACCATTCATTCCTACCTCGGCCCAAGCCTGAACACCGGGAACTACGTCGTCGAATCGTCGACATCGGTCGTCGTTGTCGACACCGGCTATCGAGGTGGCGACCCGGAGGAATTCCGGGCCGCGGTCGATTCCCTCGGCAAGCCGATCGTCACGGTGTTGATCACCCACGATCACTCCGACCATGTCGGCGGCCTCAACACCGCCTTCGCCGACGTTCCTGTGGCCACCACAGCGGCCGTTGCCGAACTGATCGACGCCGGGAACCGAGACATCGAGATCCTCGACGGTGCGTTCACGATCGACGGGATCGACTACGTCGCCGAGGAATACCTCGACGTCGAAGCCCGGGCCCAGATGGTCATCACCCTTCCCGACCATGATGCGATCTTCACCGGCGATCTCGTCTTCAACGAGACACACCTGTTCCTGACCCCGAACCTCGATCGCTGGATCTCCATCCTCGAAGAACTCCAGATCGACTCACCCGCCAGGGTGTATCCCGGCCACGGACCGCCGGCCGACCCCGCGGTGTATGGCGAAACGATCAACTACATCCGTACCGCCCAGGCGAACCTGGCCGCAGCAACGAACGGCGAGGACTACAAAGCCGCCATGATCGACGCCTACCCCCACTGGCAAGAAGCCGGCCTCATCGACTACTACCCGCGAGCGCTCCTGTCCCAACCCATCGCACCGACCACGGGGACCGATTGAGCGTTGTCGGAATCCGAAGCGATCGCGGCGGAGGGTACGTCAGGTAGGTGACAAGGTTCAACCCGCTCGACGTCTCCGAGCAGGTGGATCAACCCGCACACATCGCCGAGCACGCCGGCGGAGGGGAGTTGCGGGCGCGGGTCGTGTTCGAGGCCGAAGGGCGGCACAGCGCCGGGCAGGAACCCCGCCTCCCGATCCCAACATAACCTTGACAGCATAATACAGCCGACGTTATGTTTGTGGAGTGCCGTCTGTACGGGTCGAGTTCCACCCAATGTTCGCGAGTCAGTACGAACAGCTGGCTGGGCTCGCCTCGGGCTCCGATGCGCATCTCGAGTTGTTCGGCGACGTGACAGCGTTGCTCAATGCGCTCGAGGAGTTCGGTCACGACGTTGAGGAGGACAATCATCACCCCGACGCGATCAGCCATCCCATTGTCACTTCCCGATATCGCACCTTCGCCTTGCGGCGAACTCCGCCGACGACGGCAACGCCCTACGCCGACTCGCCGCCGGTCCTGCGGATCCCTTACGTCTGGTTCATCGACCAGGCCACAGGCGACGAGGTCGCGGTCGTGATGCTGGTGGGTGACAAGACGACCTCGGGCAACGACTGGTATCCCGCAGTTGTCAACAAGATCGACAACGCAAGCATGGTCACCGACTGGGAACGGACCCACCCCGACCACAAGGCCACAATCAGGAGGACACGATGACCACCAGGAGACCGCCGATGGTTCCCGACGCCGCCGACGACTTCACCGACGAAGACTTCGCAGCCGCAACCGAACGGGTCAATGCCACCCGGGACGCTGCTCTGGCGGACCCCGATGTTGCTCGGATGGTTGAGGCCAAGACGGCGGCTCTTGCCCGACGGGTCGAAACCCTGGCAGCACTCCGCAAGGCGCGTGGGCTGACTCAGGCACAACTGACCGAAGAGCTGGGTATGACCCAGGGCGAGGTGTCGCGTCTGGAACGGCGAGAGAATCTGCACCTTGCGACGCTGGCTAGGTTCATCGAAGCAACTGGCGGCAAGCTGAAGATCACCGCGGTCTACAACGACGACGAAGTCGAGGTCGGAATCGGCGAAACCGTCGAGCCCGAACCGGCATGACCAGGGTCTCGTCGACCGGACACACTTCATGGGACGTTGTGCGGCGCGGCCGAGGCGACCAGCCAACGGAGCCAGCCGCGACACGGTTCGATCTCGATCTCGGTCAGCTCATCTATGACCTGCGAACCGAGGCTGGGTTGAGTCAGCGTCAGTTGGCTGAGCGGATGGGTACGACGCAGTCGGTGATCTCGCGTCTGGAAGAGGGCGGTGGCGCGAAGAACCGGATCGATACCCTCGCCCGAGTGGCCACGGCGCTCGATCGGCATCTCGTGTTGTCGTTCCCGTCCGAGGTGCCCGACAAGCTCACCGACGCCGTCCAGGTGGCGTGAGAAAAGCTCACAGAAAACTCACGGGACAGACGTAAACAGCAGGGAACGACGGGTTGCAGCGGGGAACACCGGCGCCGCTCGAAACGGCCGCTGAGCTGGGCAAACGCCCGTTCTCGCAGGTCAGGCGCCCGATACGAGAAACTGTCTCAACGTTCTCATAACCCGAAGGTCGCAGGTTCAAATCCTGCCCCCGCCACCACAAAAGCCCTGGTCACAGCATCACTGAGGCCAGGGCTTTGTCGTCCGCGAGGATCGAGGTGGAGTTCGTAGGCGTAGTCGAGTCCGTGTTCGAAGAGCGCGTTCGCGATGACCTTCTCACCGTGCGACTTGACGAAGTCACCTCGAAGAGTCTCGCGAACGAGGGCTCGGCGTCGGGAGATGAACTGCTCGATCTCTAAATGGAATCCGCCGGCGACAATCGCCTCCCAGTCGTCGCGGAAGTGCTCGAGCATGACTTGGCGGATCGAGCGCTCGTGCCGGGGATCGGCGAGGTGGTCGTCGATCACATCTTGGATGATGCTGCTCAGAGCGAGTAACTAATAGCCTTAGGCAGGTCAAGGGTGGGTGCTGGCTCTCCGCGTGCCGCATCGAGTTGTTCGGCGAGGCGGCGCATCGCGGTGGTGTTGTTTCGTTTGATGTATGCCCGGGCCAGTGGTTTGGTGAGTCGGTCGAGCGTTGGGGTAACGAGCCATCGGTACTCGAAGGTGATGTGGGTGCCGCCGCCCGGGAGCGGGGTCAAGGTGTAGGTGCCCTGACCTGTGCGCTTGGCCTTGGCTGCGACGTTCACCTCGACGATCCTGATCGGGGCCTCCGAGTCGACGACCTCGATGTCGACGATGTCGCTCACGCCGAGGGCACGGGTGTGGACCCGCGCCCTGGATCCGATGCCTCGCGTGGGCCCAGACAGTTCCCAGTCGCGCATGAGGTGGTCGTTGAAGGGCTCGTGGTTGGCCATGACGTCGAGGAAGTCGAAGACCTCTTCGACGTCATGGGGCACGTCGATGGAAACGATGACAGGGTTGATCATGTACCAGATGGTACATCAGTTGATGAACCAAGTGGTACATTTTCCTGGTGGCCAAGCCCGACGTCCGCCAGGAACTCCTCGACGCAGCGATCGACTACGTGGCCGAGCACGGCCTCGCCGACCTCTCGCTGCGCCGGCTGGCCACCGAGCTGGGAACCAGCCACCGGATGCTCAGCCACCACTTCGGATCGAAGGACGGCATGTGGACGGCGATCGTGAAAGAGGTGGAGCGCCGTCAACTGGCAGCCTTTGAAGACCTCGAACCCGATCCGTCGATGTCACTGCAGGATGTGCAGCGCGCTTGGTGGCGGCATATCTCCGATCCCTCGCTTTGGCCGAACGAGCGCCTCTTCTTCGAGGTCTACGCACAAGCACTCCACGACCGACCAGCCACCAATGAGTTCCTCGCCGACATCGTCGAGTCATGGATCTGCCCGGCGGCCGAACTCGTCGAGACGATGGGCGTGGCCCCTGACGCCGCGGCCGCTTATGCCCGCCTCGGCCTCGCCGTGACTCGTGGGCTGCTCCTCGACCTGCTTGCCACCCACGACCGAGCCGCCGTCAACGCCGCCATGGAACACTGGATCGCACTGAGCACCGACTTCATCGCCCAGAGCGCACAGGACCATCACACCCCATGACGTCGGCCCGCTCCATGATCGCAGCCCAGGTCTGTTCGCTGCAGCAGCAGTGGAGGCATCGCGGGGGCTCGCCGGTCGGTCCCCGGCGGGTTCCTGATCGACCTGGGAGCAGCATCAGATCGACAAGGTGTTGGCGAGGTGAGCGAACCGATCTGTCACGCAACACGCCCGCCGCGCTCGGACGTGTCAGACCTGCCGCTACTGGAGGGGCGAGCTCTTGACGGGAACGTCCTTGCAGCCTGTTGCCTTCGACGGAGTGCCGAGGCCTGACGAGCGCGAAGCTCAGGTTCTCGATGGGCGTCCGGTCGAGAGCAGTACGGAGCCAGCTGGCTTCAGGCCTTCCTCGTGTGGCCGTCGGGCATGGCGATGGTGCTGAGGATTCGTCGGCGTCTTCCTGGCGTGGGGGCGTTGTCGGTATGCGCCTGCACTGCGGTCGCCACGGTGGCGGCCAGTGTATCGAACTCTTCGTCGGTGAGCCAGATGGCTACTTGGCGGTAGCCGACCCGATCGCGACCCAGCGCGGGCTTGCCTTGGTCCAGATAGGTCGCGAAGTCCGCGAGGAGGGTCCCGACGAATGTGGCGAAGTAGCGGAAGTGGTCATCGGCCGTTGCTGACTCCAGTTCGCTGTCACCGAGAGCCACTGACGTTGTGACGACTCGGTAGGTGCGTTCGACGGTTCCGCGGATGGATCGCTCCTCTGCCACCTCGAGGAGCCCACCATCGGCAAGTTGGTTGATGTGTCGGTACAGCGTCGCTTGTGCCACATCGCCCAGCCGCTCCTTCAATTCGAGTGGCGTCATGGGGGTGGCAACGAGGGCCTGCACGATTCGGAGCCGTACCGGGTGGAGGAGCAGGTCTCGGGTTTCGATCATCGACATTCTCCTCGCCGGGTTGCGGATATTCTCAACACTGATAACATTCTCATGAGCGAGAATAGCCCGCCTAGTCGGGAAGGACAACAACGGTGACCGAATCAGAAATCTCCATTCCAGCGGGAACGCTCACACTTCAGGGAACGCTGACGGTAGGCGGCGCGAGCCCCGGCCCGGCCGCCCTCCTGATCAGTGGATCAGGGCCCGTCGACCGAGACTCCAACGCCAAACGTCTGCCAATCAACGTGATGGGCCAGATCGCGGCCCACCTCGAGGCCGAGGGCATCATGTCGCTCCGCTACGACAAACGCGGTGCGGGTCGCAGCGATGGGGACTTCCTGTCCGCCGGCTTTCACGACAACGTCGAGGACGCGCGAGCCGCGCTCGACGCGCTGCGAGCCCGATCCGAGGTCGACCCGGACCGGGTCGTCATCATCGGCCACAGTGAGGGGGCGCTCATCGCGTCCACCCTCGCCTCGGACGAGGCACTCGCCGGCGTCGCCCTGCTCGCCGGCGCAGCCACCAACGGAAAGGACGTCCTCCGATGGCAGGCACGACAAGTCGCAGCAACACTTCCCCGGCCCGTGAAGTGGCTCATGAAGCTGCTCCGACAAGACCTCGTACGAACCCAGATGAAGCGACTCGTCCGAATCGAGTCCTCCGCCGAAGACGTGATCCGCATCCAGTTCGTCAAGCTCAACGCCAAGTGGTTCCGCGAGTTCATGGCCTTCGAACCGGTCGACGCGCTACGGCGAGCGGCCGTACCAGTGCTCGCGATCACCGGCACGAAAGACATCCAGGTCAACCCCGACGACGTAGCACTGATGGAACAGGCCGTCGCAACGCCCTTCGCCGGGCATCTGGTCGACGACGTCACCCATCTCCTGCGAGCCGAGCAGGGAATCGGCTCGGTGCGGACCTACAAGAAGCAGGCACGCGAGCCGCTCGATCAACGAGTCACCGACCTCGTCACCGCCTGGGTGACCACCCAAACCCAACCCAAGAACGGAGCCAGCAATGGCCACCTATGACGACGAAGTGGTGACCCTCGACGACATCGGGATCACCGTGAAGAACTACTACCTACCCGGCCGGCCCCAGCGCATCAGATACGACGACGTCGTCGGTGTCGAGTCGATCGAACTTGGTTTCGGCACCGGCCGACACCAACTCGTGGGAATCGGCCCGCTCCGGCCGCGAACCTTCTTCCATTGGGACCGCAAGCGCTCCGCCAAGTCACGCGCTCTATCTCTCGACCTTGGCCGCTGGCTCCGAGTCGCCATCACCCCGGATGAACCCGACGAGGTGCTCGCGATTATTCGCACGTCTTCAGCCCGGCCCCCCGGAAGCTGATTCGGGTCGCCATCAGTCGAGGTGAAGCATCGCCGCCAAAGGGTCAATACGCTCCAGAAGGGTCGATACGACCCAGCCTTCCCTCTGGCGCGTCTTCTCCACCCCTGGAGTCGGCCGGGCTGTTGTTCTTCGCGTTCGCGGGGTACGCCCGACTCGCCACCCTCGGGGAAGAGGTCGTCGACCCACAACGCACGATCCCGCGTGCAATCCCGCTCGCGCTGGGCATCACCCTCGTCGTCTACACGCTCGTCGCCGTCTCGGCTCTCTTGGCCGCCGGACCCGAAGCGCTGGCAGCATCGACCGCGCCGCTCGACACCGCCGTTCGCGCCGGTGACCTCGTGGCCCTCTCCCCGGTCGTCCGTGTCGGGGGCGCCATCGCCGCCCTCGGTGTTCTCTTGTCGTTGATCGTCGGGGTCAGTCGGACGACCTTCGCCATGGCGGCCAACGGCGAGATGCCTCGCCGGGCTCGGAATCGTCGGTTGCGTGGTGCTGGCGTTCACGCTGCCATCAGCGAGCGTCATCGGCGGCGTGGCCGTCCTCGGATGCGGCGCTCTCGTGTGGGCCGTGCGGCAACGCCGAGTTCGGGCCTGATCGGCGGTGTCGTAGCGCGGCTTGGGTTGTTTCAGACCGTGTTCGCCGATCTTGTAGGGCCGTGTCGCCCACGGCAGTAACGGGCCCTCCACCAGGTGGTGGATGCGACAACCCGACCGTGGGTAGATGTGCCCTGCGGCGCGGTTCGTGATGATGGAGTTCATGAACGAGACCGCGATCGAGGCCTCGAGCCTCAAGAAGTCCTATGACGATCGAACCGTCGTCGACATCGACCATCTGAGCATTCGCCGCGGTGAGGTGTTCGGACTGCTGGGACCGAACGGCGCCGGAAAGACGACGTTCGTCGAGATGTGCGAGGGCTACCGCCGACCGACGGCCGGTCACCTCTCGGTCCTGGGAGTCGACCCGATGAACGGCGGGTCGACCTGGCGGTCCCACCTCGGCATCGTCACCCAGGAGACCGGCGCCTTCGACCGGCTCACCGTGGCCGAGGCCGTCGGCCATCTCGCCGGCTTCTACCCGAACCCCCGTTCCACGGCGGAGACCCTCGCGATGACCGGCCTCGACGAGCTCACCGACCGCTTCGTCGACCATCTGTCGGGTGGCCAGCGCCGACGACTGGACCTGGCCTGCGGCATCGTCGGCCGGCCACAACTGCTGTTTCTCGACGAACCGACGACCGGGCTGGACCCGGAAGTCCGGCGGCGACTGTGGTCGATGATCGAGGGGTTGCGTGACGACGGCACGACGATCGTGCTCACCACGCACTATCTCGACGAGGCCGAACAGCTGGCCGACCGCGTCGGCGTGCTCGCCGACGGAACCCTCATCGCGCTCGACACACCCGACCGCCTGGGTGGGCACGATGCGAACGAGACCATCGTGTCGTTTCGCCCGTCGCCGTCGAACGAGACGCTGCTCACAACCGAAGAATGGGAACGCGTCGATCACGACCGCGTCGGCATTCGGACATCGGAACCAACCGCGCTCGTGGTCGAACTCCATCGACTCGACGGCGAAGTCGACGGTCTCGAGATCACCCGCCCCTCGCTCGAAGACACCTACCTCCGGCTCATCGACGACCACACCTCCGCGTTGGGTCGACACCACGATGGGCGACGGCCGGCGCCGCACGTTCACAAGGGACCCCAGGAGGTCGCGTCATGACCCTCGCCATCGCATCCGTTCGGCGCACCCGTATCGAGTTGCTCCGCTTCCGGCGCACGCACGAGCAGGTGCTCTTCTCCTTTGCCCTTCCCATCGTGCTGATGACGATGCTCGCCGCGATCCTCGGCGGTGAGATCGGGAACACCGGCGTCGACTTCAGCCAGTACATCGTGGCGGGGATGGTCGCCAGCGTTGCGCTCAACGTCGGGGTGAACGACCTCGCCCCGCAGCTCGCACTCGACCGATCCGACGGCACGATCAAGCGCCTGGGAGGCACTCCGATGCCGCCGGCTGCCTACGTGTTCGGCAAGCTCGGTTCGGTCGTCGTGACCGCGGTGTTGCAGACGGCACTGCTCCTGGCGATCGGTGTCGCCCTGTTCGACGTCGAGCTGCCCTCGGCAATCGGCTGGTTCACGTTCTCGTGGGTGTTCCTCCTCGGTCTCACGTCGGCCGTGCTGCTCGGAATGGCGATCTCCACGATCGTCACCGATCCTCGCTCCGCGTCCGCCGTGGTGACGCTGCCGTTCGTGGCCCTGCAGTTCATCTCCGGCATCTGGTTCCAGTTCGGCGACCTGCCGAGTGGACTCCGGCAGGTCGCGTCGCTCTTCCCGCTTCGGTGGATGGCGCTCGGGATGCGATCGGTCTTCCTCCCGGACTCGTTCGCCGTCAACGAACCGGGCGGCTCCTGGCAGCCCGGTATGGTTGCGCTCGTGCTCGCCATCTGGACCGTCGCCGGTCTCGCGCTGGTGCTCGGCCGCTTCCGCCTCCGGACCGAACGATGACGGAGATGCGGGCGCTCCGAATTCCGCCGAACCGACTCGACGATGAGCTCGCGGTGCGCGGATTTCTCCTCTCCCACGCCGGCATGATCGCCGTGCTGGTGGTCATACAGGTCGGCATGGAGGGCCTGGCCCCGGTGCCGGCCACGATCCCGATGCTCGTCACCATCGGAGTCGTTCTCGGAACCTTTCGCAGCGAGCGAGCGGGCGCCGAACCGTCGGAGTGGATCTGGTTGGCGCTCGTCGTCCCGTGGATCGCGCTGGTGCTGATCGATGCGTCGTTCCTGCAGGCCATGTTCACGATGCTGCCGGCGACGTTCGCGCTGGTGAGCTGGCCGAGATCGGCCGTGGCCGCGGCGGTGATGCCCATCGTCTGGGGCGCGGTCGAGTTCGCCGCCGATGAACCGTTCTGGGAGTGGGCGCTGCTACCGCTGGGGACCTGGGCGCTCAGCTGTCTGATGGGGTGGTGGGTCTACCGGGTCATCGAGCAGAGCGAAGAGCGGGCCGTGCTGCTCGCGACGCTCGAAGCGACCCGGGCGGAGCTCGCCGAGGCGCAACGGGCCGAAGGGGCCCGAATGGAGCGCGACCGCATCGCCCGTGACATCCACGACACGCTTGCCCAGGGGTTCAGCTCGATCCTGCTGCACTCGCGTGGCGCACTCGCCCGGGGCGATGCCGACAGTGCGCGCCAGACGCTCGGGCTCGTGGAGCAGGTTGCGTCGGAGCATCTCGGTGAAGCTCGCCGTCTCGTCGCCGACCGGGCCGACGAATCGCTCGGTGGCCGGACACTGACCGAGGCGCTCCAGCGAGTGGCCACGACCGACGAGCCGGTGGCACACCTCCATGTCGACGGGTCTGCGCAGCAACTGAGCGGAGCGATCGAGGTCGCCGTGCTCCGCATCGCCCAGGAGGCTGTCGCCAACGCCCGCAAGCATGCCGATGCGGGGCGGATCGACATCACGCTCGCCTACACCGACAGGGAGGTGCTGCTCGACATCGTCGACAACGGGTCGGGGTTCGACGTCCACGCGCCACCGCGCACCGTCGGCAGCCAGGTCGGAGGACTGGGACTCACCGGCATCCGAGCCCGCACGGCAGAACTCGGCGGCACTGTCGTCGTGGAGTCGGCTGACCAGGCCGGCACGTCCATCTCGGTCGCATTGCCAACGGGGACGAAATGATCCGCGTCGTCCTGGCCGACGACCACCCGGTGGTCCGGGCGGGCATCGCCCAGATCATCACCGCCGAGGGGGACATCGACGTGATCGCCGAGGCCGCCGACGGACGGGAGGCCGTCACCATCGCCGTCCGTGAGCAACCCGACGTCGTGCTGATGGACCTGCGGATGCCCGAGCTCGACGGTGTCGGAGCGATAGCCGAACTGGCCACCTCGGCGCCGAAGGTTCGCGTGCTCGTGCTCACGACCTACGACACCGACGACCTCATCGTCGGAGCTGTCGAAGCGGGGGCGATCGGGTACCTGCTCAAAGACACCCAGCCGAGCGAGCTTCGCGATGCCGTGCGCGAGGCGGCCGCCGGCCATACGGTGCTCAGCGCACCAGTTGCGTCCCGGATCGTGCAGCAGATGCGACAGACCAAGTCGGTGTCGCTCACGCCACGAGAGCGCGAGATCCTGGCGCTCGTCGCCGAGGGGATGAACAACGCCGAGATCGCCGCTCTCCTCCACGTCGGGCGGGCAACGGTCAAGACGCATCTGCTGCACGCGTTCGACAAGCTGGGCGTCAGCGATCGGACCGCCGCGGTCGTCACCGCGCTCAGGCAGGGAATCATCAGCCCGCCGCGCTGACGAGCGGGGTTTCGTCGAACTGTGATCTCGCCCGAGCCCCGGTGCGCGTGGCCGGCCATCGGCCCGGGTTACGATCCAGCAACGTGGAGCCTGCTTTTCTCATTGCGGCATTCGGGGCGGGATTCGTGGCCCACCGGGTCCGGCTCCCGCCTCTGGTCGGCTACCTGGTGGCCGGTTTCGTTCTCCATGGCCTGGGCTACGAGACCTCCGCGGCGATCGAGGAGATCAGCGACCTCGGTGTGCTGCTCCTGTTGTTCGCGATCGGTCTCAAGCTGAAGCTCTCCACCCTCGGACAGCCCGTGGTCTGGGCGGGGGCGAGCCTGCACATGGCGGTGACAACCGGGTTGATCGGCGGACTGTTCCTCGCGCTGGGCTCGGTCGGCCTACCCCTGGCCTCCGGCATCGGCGTCGCCGAAGCCGCGTTGGTCGGCTTCGCGTTCTCGTTCTCGAGCACGGTGTTCGCGGTCAAGGCCTTGGATGAACGCAACGAGTCGACCTCGCTCCAAGGGCGGATCGCCATCGGCGTCCTCGTCGTCCAGGACATCTTCGCCGTCGTCTTCCTCACGTTCGCAGTCGACGAGCCGCCGTCGTGGTGGGCGATCCCGGTGGTTGCCGGCGTCGTCGCGGCGAAGCCGGTCTACGACTGGGTGCTGGACCGCAGCGGTCGCGGGGAGCTCCAGGTCCTGTTCGGACTGACGTTGGCCCTTGCCGTGGGCGCCGAAGCATTCGAGCAGGTCGGCCTCAAGCCCGATCTCGGTGCCCTCGTCGTCGGTATTCGTCTTGCCTCCCATCCCCGCGCCGGGGAGCTGGCCGACAAGTTGTTGGGTTTCAAGGACATCTTGTTGGTCGGGTTCTTCTTGTCGATCGGTCTCGGTGGCGCGCCCGACGCAGGAGCGATCGGCGTGGCCGCGTTGGTTCTTCTGGTCGTTCCCTTGAAGGCATTCGGCTTCCTGTGGCTCGTGAGCCGCTTCCGTTTCCGGGTGCGAACCGCGTGGCACACGTCGTCAACGCTTGCGACCTTCAGTGAGTTCGGACTGATCGTGGCTGTGGTCGGCGTCGATCGAGAGCTGCTCGAGCCTCGCTGGACATCGGCCATCGCAGTGGCGGTCTCGGCGTCGTTCGCGATGGCGGCTCCGCTCAACTCGCTCCGATTCAGGCTCTACCGCCGGGTTGCGGGCCGACTCGAACGGCTCCAACGTTCTCCTACGCAGCCCGATGACGAATTGATCGAACCCGTCGACGCTCGTGTCCTGGTGTTCGGGATGGGTCGGGTTGGTGCCGGTGCCTACGATGGACTCGTCACCGCACGGGGACCGGTGGTGCTCGGCGTCGATCGGCGCGATGTCACGGTCGAACAGAACGTCGGACTCGGACGGGATGTGATTCGCGGCGACGTACTCGACTCGGAGTTCTGGGCAAGGCTCCAGCTCCACGCTGAAATCGACGTGGTGATCCTCGCGATGAGCGACCACGAGGCGAACCTGGAGGCGGTGCATCAGGTCCGTTCGTACCTGCCCGACGTCGCCGTTCTGGCCACCGCGCTGTTCGCCGACGAAGCGGTTGAGCTCGCCGACGCCGGGGCCGACGAGGTCCGCAACCTCTACGACGAGGTCGGACAGGGTCTCACCGATGACGCCGTGGCTCTACTCGGTCGCTTCGACGATCGACCCGATGACGAACACTGAAGTCGGTCCCACTCGGATCGATGGAGGCGTCGCCCGTCCCGACCAGCGGGCCAGATGAATCCAAGGGCACCTGATCTCTCGACAAAGAGAGTGGACGATGATCTGAGGTTCGGCCATCAGTCGTGGTGTGGTTCCTGGTGGTTGGGTTGGGTGGTGATGTCCTGGATGTCATCGGGGTCGGCGACCTCGACGAAGGCGTGAACGGGTTGATCGTTCGCGGCGGCGGCAAGAAAGTGCGACCTCGATCATCCCCGCCGCTCCCGGTGATCATCACTTGTGAAGTGCAAGGGCAACTACCTGGATCGCTCTGGAATCACAAGTAAGATGTTCGTATGTCGATGTCGCCTGCTTCCGAGCTGCGTTCGTCGTGTCCTGTTGCTGCGTCGCTCGATGTGCTCGGTGATCGATGGACCCTCGTCGTGCTGCGCGATCTCCTGATCGGCGGAATCACGCACTTCGCCGACTTCGCAGTCGACGAGTCGATCGCCACGAACACGCTCGCCGAGCGTCTGCAGCGCCTCCGGGATGCCGGCATCATCGCCCGGGTGCGAGATCCGGAGGATGGTCGTCGCTGGATCTACGTTCCGCGGCAGCCGGCGATCGAGTTGATCCCCGTCCTCGTCGACCTGTTGATCTGGGGCATCGCCAACACCGCGGCCGAGGTTCCGCCCGAGCAGGCCGGCGCGGCCCGACATCGCGACGCGCTGATCGCCCAGATCACCGAACAGGTCACCCCCCTACTCGTCGACTGAAGGGCTATCCGCTACCGCCGTGTCAACGGCACGCCTGGTGGACCGTCGGTGCAGCGACATCGGGGCGAGCGCGGTGGCCATCCACATGGCGAGGGGCCACACGACGTCGCCGCGGTCGATGATGACCGCGGCCCAGATGATCGATGCCGTGACGAAGCCGATCTCGGGGAGGTGGCGCCGGAGTGGACCGGCTGTCGCGACGGTGCCGGCGCCGGGCGTCATGGTCTGACCTTGATGGCGGTCTTGGCCGTGAGGGTGCCGGCTTCCATCGCCGCGATCGCCGAAGGGACGCCATCGAGGTCGAACTGTTGGCCGATGGCGGCGGTGACATTGCCGTTGGCGAGATGCTCGGCGAGCGGCTCGATGAACTCGAGCGATTCGCTGCTCACGAAGAAGGTGAGTCGTTGCGTGACGAACGGTGACAGCAGCGCGGCGCGAAGTTGGCGTCCGATGCCGCCGGTGAGCCGGTCGCCGTCCTCGCCGCCGACGATGACGAGGGTGCCCGTCGGTCTGAGTGCCCGTCGGAGTCGGGAGAGCTTGTTGCGACCGCCGGTGTCGATGACGAGGTCGTATTGGTGCTCGCCTTCGTCGATCTGCTGTCGGCTGTAGTCGACGACGTGATCGGCGCCGAGCGCGCGGACGGCGTCGAGCTTGGCGGGGCTCGCCACACCCGTGACCGTGGCGCCGAGCGCCTTGGCCAACTGCACGGCGAACGAGCCGACCCCGCCCGACGCGCCGATGACCAGGACGTGTTGACCCGGCTCGAGTCGGCCGACGGTGGTCAGGGCCTGGAGCGCGGCGATGCCCGAGATCGTCGACACCGCGGCTTGTTCGAACGTGACGCCGTCGGGCTTGTGGGTCAGCTTCGTCTCCTTGGCGGTGGCGTACTCGGCGAAGGTGCCGGCGCCGATGCCGAAAACATCGTCGCCCACGGAGAAACGGGTGACGTCACGGCCGATCTCGACGACGCGGCCGGCGACGTCCATGCCCGGCACCGGGTTCTTGGGCTTGGTGAGGCCGTAGCCCATGATCCGGATCAGGTAGGGCATGCCCGTCATCAGGTGCCAGACGCCACGGTCGAGGCCGGCCGCCTCCACCTCGATCAGGACCTCGTCGTGGGCGATGTTCGGCCGGTCGATCGTGGTGACATCGAGGACGTCGCTCGAGCCGTAGGTGCCTTGGGTGACGGCTCGCATCGTGGTGCGGTTCCCGCGTGGTTCGGTTGATGTCTCGTTCATGGTCTGCATGGTCGTCATCTGGGTCTTCCATCTTCGTTGTCGTACTTTGTACTACTGCTTGCACACCGTAATCGTACTAAGTACTGTTGGCAACCGATTCTTCCGAGGAGACGCGATGGCATCGCCGGATGCGACGAAGACCGACACGAAGCGACAACGGCTCAGCGCCGATCGGATCCTCGACGGCGCGGTCGCGCTCGCGGACCTGATCGGCGCGGACGCATTGACGATCCGCAAGCTCGCCGACGCACTCGAGACCAAGCCGATGACGATCTACCACCACGTTCCGAACAAGGACGCGATCCTCGACGGCATGGTCGATCGGGTGTTCGCCGAGATCGACCGACCACCCGTCGATCTCGAATGGAAGCCGGCCATCCGTCATCGTTGTCTGTCGGCCCGCGAGATCCTGAGCCACCACCCGTGGGCCGTGCCCCTCATGGAGTCCCGGACCAACCCCGGACCGGAGACACTCCGTCATCACGACGCGGTACTCGGCTGCCTGCGGCGCGGCGGCCTCTCGCTGGAGATGACGGCGCACGCCTACGCTCTCGTCGACAGCTATGTCTACGGGTTCGCCCTCCAGGAGGCGAGTCTCCCGGCAACCGGCGGCGACGAGCTGGCCGACCTCGCCGGCACCCTCATCGAGCCGCTACCCGAGGGCGCCTTCCCGCACCTGACCGAGTTCACGACCGAGTTCGTGCTCCAACCCGGCTATGACTTCCGGGCGGAGTTCGAGTTCGGTCTCGACCTCGTCCTCGACGCACTCGAGCGTCTGGTCTGACGACTCGCCGTCGACTCCCGACATTGCGCATGACTTCCCCTGGCCTTTCGCCTCGCACGTCCACTGCGGGAGCTGGGAAGGCGATGCGTGGCTTCGTCGGACCTGTCAGTTGAGGACAGATACTGTCCGCATTGATTCGTAGGGTGCTTTCACATCACCGAGCATCAACGAAGGAGAACGCCATGTTCGACCCAACCGATTTTCCCGAGCCCACGATCATCTCTGTCAACGGGGTGGAACTCGAAGTGTTCGAAGCCGGTCGCGAGAACGCCGAACCCATCGTGTTGTGCCACGGTTGGCCGGAGCACGCCTTCTCGTGGCGTCACCAAATGCCCGCGCTCGCAGCAGCGGGCTACCACGTCATCGTTCCCAACCAGCGGGGCTACGGCAACTCATCGCGACCGACCGCGGTGACTGACTACGACATCGCACATCTGACGGGCGATCTTGTCGCTCTTCTCGATCACTTCGGATACGACACGGCAACGTTCGTCGGTCACGACTGGGGAGCGAACGTCGTGTGGAACATGGCACTACTGCACCCCGACCGGCTCGACGGTGTCATCAACCTGGCGCTGCCGTACCAAGAGCGCGGGGAGCAACCCTGGATCGAGATGATGGAACAGGTATTCGGCAGCGACTTCTACTTCGTCCACTTCAACCGGCAGCCGGGCGTTGCCGACGCGGTGCTGGACGAGAACACCTTCCAGTTCCTTCGCAACATGTACCGGAAGAACCAGCCGCTCGTCGCTCCGGATCCGGGAATGATGATGATCAACATCGCACAGGCCGAGGCCCCGGCGGGAGAGCCGGTCATGAGCGAGAACGAACTGGCTGTGTTCGTCTCCGCATTCGAAACGGCAGGGTTCTCCGGCAGCATCAATTGGTACCGGAACATGGACCGCAACTGGCACCTGTTGGCAGATGTCGACCCGATCGTACGAACGCCGGCACTCATGATCTATGGCGAGCAGGACCCGATCCCGAGGTCCGAACGTCTGTCCGAGTTCGTCCCCGCCGTGGACGAGATCAGCCTGGACTGCGGCCACTGGATCCAGCAAGAACTGCCGGACGAGACAACCCGAGCGATCCTGGACTGGCTGGAGCGAGGTTCTGACACCTCTCTTGTGTGAGCGGCCGCGCAGGGGCCGATGATGATCTGTGTCGGCACATCCGGCCAGCGGTCGAGCGACCACGGAGCCTCCTCGGGCCGGGGCCCCATGGGCGGGTTGGCGCTAGCCTTCAGGTCGATCGTCGTGAACACCGCACCGGATCCCCCGAGTACGACGCGAGCATCCCGTAGGCGGGTCCTCGCCCTTCCCGCGGGCCGGTTCGAAAGATGGCAGGGTGGCGATGTCTGACGTGTGGATCCAACTCGGGCTCGTGGGCGTGCTCGTGATCGTCAACGCGGCCTTCGCCGGCACCGAGCTGGCGTTGGTGTCGCTGCGCGAGGGGCAGCTGCAACGGCTGGAGAAGCAGTCCGGCACGGGGGCGGTGCTGGCGAAGCTGGCCCGCCAGCCGAACCAGTTCCTCGCAACCATCCAGATCGGCATCACTCTCGCGGGGTTCCTCGCGTCCGCCGCGGCCGCGGTCTCGCTCGCCGAGCCGTTGGAGGAGCCGCTCGGGTTCCTCGGCGGCGGCGCCGGCCCCGCGTCGGTGGTGGTCGTCACACTCGTGCTGGCGTATTTCACGCTGGTGTTCGGGGAGTTGGCACCGAAGCGGGTCGCCATGCAGAAGGCGGAGCGCTGGGGTCTGCTGATGGCCCGGCCGCTCGCGGTCCTGTCGAAGCTGACCCGCCCGGCGGTGTGGCTGCTGTCGCATTCGACCGACATCGCGGTGCGGTTGATGGGGGCCGATCCGACCGTGCAGCGCGAGGAGGTCTCGGAGGAGGAGCTGCGCGACATGGTCGCGGTGCAGCCGACGTTCACGACGGAGCAGCGACAGATCATCGATGGCGCGTTCGAGATCGCCGAACGCACCCTCGACGAGATCCTCGTCCCTCGAAGGGACGTGTTCGTCGTCGACGACGCTTGGCCGTGCCGCGACGCGCTCGTGAGACTCGCCGCGTCAGGTCACAGCCGGGCCCCAGTGGGGGCGGGTGGCGGACTCGACCACGTGACCGGGATGGTGCATCTGAGGCAACTGCTCGATGCCGGCGACGAACCGGTGTCGGCGGTGGTGATGGAGATCCCGATGTTCCCCGACTCGGCCAAGGCGCTCCGTGTGCTGCGGCAGATGCAGACACGTCGCGTCCAGATGGCGTTGGTGGTCGATGAACATGGGGGTGCTGCCGGAATCGTGACCGTCGAGGACCTGGTGGAGGAGCTCGTCGGCGAGATCTACGACGAAACGGACCCCGATCTCGCCACCGTCGTCCACGAAGCCGACGGCACGATCGTCCTGCCCGGCCGTTTCCCGATCCACGATCTGCCCGACATCGATGTCGACGTGCCCGGCGGGGAGTACACGACGATCGCCGGCCTCGTGCTGGACCGACTCGGCTCGATCCCCGCACCGGGGGACGAGACCACCGTCGACGGTTGGCGCCTCACCGTGCGAGCCATGCGCGGCCACGCCATCACCGAGGTCGCGCTGTTGTCGACCGCGGAACCGTCCACCGAAGCGGAGCCGCTCATCGAGCCACCCGAGGACGATCGGTAGTGAACGTCCGGCTCTGACCATGCGCAGGTGCGCTCCGCGTCCGGTTCCGGTCCGGTCGGTTCGAACCGCTACAGCAGGTCGACGTCTCTGGCGGCCTGGACGGCGGCCTTGCGGTCGCCGACGCCGAGCTTGCGGTAGATCGCCTTGCAGTGGGTCTTCACGGTGTTGAGCGACACATAGAGCTCGTTGGCGATCTCGCGTTGCGACATGGGTGAGGGCAGATAGCGGAGCACGGCGACCTCACGCTCGGTCAGGTCCGCGACCAGGCCATCGGCCTTCGGTGCGGGGCCACCGAGCTGGTGTCGGGCCTCCACCCGGGCCAGGTACCGACCGACGATGCCGGGGTCCGCGCACTGGTCGACGAGCGACCGGGCTTCGCGGGCGAGCGCTGGTCCGTCGGCTTCGTCGAGCGCGCAGAGGACATCGGCCGCTCCGGCCAGAGCGTACGCGGCGGTCAGGCGGCCGGCGGCACCGCGCGCCAGTTCGACACCGCGCCGGGCCTGCGTCCGTGCGTCATCGGGATCAGCGGAGGTGCGGGCCAGCACGCTGCGGGCCACCGCGCTATGCCCGCCCTCGGGGGCGCCGTGGTGGGCTGTGGCCGCAATGGTCTTCCGTGCCGATCGGCGCGCGGCCTCGGTCTCGCCTGATTCCAGCGCAGCGACGGCGGCCATGCTCGGTGTGCCCGCCAATGCGAACTGGTCGCTGTGCTCGGCCGCAAGCCTGCCGGCCCGGGTCAGGATCGGCTCGGCGTCGTCGAAACGGCCTCCCCACACGAACGCCTGACCCAAAACGAGCGTCTGGGTGGCGTCGGTGACTTCCGGAGCCACCGCAGCGTCGGCGATGGCGCTGTCGACGTCGCCACGGTTCACGTGGATCAGCACTGCGAGGCCGGCGATCAACCCCGATGCGAACGCATCGGCCGGGCTGGTGGCTTCGAGCCTGCGCAGGTGCTGGAGCGAACGATCTGCTTCGTCCACGTTCCCCTGGACTGCGTGGATCCAGCCGAGCAGCACGGCACACCGCAAGTGGGTACTGACGGTGGTCCCCAAGCGCTCCAGATAGCCGCTCACGGTCTCCACCTGGCCCAGGTTCAGCAGATCCATGCTGTGCGCGGCGATGACGTCGGCGGCTGCGTCCAGGTCACCGGCCTCCAACAGGTGCTCGGCGGCGCGATCCAGGTCGCCGTGGTCTCGGTGCCACGCGCCGGCTCGACGATGCAGGTCGTCCAACTGCGTCGATGCCGATGCCTTCATGCGGAGCACGTCGTGCAGCAGGTGGTGATAGCGGTACCACTCGCTGGACCGGCCGAGCCCGACCACCAGCTGGTTGCGCGTTGCAAGCTCCTCGAGCCAGCCGGTGCCGTCGGTGGTTTCACACACCGCGTCGATCAGGGGTCCGCACATTCGATCCAGGACCGACGTTTGCAGGAGGCGGAGGCGGTCGTCGTCGGTGACGCCGGAGAGGAACTCGTCGGTGAGGTACTCGACGACGAGGCGGTCGTCGCCTTGGAATGATGCAACGAAGGCATCGCCGTCGGCGGCGGCTGCGAGTGACATGCCGGCGAGTACGAGTCCGGCGGCCCAGCCCTCGGTGCGTTCGCACAGAGCGTCGACCTGTTGGCTCGAGGGTGCGCCACCCCGCTGGGCGAGCAGCACGGAGGCGTCGCCCGGGGCGAACCGCAGGTCGGCAGCGCGAATCTCGGCCAGTTGACCTCTCACCCGCAGCCTCCCGAGTCGCACCGAAGGATCGAGCCGGGTGCACAGCACCAACGTGAACGTCGACGGGGACAACTCGATCAGATACTCGACGGCCTCGTCGATCACCGGGTTGGCGATGAGGTGGTAGTCGTCGATGACCAACAACGCCGGCGAGGTGTTCGCCAGTTCGTTCGTGAGCCGCTCGATGAGTGCAGTGGCGTCGGCCCCCGATCCGGGAATCGCCGCACCAGCGGCGTCCTCGAGGCCGGGAACGACCGCCTCGAGCGCGGCCACCACATGGCCCCAGAAGCGGGCCGGATCACCATCGGCCTTGTCAGCCTGGAGCCATGCGCAATCGCTCCGGTGCTGCTGCCACGCGGCGACCAACGTCGACTTGCCCGACCCCGCAGGTGCGCTCACCAATACGACACGGACCCCGTCATCGGAGGCCGCCTGATCGAGCCTCGCCTCGAGCTCGGGCCGAGCGGCGAACCGCGACGGTGGCGTCGGCGCAGTCATCTTCGTCGCCACCAACGTGAACGCCTCACCCGCCTCCATGACCCGATCCTACGACGGCGGCCGCACGGAATCCGATCCGACCCGCGGTGGATCTCACCCGGGTGAGATCGGCTGACGAGCGACGACGGCTCACCCTCCTCGAAGCAACGATGAGCCCATGAACGAGCCGACCACCTACGAGATCGTCATCCGTGGCCACGCCACCGACCGAATCCTCGGCTTCCTCAGCGACGACTTCACCATCGACCACCCGCAATCCGGGACAACGCAGCTCATCGGCGCGATCCGAGACCCGGCCCACCTCCACGGGGTCCTCGCCCACCTGACATCGGTCGCCATCGAGATCGTCAGCATCGCACCCGTCGATCCCGCCCAGCCCACACCCCTCCACCATCCAGCAAACCGAAAGGAACAGCAATGACCACGATCCACACCCCGCCGACACCCACGAGGCCCGGGCGGTATTCGGCCAAAGCCGGTGGTTTCGGCGCTCTCGTCGCCGCGACGACATTCATCTTCGGCATCGCACTCCTCGTCAGCAGTCTGAGCGACTACACCGAGGGCGACCCGACGCCGGCCGAGTCGGTCGAATTCCTCGTCGGGCACCAGGGCACGTTGTTCGCCTGGTATCTGGTGATCTTCCTGGTGTTCGGCGCAGCCATCATCCCGCTGGCCCGTGCGCTGCACGCCCGCCTCGCCGACGTCAGCCCGCTTCTTGCCGACGCCAGCGCCGTGTTCGCCTACATCTGGGCCGGCCTGATGTTCGCCACCGGCATGATCTCCAACATCGGCATCACCGCCGTCGCCGACCTCGACGAGACAGACCCCGCAGCTGCCGAGACGCTGTGGTCGAGCATCGACGCCGTCACCGAGGGGCTCGGCGGCGGCAACGAACTCGTCGGCGGCATGTGGATCCTGCTGGTCAGCCTCGCCGCTTGGGGCAGCCGCCGCCTCCCCACCGGGATGAATGTCATCGGCGTCGCCAGCGGCGCCGCGGGCCTCATCACCCTCGTGCCCGGCTTGTCCGACGTCGGCATAGTCTTCGGGCTCGGCTCGATCGTCTGGTTCGCCTGGGCCGGCATCGTCCTGCTCCGGGCCAGCTCCGACCGCGCGACGCGGATGGACGCGGCCCGATGATCACCGTCGATGGTCGACCTCCGCAGGAGAAGCGGGTGGGTGTTGGGGGTGCCGATCGGCTCGGTCTCGATCTCGCCCCATCAGGCTCAGGTCGGCATCAGCGCCCGTCTGCGTGGCCTGCGCAGCGGCTGCCATGATCGGTAGGTACCGCATCGCCACGCCCATTCGAACGGGCCGTAGCGGAAGCGTTCGAGCCACCAGGTCGACCACCAGAGCTGGAGGGCCCAGACGGCGAGGATCCAGACCGCGATCATGGTGCGGGTGAGGTCGACCCCGCCGAGCAGCCAACCGAGCGTGGCGAGACCGACGAAGGTCTGGGTCAGGTAGTTGGTGAGCGCCATGCGGCCCGCGTTGCGGAAGCGTTCGAGGTGGCGGCTGCCGCTGCGGTTCCACAGGATGATGGCGGCCATGTAGCCGAGCGCCATGGGGATGGTGCCGAGCCCGGTGGGGATGGTGCCCGTGAGGGCGTGGTCGGCGGACCAGTCGGTGGCGATGTGGATCGTCGAGCCGACAGCGGTGACCGCGGCGCCGGCGCCGATGCCCCACCGCGCGAGGTGTCGGTAGTAGGCGTTGTCGCGTTCGCCCTGAACGATGCAGAGCCGGTAGAGGGCGACGCCGATGAGCATGAGACCGAGTGCTCGGCCGCCGGCATTGAGCAGGAACCAGTCCTGCACGTCGGTGGACTTCGCTCCGGCACCGGCGAACCAATAGTCGCCGAGTTCGGTGCCATCTGCGCCGATCGTCGCCTGGACGAACGGCGCCAGAGCGGCGCCCGCGAGGGCGAGTACGACTCCGGCGCCCGCGAGGAGGCGGGCGGGGAGTTTGCGCACGAGGAGCACGATCGGAGCACACATCGCGTAGAGCACGAGGATGTCGCCGAACCACAGCGCCGCGTGGGCCACCCCGACCCCGAGGAGCAGGGCGAAGCGCCACAGGCTGAGCCACACCACGCGCCGGTTCTTGGCTGCAGCTCGCTCGGCGAAGATGACGACGCCGACACCGAACAGCAGTGAGAACAGCGCCATCATCTTCTGGTCCACGAAGACCATCGTGAGGATGCCGATGATCCAATCGAGCGGTTGTTCGACTCCATCGGCGGACACGTTGAAGTAGGCGGTGTCGGCGAGGCCGAAGACCAATGCGTTCATCGGCAGGATTCCCAGGATGGCGACACCACGGATCAGGTCGAGCGACGTGATCCGCTCCGCGTTGGTGGTCGGTCCCGACGCGGGGCGAGCGACGGCGTGTGCGTGCCGGGATCGCCTCAACGTTTCGCCTGCCGAGCGATGCCGATGGCAGGGAAGGTCCCGCCGAGCACGCCCATCATCCACCACATGCCGGTTCCGGCGCCGATGGCGACGCCCACTACGACCCCGAGGAGGCCGAACAGGAACGGTGTCTGCCAGGCGGGTTGGTGCGTCTGCTCGCTCTGGTTGGTCATGGTGGAGGTCCTCTCGGTGTTCGCCATGGACGGGTTCCGCGGCGAGATGTGACCAGTGTCGGGCGAGCGCGCGGCGTAGTCGTCTGCCTGGGAACTGATCGGAGTCATCTTCCGAGCCAGCTCGGATCATCCCGGCGACCGATGCGGCGTCGTGCTGTGTCTGGGAGGATTCGACGATGGCTTCCGACCGGGCGATCGACGAAATGCCCGCTGATCGGCGGCGGCGTCGGTGGACGCGCGGGCTGGTGGTCGTCGGGCTCGTCATCTGGTCATCCGGCATCGCAATGTGGGAGCTGTCGTGGATCGGAGGCCTGGCCGCGAGCCTCATCGGCGGTGGAATGCTGAGCTACGGACTGAGCGCGCTGGCGCAGGGCCCCCGCGATGCCACTTCGCCGGTGTGGACAGTGACAGTCCCGGTGGCGATCTCCTTGGTGCTGATCAGCCAGGGCGTCGGCCGGTCCGACTTCGAGGCGCGGGTGATGCTCGTCGGGCTCGGCACGCTCGGCATGATCCTCGTCTTCCTGCGGATTCTCGATGATCGGCTGGCGATCGAACGTGAGCTCGCCGAGCACACGCTGGCCGACGAGCGTCGCCGACTCGCCGGGGAGGTCCACGACGTCGTCGGGCACACGCTGTCGGCGTCGATGTTGCACACGGCGGCGGCTCGGCTGTCGGTGCGCTCGGATCCCGACGCCGCGATCGCGTCGTTGGAACGCGCCGAGCAACAGGGGCGCCGGTCGATGGACGACATCCGCAGTGTCGTGCGGCTCCTGCGCGACGACCCCGGCACCGCACCGCCGACACCGTTGGCCGGTGAGCTGCCGGAGCTGGTGGAGAGCTTTCGCACCGCCGGGGCCGACATCGCCTACACCGCCAGCGGGGGCCTCGACGACGTGCCCGCCCCGACCGCGCTGACCGTCTACCGGGTGGTGCAGGAGGGGCTGACCAACGCCGTACGCCATGGCACGGGAACGGTCGGTGTCACCGTCGAGGTGGCCGGAACCGACGTCGGCGTCGAGATCGTCAACGATTGCTACGTTCGCCGCCCGGCCACGACGCCGGGGAGTGGACTCGTCGGCATGCGCGAGCGGGTCAACGCCATCGGCGGAACGCTGGAGGCCAGCGGTTCCGGCGGCGATGGACGGTGGGTACTGCGGGCCAGGATCCCGACATGATTCGCGTGTTGCTGGTCGACGACCAGGAGGTCATTCGCGAAGGCTTGCGGAGTCTGATCGCCACCGACCCTGAGCTCACGGTCGTGGGCGAGTGCGCCGACGGTGACGAAGTGGTCGAGCTGATCGAGCGGTGCTCCCCCGATGTCGTCGTGATGGACATCCGCATGAAACGCGTCGACGGTGCCACCGCAACCGCGAACGTGCGCGCCACCGGCGGCCCGCCGGTCCTGGTGCTGTCCACGTTCGACGACGACGACACGCTGGCCGCCGCACTTCGGGCCGGCGCCGCCGGGTTCGTGCTGAAGTCCGCCCCGGGTGAGGACATCCTGCGTGCCCTCGCCGCCGTCGCCGCGGGCGATGCCTGGATCGACCCGCATGTGGCGGGCCGGGTGCTCGATGCCTATCGGGACCAGACGCCCCGAGAGCCGATCGACCTCTCGGTGCTCACCGACAGGGAACTCGACGTGCTCAAGGTGGTCGGGCGCGGGTTCAACAACCGCGAAGCGGCCGCCGAGTTGTTCGTCAGCGAAGCGACCATCAAGACCCATCTCAGCCGCGCGCTCACCAAGCTGGGCCTACGCGACCGCAGCGCCGCCATCGTGTTCGCCCACGACCATCACATCCGGTAGATCTCGGCGTACAAGGTCTCGAGGAAGGCGGCGGCGGGGTCGGCTCGGCTACTTCTCCGGGGCGACGAAGGGGGCTGTTTCGTAGAACGACTCGTCCTGGACGGCGGCGAGGTTGAAGGCTCCGAGGTCGGTGAAGGTGATCGACGCGAAGCTCGGTTTCGGGCTGGCGACGAGCGTCGAGCGTGAGTCCTTCTCGGCGATTCTTCCCGGGCGGGTGACGGGGAGCCGTTGCTCGCAGGAGCGGCGGGATCGTGCCGTCCAGGTCGCGGGCGAAGATGACGGACTGGAACAGGAAGGCGGTGAGTGACGGTTCCGCGTCGAGGATCGGCCAGAGTCGCTGGACGAATCGGGTCATCATCCCTTTGTCGTATCCCTTGCCGTAGGTACCGCCTCCGCAGCAGATGACGTGCGTCGTCTCCTCCACGGTCGTCTGCAGCGCGGCGATGTTCTCGAAGTCTCCCTCGACGACGGTCAGGTCGGGGTGTTCGATGCCGATCCTGGTCAGGTTGCGGGCCATGCCCCGGACCGTATGGCCCTCATCGAGGGCGTGGCCGACCACTCGTCGTCCCGTGAGTCCGGTCGCCCCGAAGACGCCGATGGTCACACCGCTCATCTTGATGCTCCGCCGGTCAGGCCGGACGTGGCGGTGGGCTCTCGTTCGTGAGCGGCCGGAGACGGCAGCGCCTGCGCGGATTCGAGCGCGGTCCACAGCGCGGCGACGGCGCCGACGAGGCCCGCGAGCGTCCGCGGTACGTGCATGATCAGCCACCAGCGGAGCTCGGAAGTGACCTCGGCGTCGGTCTGGTCCAGGCCCCACAGACGGAAGTTGGCCGGGAGGTGGTAGACGGCGGTGATCGCTGATGCGATACCCAAGCCGGCGAACGCGATCAGCCAGCCTCTGCGCAGTCGAGGCACGTCCCAGTCCCGCTTCAGCAACCAGCCCACACCGATGAACGCGGGAACCAGTGTGACCACGACACAGGGCAGCAGCAGGATGAAGTTCGCTTCGAACCACACCGCGAATTCCTGCGGCTCGAGATCGAGCCAGTAGCGGCCGAGCGCGAGCCCGATCGTGAGCATGACCCCCGTGAACATCGCCGAGCCGACGACGGCAAGGCTCTGGTGGACGAATCGCTTCATGGTGCCTTCCGGGCGACAGACGATCGACCACCCGCCGCACTATCACTTGTGGATTGCAAGTGAGAGTACGGAGGTAGATGCTGGTTTGCAAGTGAAATCGAGCCGACGGCCGTGCCGCTCAAAACGGCGAACGTCCCAACGGGCGCGCCCTACCACGATTGAAGGCTCGCCGGGAACGAAACCCCCGAGCGGTCGGACCGGCAGGTTCAGCCGGCGTTGACCAGCAGCGCCCGGTTGGCGCCGTCGGGCAGCTCGGTGAGGGGCTCCTCGAGTTCGGCGACGGTCGGGCCGTACTCGGCCACCAGCGGTGCGAGTGCGTCGACGTCGAGGCCGTAGAGGTCGGCGGCGTTGAGGCCGAGAAGCCGACGCTTCTCCTCGACGGGGACATCGATCATCACCTGGCGGAGGTGCTCGCGGCTGAACGGCCCGGATCCCTCGTCGTGGGGGTAGTCGCTGCCCCACATGAACCGGCCCTCGGCCACGACGTCGCGCTTGGCCACGTCGGCCTTCGAGGGGAACGACGCGCCGAGCCACACGTTCTGCTTGAAGTACTCGCTGGCGAGCTTGGGCAGGCCGGCGCCCTCTTCGTACTTGAGTTCGCCGATCGAACCCTGACGCATGCTCCGGATGATGCCGTCGAGCTTGCGATTCGTGGTCTCGAACTGGCCGGAACCGGCTTCGGTGATCACGAACTTCATTGTCGGGAACTTCTCGAACACGCCGGCCAGCAGCATGTGTTCGTAGTTGCGTAGACCGTAGAAGCCCACCTCGGAGATCATGATCGCCTGGGTGGCCGGGTACTTGCCGTAGTTCGGCGAACCGGTGCCGCCGTGGAGGTGGACGGGCATGTCGAGATCGACCAGCGCCGCCCACAGGCGGTCGTACTCCGGGTCGTAGAGCGGCTTGACCCACTTCACGTCGGGGGCCACCGTCGGTAGGAGGACCCCGCCGCGCAGGTCGTTCTCCTTGATCCACTTCGCGTCCTCGATGGCATCGTCGATGTCGTTGAGGAAGATCTGGCCGATGCCGGCGCGCCGGTTGGGACGGCTCGCGCAGAAGTCGGCCATCCAACGGTTGTGGGCGTGGATGCCGGCCCGGCGGCGCTCGTACTCGTCGCCTTCCTTGGGTGGCCCGGCGAAGAGCACGAAGCCCGGGTAGAAGGGCGGCACCGTGTTCGGGAAGATGACCTCGCCGACGACGCCGTCGGCCAGCTGGTCGCGGTCGCGGCGCTCGTCGTCCCAGTTGCGAACCCGCAGGTCGTCGTCGCGCAGGTCCTTCCACGGGTTCTTGTACTTTCCGCGCCACGCGTCGAACTCGTCGCGCCATGCTTCGTCGAGGTACTCGCGGTACTGCTCGTGGCTGCCGCCGGCGTGGGAATCGGCAGTGATGACCGTGTAATTGGGCTCGGTGGTCGACATCGATCGTCCTTCGGTGCGCTCGCGTTGGTGCGGGGGTCGCTACCTCCATCGTCGCGCTCTGACGCCGCAGCGACAACACGAGGAGGACGAAAGACCCTGCTCGATGGTTGTCAAGACACGACGAATGGCAGCTGCCTCGTCGCCGTTTCGGTCACCGCCGCCGTTCACTGCGCCGATCGTGACGCACGCTGCCGAGGCGTCGATGTTGTCGGAGCCCGGCGATGGACAGGATCAGGCCGACGGCAGGGATGACGGTGGAGATCCAGAGCGCGGTGCGATAGCCGCCGGCGATCGAGTGGACCAGAGCGAAGAACGCCGGTCCGATAGCGCTGCCGATCACCATCGTGCTCATCTGAGCACCGGCGACCGCACCGAGATGTCGCCGCCCGAAGACCTTCGGGATCGCGGCGGATGTCAGTGCGGAGAAGCACCCCTGTGAGACACCCCAGGTCGTCACGGCGGCCACGGCGCCCCAGCCGGTATCGAGCAGACCGACCGTGGGATACATCACCAGCTGGGCGGCAGCCATCACTATTGCGACCGCGAACGGGGTCACGCGGTCGATCAACCAGCCGGTGAAGAGTGTGACCGGCACGCTGACGAACGCGATGGGAACGAAGATGCGAACGACCTCGGCGTCGGTCAGGCCGAGCTCCGACCCGAGGTCGACGATGTGGAACGTGATGGCCGTACTGGTCGACGCGAGGGCGGCAACCGGGATGGTCAAGGCCCAGAAGCGGACATCGCGGAGCGCCTCGAAACGGGTGGCGTCCTGCTCGGTCCCGATGACCGGCGCCGGGATGTGCTCGTCGAGTGGGGTCGCGCGGCCGCCGTCGATCGGGATGCCGGCCGCCTCGGGGCTCACCCGGTAGAGGACGACGATGATCGGGCCGACCACGGCCACCAGCACCACGGCCATGATTCGCCACGCGGTGCGGAATCCGTCGAGGTCGATCAGGGCGAGCAACAGCGCAGGGGTGGCGGCGAACGAGAAGCTGATGAACGCGCTCGAGAGCGAGGTCACGAGTCCACGCCGACGCTCGAACCACTGGGCGACCATGGTCCGCGAGGCCAGCGTGAGCAGACCCTGTCCGCTGAACCGGAGACATCCGAAGCCGATCGACATGACGACGACACCGACCCAGGTGCTCATCGGCCCGACCACACTCAGCCCGACCGTGGTCGTCGCCAGGCCGACCGTCGCCCCGAGTGCGACCACTCGAGACCCGTAGCGGTCGATCGCTCGGCCGCCCGCGCCGATGAGCAGGCCGCTCGACCCGGTTCCGACGAGATAGGCGATTGCGAGCTGGAGACGGGTCAGCCCGGTCGTCGTGATCAGATCATCGGTGAAGACGCTGACGCCGACGGTCTGCCCGGGCACCGACGCCATCGCACCGATCGTTCCGGCGATGACGACGACCCAGCCGTAGTAGAAGGGCACCCGTCGCGGGTCGAACGGTCGCGTTCCCGCGGCAGTCACGTCGACGCGGCCTCGGCCACCGAGGCGCGCTCGGCATCGAGTCGTTCCCTGCCCATCGAGACCGAGGCTACGGCGACGATCGTGCTCGGAACCCGCCCTCGGCTTCGTTGTGGTCGTAGCCCACGCTGACGGCCGGCCATCCTTCGGTGCTACTCAGCCCTGGTCGGGTCGGCGAACATGTGGACGCGGCCCTCTCGGGTACCGACGATGATGCGCCCGTCCCAGACGGCCGGGGTCGATTCGATGCAGCCACCGAGCTCGAGTTTCCACAGTTCGGGTGGGTCGACGGTCGGATCGCTGACGTCGTAGGCGTGGACCAATCCGGCGCAGTCGCCCTGGATGAGGACGTCGTCGACCACGACCTGTGAGCTCCAGATTGGCTGGCCGAACCGTTTCTCCCAGACGATGTCGCCGCTCCGTCGGTCGACGCCGAGGAGTCGGCCGGTGTTGGTCGAGGCGTAGACCATCGTGTCCGTGACTGCTGGGGTGGCCCACAGCCCGCCGGGCACGCCGTCCCGATCGGCGACGGACCAGACGATCGGGTCGTCGGGCGCAGTGGGGTCGATCTTGACGAGTTGGCCGACTTCCTTCGAGCGCTGGTTCTCCTTCTCGTACTCGACGGCGGCGTAGAGAAAGCCCTCGTCGTCGGCGACGATCGAGGCATCGGTGTCGTCGCCGAGCCAGAACCGGAACACCCGTTGGGGCTCGACACCGGTCGCCAGTCCCGTGATGTCCCAACCCTGCAACAAGCCGCCGGAATTCGCGAAGTAGACGGTGTTGCCGGTGACGGCGACCGAGTTCTCGATGGAGACGTTCGGGCCGTGGACCTCGAGGAGCTCCTCGTCCCACCGGGCGCGGCGAAGACCAGCTCCGGGTCGACCGTCGCGCGACCGTCGGCGTCGGTACCGCGATTGAGCTTGACGATGTGGAACCACGAGTTCTCGCCCCCCGCGAAGAGATGGTCGTCGATGACGAGCGGGGAACCGTCCCAGTCGTTGTTCCACCGGGGCTCCGCGACGGCGTTGGCGTTCAACGACCAGAGCTCGACCGGTTCGTCCCCCTCGAAGGAGATCACTCGTAGCAGGTTGTCGCGGGAGCCGACGTAGACGAACGGGTAGCCGTCCGGGTCGACGGTGACAGACCCCTTGATCAGGTCGCCGGTGAAGAACGGCGGCAGTAGTTCGTCGCCGGTGTCGGCATCGACGAAGTGCACGCCGAAGTCATAGGCGCCGAACACGCTCCACGTGACGCCGTCGCGTTCGAAGATCGTGGGCTGACCCGTCCAGCCTGTGCCACACCATTGGCGGGGACCGGTGCCGGGGTCGCTGATGCCACACATCGGCTCCGATGGGTAGGACCACGCGATCTCCGGCGCACGGGGCACGGGTCCCGACCCGTAGTAGGAGCGGGTCGGGTTGCCGCGGAAGGTCAACAACCCCTCGACCGCGTCGCCCCACGGCCGGCCGCTGCTTCGCGGATCGACCCACCCGTCGTACGGGGGCAGCGGCGCCAGGGTGGTGCTCGGTCGGCTCACCGCCGTCGATGTCGTCGGCGCCGTTGGATCGTCCGGATCGGCCGGCAGGTCATCGTCGTCGTCACGCCCGTCGACTTCCGCGATCTCGGAGTCCGAACGAGATTCCTGACGAGCCACGATCACGCCAATCGCCACGACGATGACGAAGAGCCCGCCGAACAGTTTGAGGGCTGCCGGATGCACTCAGCTCTCCCCGAATCGGAGCGATGCACGATGCATCGCCGCGGAAACGACACCGAGCCCGAAGCCTACGGCCGCCGACGCGAGGTGTCGCCTGCCCATCGGCCTCAGTTCTGGTCGACTCGGCCCCGCAGCGCCGCGAAGCACATGCTCATGCTGAGGACGGCGACGAGGCCGATGGCGAGCATGGTCTGACCCAGTTCGCTCCAGTCCCAGCCGTTGAAGGTGAGTGAGCGCAGCCCGTCGAGGATGTAGGTCACCGGGTTCAGGCCGGCGACGGTGTCGAGCCAGCCGGTGAGCTGATCGCGTGGGACGTAGGACGAGGTCAGGAACAGGAACGGGAAGAACAGCATGAAGCTGGAGTTCACCGCCGCCGGATTGCCCGTCTTGAGGGCGATGGCGTAGCCGAAGCCGGCGAAGGCCAGGCTCCAGAACGCCGCGATCGCGATGAACGCCAGGATGCCCAACGGGCCGGCCTCGAATCGCACGCCAAGAATGAACCCGAGCGCGAGGATCGGCAGGGTGAGCGCAGCGGCCACCGCGACGTCGGCCAGCATGTGGCCGACGAGGATCGACGTTCGCCGCACCGGGGTGAGCAGCATCCGGTCCACGTAGCGGTTCTGCACATCGAGCACCACCGCAGGTGCGCGGGAGACGCCGGTGACACCGAGCAGGATCGCCGTCGGCATCTGGAACGCGGTGTAGTCGAACCCGGCAGCCGCGCCCTCGGTGAGTCGTTCGAGCGTGGCGATGTTCACGACGAAGAAGAAGATGGCGATGAGCACGGGCGGGACGACCCCTTCGAGGTCGCGGGGCACGGCCCGCAGGGCGCGACCCGCCACGGTCATCGTGTCGCGGACGATGCCGCTCGGGCGGGCGAGCGTGTTGCTCGACGGTTGGCGGATGGTCGTGGTGGTCATCGGGCTTCCTCGTTGGTTTCGGTGGCGGTCTCGGTCTGGATACGGGTGCCGGTGAGCTCGAGGAACACGTCGTCGAGCGTGGTGGAGCGAAGGCTGAGTCCGGCGAAGTCGATGCCGGCGGCATCGAGGGCGATGGCCATCGGACCCACGGTCTTCGCGCCGTCGGCCGTGGCGATGCGCAACACCTGTTTGTCGGTGTCGATCGCATCGATCCCGGGAATGGCCAACAGGGCCTCGCGGGCGATCGTCAGATCACCGGGGATCTCGGCGAGCACGATGTCGCGCCCGACCTGTCGTTTCAATTCGGCGGGTGTGCCTTCGGCGACCAGGCCGCCGGCATTGATGATGCCGATGCGATGGGCGAGGGCATCGGCCTCTTCGAGGTACTGGGTCGTCAACATGATGGTCATGCCGAGCTGTTCGTTGAGGTTGCGAACCTCTTCCCAGACCCGGGCCCGGCTGGCCGGGTCGAGCCCGGTCGTCGGTTCGTCGAGGAACAGCACCTCGGGCTGATGGACCAGCGCAGCGGCGAGGTCGAGACGGCGGCGCATACCGCCCGAGTAGGTGTCGATGCGACGATCGAGTGCCTCGCCGATGTCGACCAGGCTCGTGAGCTCGCGCATACGCTTGTCGATCACCGTGTTCGTCAGGCCGTAGAAACGCCCTTGCAGCCGCAGGAGTTCGCGACCGGTCTGGCGGGGATCGAGGGAGATGTCCTGCAGCGCGGCACCGATGCGCAGGCGGACCTGCTGGGGGTCGTCGACGATGTCGTGGCCGGCGATCTCGGCGGTGCCGGAGGTCGGCGCGAGGAGGGTGCAGAGCATTCGTACCGTGGTGGACTTGCCGGCCCCGTTCGGACCGAGGAAGCCGTAGATCTCGCCGGGTGCGATGGCGAGATCGAGCCCGGACACGGCGTCGCCGGCATCGAAGGCGCGGGTCAGTCCGCGGGCGGCGATCGCCGGTCGATTCGGTGCTGCCGTCGGGGGTGGTGATTCGATCGGCGGACTCTGGGTGGCGGAGTGGGGCATCGATGTTCCTTTCAGGAGGTCGAGCACGAACATACGAAACGCTGCGGACAGAATCTGTCCGCAAGTTCTGACAAGCTGGGAAAATGCGGAAAGACCCCACCGGACGAGCACTGGAACTGCTCTCGCTGCTGCAGACCCACCGGTTGTGGCGGGGAGCCGAACTGGCCGAACGCCTCGAGGTCACCGAACGCACGGTGCGCCGCGACGTCGATCGGCTGCGCGAGCTCGGCTACCCGGTCGACGCCACGACCGGCGCCGACGGGGGCTACCGCCTCGCGGTGGGTGCCCATGTGCCGCCGCTCGTGCTCGACGACGACGAGGCAGTGGCTGTCGCGGTCGGGCTCCGCTATGCGGCCGGCGCGGCCATCGGCGGCATGGAGGAGACGTCGTTGCGGGCGTTGACCAAGATCGAGCAGTTGCTGCCCGACCGGCTGCGACGCCGCGTGTCGGCCCTGCACTCGAGCGTCACTTCGATGAGGTGGAGCGGTCGCGACGACGACATGGTCGACTCCGATGCGCTCAGCGTGCTCGCCGCCGCGTGCCGAGACCGGGAGGAAGTGCGATTCGACTACCGGCGTCGCGACGGGGAGGACAGTCGCCGTCTCGTCGAACCGCACCAGCTCGTCACGGCCGGTCGTCGATGGTACCTCGTGGCATGGGATCAGCGCCGTGCGGACTGGCGAACATTTCGGTTGGATCGGATGCTCGAGCCCCGACTGGCGGGTCGCCGATTCACGCCCCGCGAGATCCCCGGCGGCGACGCGGCGAGTTTCGTCGCGACGTCGCTCGGTTCGATACCCCGCAACATCGAGGTCCTCGTCGCCGTCGACGTCCCCTATGCGGAGATCGAGGATGTTCTCCGCTGGGTCGACCACACTCCCACCGAGACCGATGCGGATTCATGCGTCATCCGAGTGCGAGGCGACGACCCCGATTGGCTCACCATGTCGATCGCCCGCATCGCGCTGACCGGCCCGGTCGCCGTCCTCGAGCCGGGGTCCGTCGCGGATGCCGTGCGTCGCGTGGCCACCCACCTCGCCCCTGCGCGCTCACCGACACGAGAGTGACCTCGTGAATGAACCCCCAGTGGTCCGGCCGCCGGAGGGAATACGGTCGTGGCCATGAGCGAGAACGCAGCTCCCCGAGTTCGTCAACTGCGCGTCGTGGTCGAGGCCGATGACTACCTTGCCGCCGTTGCCTTCTACCGCGATGTGCTCGGCCTGGAGCAGAGTGCCGCATTCTCGGGCGACGGTGATGCGCAGGTGACGATTCTCGAGGCAGGGCGGGCGACGCTCGAGATCGCGAACCGCGCCCAGGTCGACCTGATCGACGACGTCGAGGTCGGTCGGAGGGTGTCGCCTCACATCCGGCTGGCCTTCGAGGTCGACGACGCCCGCTCCGCCACCACCGCACTCACCACCGCCGGCGCGGAGCTCGGCGCCGACCCGGTCGAGACGCCCTGGCGATCGTTAAACGCCAGGCTCTCCGCTCCGGCCGGGCTCCAACTGACGATCTTCGAAGAACTCGCATCAGCGTCCGAGCGCGAGGCCACCGACGGCTTCGGATCGTGAACCCCGTCGCCGCAGCCCGAGTAGTTCGTGTCGGTCAGATTCCGGACGCAACTCCTCAACGTCCAGTCGCGACGACGCGCGACAGTGTCTTGTGGGAGAAGCGATGACCGACGAGCACTGGTGGCGACGGGCCACGATCTATCAGGTGTACCCGCGGTCGTTCGTCGACTCCGACGGCGACGGGATCGGCGACCTGCCCGGCATCATCGACCGGCTCGCGCACCTCGTCGACCTCGGCGTGGACACCGTGTGGGTGTCGCCCTTCTTCGCCAGTCCGCAGCGCGACGTCGGCTACGACGTGAGCGACTATCGCGCCGTGGCGCCCGAATACGGCACGATCGACGACGCCCAACGGCTCATCGACCGTGCCCACGAACTCGGCCTGCGCGTGCTCTTCGATCTGGTGCTCAACCACACGTCGGATCAACACCCGTGGTTCCTCGAGTCGCGGTCGTCGCGCGACAACCCGAAGGCCGATTGGTACGTGTGGCACGACGGCCGTCGCGGTCTGCGTGGTCGCCGCCGACCGCCGAACAACTGGCGTTCCGAGCTGCAGATCCCCCGCGCGTGGCAGTGGTGCGAGGAGCGCGAGCAGTGGTATCTGGCGACGTTCCTCGACTTCCAACCCGACCTGAATTGGCACAACCCGGACGTGCGACGCGAGATGTTCGACATGATCCGGAGCTGGCTCGAACGCGGCGTCGACGGCTTCCGTCTCGACATCTTCGGATCGATCATGCACGACATCGAGCTGCGCGACAACGGTCGCCGTCCGCTGTTGGTGGCGGGGATCCCCCGGCTGCAGACCCCTGACCGCACCCTGAACACCGAGGAGAACTTCGTGCTCGCGACGGAGCTGCGGGAGGTCACCGACGAGTTCGACGGCGAGCGAGCGCTCCTCGGCGAGGTGTTCGGGTCGAGCGAGGTGCTCTCGCGGTACCTGGCGTATCGCGGTCGCCCCGGCCTGCATCTCGTCTTCGCCTTCGATTTCCTCGCTGCGCCGTATCGTGCCTCGACGCTGCGCCGACTCATCGCCGGCTACGAGCGTGACTTCCCGGCCCCGCAGTTGCCGACGCTCGTGCTCGAGAACCACGACCGGGCCCGCAGTCTCTCCCGGCTCGGCGGCGACCTCGACAAGGCGAAGGTGATGGCCACGCTGTTGCTCACCCTTCGCGGCGTGCCGGTGATGTACCAGGGGCAGGAGATCGGGATGACCAACCGCTACATCCCCCTGGCCGAGGCGATCGATCCGGTCCCTCGGGCCGTGGCCCGATTCCTGCCCGAGTTCCTCAACCGTCGGCTCCCCGAGAGGTTGAACCGTGACGAGGTGCGCACGCCGATGCAGTGGGATGCCCGCCCCGGCGCAGGGTTCACCACGGCCGACGCCACGCCGTGGCTTCTGGTCAATGACAACCATGTCGACGTGAACGTGGCCGCGCAGGTCGGTCGCGCCGACTCGCTCTTGGAGTGGTATCGGCTGCTGCTGTCCCTGCGGCGGGAGCACGCGGCGCTCCATTCCGGCGCGCTCGAGCTGCGGCCCTCCTCCGATGACGCCGACGTCGTCGACTTCGAACGCACGGACGGGCACGAGCACGTTCGTGTCGTCGCGAACATGGGCGACGATCGCGAGGTGGTCGAAGTCGGGAGCGAGTCCCTCGTGCTCGCGTCGAGCAACGAGCAGACCACGCGGGTCGACGGCACGGTGTATCTCGCACCACACTCGGCGGTCGTCGTCAGGAGGTGAGCCGTTTTGTTCGTCTCTGGTTCGGGTAGAGCGACGTCAGCGTCGATGACGATGCTGTCGCAGACGCTGTCCTGCGGCCGATCCCCCCGGAACAGAGCCTGACGATGAGTACGAGCACCACCATCAACCCGACGACCGGCGAGGAGATCGCCACCTACGACGACCACACCGACGCCGATGTCGAGGCGATCGTCGATGCTGCCCAGGCGGCGTTCGGCGAATGGCGACGCCGGCCTCTGGAGGATCGAACCGACATCGCCCGAAGGATCGCGGTGTTGCTCCGCAAACGGTCGGGCCCGCTGGCCCAGATCATGACCGACGAGATGGGCAAGGTCCTCGCCCACGGTGAGCGCGAGGTGTCGCTGTGCGCCCAGATCTGCGAGTGGACCGCCGACAATGCGGCCGACGAACTGGCCGACGAGGACCGACCGCTCGACGGTGGCCGCGCCATCATCAGCTATCGACCCGTCGGCATCATCCTCGGCATCCAACCGTTCAACTTCCCGACGTATCAGGTGATTCGCTACAGCATCCCGCAGCTGGTCGCCGGCAATGCCGTCCTGCTGAAGCACTCCCACGGCGTGTGGGGTTCGGCGCTGTTCCTCGAGCAGCTCTACCACGACGCCGGTGTCCCCGAGGACCTGTTCCGGGTGTTGAAGATCTCGAGTGAACAGAGCAGCCGACTGATCGCAAACCCGCTGGTTCGCGGCGTGACCCTCACCGGTAGCGGCAAGGCCGGCAGCATCGTGGCCGCCGCTGCGGGCGAGCACCTGAAGAAGACGGTCATGGAGCTCGGCAGCAACGATGCCTACCTGGTGCTCGGCGACGCCGACATCCCCACTGCCGTCGAGGTGTGCGCCACGGCTCGTATCTACAACAACGGCGAGACGTGCGTGGCCGCGAAGCGATTCGTCGTCGTCGACTCCGTCTACGACGAGTTCGTCGCCGCCTTCATCGAGCAGCTCGACACGATCGAGATGGGCGATCCCAACGAGGAGGCAACCGGCCTCGGGCCGATGGCCCGCGAGGATCTGCGCGATGAACTGCACGAACAGGTTCGGGCGTCGATCGAGGCCGGAGCGACGCTGACCATGGGCGGCACGGTTCCCGACCGCCCCGGATTCTTCTACCCCGTCACCGTGCTCGAGGATGTCGTGCCCGGCATGCCCGCTTACGACGAAGAGTTGTTCGGACCCGTGGCGTCGATCATCCGGGTGGCCGATGACGCCGAAGCCATGAAGGTCGCCAACGACTCGCGGTTCGGGCTCGGTGGAGGGATCATCTCGAAGGACGTCGAGAAGGCGATCGCGATGGCGATCGACGAGTTCGACACCGGCATGGTCAACATCAACGGCTACAACCTGGCCAACCCGCATCTCCCGTTCGGCGGCGTGAAGGATTCCGGCTACGGGCGAGAACACGGCGGCTTCGGCCTGAAGGAGTTCGTCAACGTGAAGTCCGTGCAGGTGACCGACTCATGATCGTCTCCATCGTCGGCGGGCACGGCTCGATCGCCCGACTCCTCACGCCATTGCTCTCGACCCGGGGTTGCACCGTACGGGGCCTCGTGCGGGACGAAACCCAGTTCGGCGACCTCCGTGACGACGGTGCCGAACCTGTCCTGTGTGATCTCGAGAGCGCGAGCGATGATGACATCGACGACGCCCTGGACGGGAGCGACGTGGTGGTGTTCGCCGCCGGCGCCGGTCCCGACAGTGGTCCGGAGCGAAAGAAGTCGCTCGACCGCGACGGAGCGATTGCGTCAGTACGGTCCGCGGTTCGGGTGGGCGCCGATCGATTCCTGATCATCAGTTCGATGGGCGCCGACGATCCCCCTCAGGACGACGAGAACTTCAGCGTCTACCTCCGGGCCAAGGCCGAGGCCGACGACGCGGTTCGTGAGGCCACCATCGACGGAACGATCATCCGTCCCGGCGCACTCACCGACGACGAACCGACCGGGCGGGTGCGCATCGGCGGGTCGGTCGGCCGGGGAGAGATCCCCCGGGCCGACGTCGCCGCCGTGCTGGCCGCCGTGATCGACACCGGTCGGGGCCGAAACGTCACGTTCGAGGTCATCGGCGGCGAAACATCTGTCGCCGAGGCGGTTTCGACGCTCGAGTGAGCGGATCGCAGGGGTGGTCCTGCGGCGTCAGGTGCGGTCTCAGGTGAAGATGCTCACGCCGCCGGGCCCCACGAGGAGTCCGACCACGATGAGCACGATGCCGTAGACCATTTGCTTGCGAAAGATCGCAGCGATGCCGGAGATCACGAGAACAACGGCAATGAGCCAGAGAATGAACGCCATCTTGGTACTCGATTCAGTAGAGGTTCGAGGGCCCTACCCGCCCCCGCCATGGCCAAACATCGACCGACGGCGAACCACCGCCGTTGCCGGCGCCGGTTGACAATCTACGGTAATAACGTAGATTTACCGTAGTATGAACGAACTGTGGATCGCCGGTCTTGCGGGGTTCGCCGCGTCGCTCGTCGACGGGGCGCTGGGGATGGGCTTCGGGCCGACCTCGTCGAGCCTCCTCCTCGCGAGCGGTATGAGCCCGATCACCACGTCTGCGTCGGTCAACCTGGCCAAGATCGCAACCGGCCTGGCCGGGGCGGTCTCGCACTGGCGCTTCGGCAATCTGGATCGCCGGTTGGTGCTCCAGCTCGCGATCCCGGGAGCGTCGGGCGCGGTCGTCGGTGCGCTGGTCCTGTCGTTCGTCGACGAGGACGGCCTGCGGCCGATCCTCGCATCGATGCTCGTCCTGATCGGCCTGCGGATCATGGTTCGTTTCAGCCGGGCGCTTCCCGTCGCATCTTCTGCTGATCCGAAGGCGGACTGCGCCAACGACACGCCGAACAGTCGTGGCGTCCGGTTGGCGGGCCTCACCGGAGGAGTGACGAATGGTCTCGTCGGTGCATGGGGGCCGGTCGTCACACCGGTCATGCTGGAACGCGGCATCGTCCCGAGGATCGCCGTCGGGTCGGTGAACACGGCCGAGGTCGCGGTCGCTGTCGTGTCCGTCGGCTCGATCATCGGCTCGGTCGGCGGTGACGGATTCGAACTCGGCGTGGTCGCGGCGATGGTTGCCGGTGGTGTGATCGCCGCGCCGCTCGGCGCCTACGCGGTGCGGTTCTTTCCGGCCCGGCTACTGGGACTCGGCGTGGCGGCGGTCCTGCTCGTCACCCAGGTCCGCGAGCTCGACCGGGTGATCGACCACCCTCGCTTCGGGCTCGTCGCCTATGTCGCCGCGATTGTGGGCATCGCCCTGGCGGGGCTGCGACCACGCCTGACTCGTACCGCTCAGCGGGGTAGCCAGGCGTCGCTGTCGTCCACCAGCGAGCGCACGTCGGGCGGGAGGTGACCCACGGCCAGATCGGCCAGCGTCACCCCTTCGAGCACCGCCCGGACCGCGGCCCGGAGTCCGATCCAGAGCTCGTGCAGATGCTGGGACGAACCGGTGTAGGTCACCTCTTCGGGCCGGCGACCCTGCACGAGGGCCAACGGCCCGTCGACCACTCGGGCGATGTCGGCGATCGTGATCGTCTCGGCCGGGCGGCCGAGTGAGTAGCCCCCGGCAGCCCCGCGATGACCGAAGAGCAGGCCCGCCTGGCGGAGGTCGGTCAGCACGACCTCGAGGTAGCGAGGAGGGATCCCCTGGGCCTCTGCGAGTTCGTCGCGGGTGACTCGACTCGACTCGCTCGTCGCGATCTCGAGAAGCGCCCGAACCGCGTAGTCCACCTTGGCGCTGACCTGCATGGGCCCATCATGGCAGCGGGAGCACGGGCGGGAAGGAACTGACCAGGTTCGCTCCGTGCCCCGGCCGATCTTCGTCCACGAGACCATCGACGTGACCGGCGGCGACACCCTGGAATACCACCTCAGGGCAGGCGGTTGAAATAGCCGTACATTTGGACCTCGCGGTGGAGAGTGGCGCAAGATCCTCCCAATGAAGGAGCACGAAATGACCAACGTTCCCACCATCAACATCGGCATGGACGAAGCTGATCGGCAGGCCGTCGCCGAGGGACTCTCGCATTTGCTGGCCGACTCCTACACGCTCTACCTGAAGACCCACAACTACCACTGGAACGTGGTGGGCCCGATGTTCAACACGCTGCATCTCATGTTCGAAGCGCAGTACAACGAGCTGGCGCTGGCCGTCGACTTGATCGCCGAACGGATCCGCGCACTCGGCGAACCTGCGCCCGGCAGCTATCGCGAGTTCGGCGCCCTGTCCTCGGTACCCGAGGACGACGATGCTCCCGACGCCACCGAGATGATCCGTCGTCTGGTCCAGGGGCAGGAGGCGGTCGCGCGCACGGCACGGGCGACCTTTGTCATCGCCGAGAAGGCGAACGATCAGCCCACCGCCGATCTTCTGACCCAACGCATGCAGGTACACGAGAAGACGGCATGGATGCTGCGCAGCATGCTCGCCTGAGGCCGCCGCCTTTGCGTTCGAGTTGTGACAACTGGTCGTAGGATCTCGCACTGAGGGACGTCGGTCGCCGACTCCCACGCTGTCGGGAGGCAGTCCGTCGTGCTGTATGCAATTGCGGCGATCGTCGTCGGTGTCGGCGTACTCGCATGGGCCGCCGATCAGTTCGTTCTCGGTGCGTCGCGCGTCGCGCTCATCCGAAACGTCTCGCCGTTGGTGGTGGGCGTCGTCATCATCGGGTTCGGCACGAGTGCGCCGGAGCTCATCGTCTCCGCCATCGCCAGCGCGGGAGACGAGCCAGAGGTGGCGATCGGCAACATCGTCGGATCGAACATCGCCAACCTCTCGCTTCTGCTCGGCGTCGGTGCGTTGATCGTTCCCCTCGTGGTCGTGTCGCGAACCGTGAAACGCGAAGCCCCACTCGTGGTTGGGGCGGTCATCCTCTTCGCGGTAGTGGTGCAGGGTGGAGGGATCAGCCGCGTCGAGGGTGTCCTCCTGCTGCTCGCGATGGCGGTCTCGCTCTTCGTCGTTTCGCGGCAGTCGTCGGCCGATCCGCTCGACGGGGATGTCGTGGAGTTGGCAGACCCGGCCGGGCACCGCTTCGGACGAGAGGTCGGTCGAACACTCGTCGGGCTGCTCGGCACGATCGGCGCCGCACAGTTGTTGCTCTGGGGCGCGCTGGATCTCGCAGAGCGGGCCGAGCTGTCCGAGGGGTTCGTCGGCGCGACCATGGTCGCGGTGGGAACGTCACTTCCCGAACTCGTGACGGTGGTTCAGTCCGCTCGACGCCGTGAGACCGATCTGATCGTGGGCAACCTGCTCGGGTCGAACCTGTTCAACGCACTCGGCGTCGGGGGCGTGGTCGGACTCATCGGCGCGCCCAGTATCGACAACGCGGCACTCACGACCGTCGCGGCCCTTGCTGCAGTGGTGGTTGCCGCGGGTGCATTGCTGGTCATGATGACCTCACACACCGTCACCCGACGGGAGGGGTTCGTACTGATCGCCGCGTACGCCATCATCGTCCCGTTCCTCGCCTGATCCGGCGAGGGAGCCAGGTAGCTTCGGATGCCATGTCACCACTGACGAAGACGCCGGCCGGACTCATCGTGACGCCCGGGGCCAGCGCCGACCGGGAGCACGCCACGCTGGTCGCGATCGACGAAGCGCTTCCCGAGCTCGCCGTCGAACGGCTGACACTGGCGACCACCAGCGTGAACAGCGCGGTGAAGAAGATCGTGGCCGCCGGAGAAGCCCTGGCCGAGCGTCTCGGTGTGGATCCCGACGAGATTGCGTACGGCGGGCGGAGCTTCGGTGGCCGGGCGTGTTCGGTGGCGGTGGCCGAGGGACTGCCGGCTGCGGCGCTCCTGCTCCTCAGCTATCCGCTGCACCCCCCCGGCAAGCCGGAGAATCTGCGGGTCGACCACTTCGGCCGGATCGCCGTGCCCACGCTGTTCGTGTCGGGTGAGCGGGATCCGTTCGGGACCCCCGAGGAGTTCGCCGACCACCTTCCGTCGATCGCCGGGCCCGTCGAGGTCGAGTGGGTGCCGGGCAACCACTCGCCCAAGGGCCAGGACCCTGCGATCTGTGCGCTGATCCGCCGCTTTCTCGGTCTCGCCTGACGACGACCGGGCCGAGGCCGCCGCAATGGCGACCGGGCGCGTCGCTCGGGTCGAGCTACGTGAGGGTCACGGTTTCGCCGACGAAGCGGCGACGCGACACATGCACGCCGGGTTCGAGGCACATCCCTGGGCCTGTCTCTTCGCGCCGAGCGCTCTGCTGACGGCCCATCACGACGGAGGCGGCGACCTGCATCCCGAGGCGCTGGGAAAGGCGGAACGGCTTCAGGTCAGCCCCGGCGAGGTGATCAACGCGTTGAACAAGCACGAGCATCTCGCGATGGACAGCGACGACGTGTGGCATGCGCTCACCCGAAAGCACGGCGACCACGACGTGCCGCTGTCGTAGCAGGTCGCCGTTTGCGTGAGCCGCGGCATCGGTTCAGCGGCGGCGCAGAGGTGACGTGATCACGGGCAGGTCGGCGTAGGTCACGATGCCGGATACGGCGTCGCACACGGCGGGAATGGCATTGACCACGGGAACCGCGGTGATGCGCATGCCGATGCTGTGCATGGTGTCCTTGTCGAGATGGGCCATGTCCTCGGCGGTCGGCCAGATGTCCATCTTGATGCGGACGTTGGGGTCGCCGGCCACCTCGACGATGTAGCCGTGTTCGACCTTCCACGGTGGGTCGATGCGCTCGCTGGCCAACCATCGCTGCCGGATCTCGACCACGTCCTCGCCACCGACGACACCGATCCAGTGCACGTCCATACCGGCGACATGGCCGGCCGGAATTCGCAGTCCGGGAACCTCGACATCGTCGATGGCATGGGCGAAGGCGACGTCACAGCGGATCTCGTCGAAGACCACCCCGAGCAGGCGGCCGAGCGTCTCCACTCCTTCCGCGAACACCTGGGTGCCGTTGCGGACGTCGTCGGCGTGGCCCGGGTCGTCGGCCGGCCGTGCCCAGCCGGCGGACTCGAAGTTCGCGTCGGTGACGTAGTCGCTGACATCGACCGACTCGGAGACGACGACCCGCTCCACACCGCTCGTGATCCCGGCGCCGATCGCGGCGAACAGTTGGGCATAGCCCGGGTTCATGCCGCTGCCGAAGAGGGTGGCGTCGCCCGCCGAACAGGCCGACTCGAGGCGGTCGCGCTGCCCCGGGTCGAGGGTGGCACCGGTCATGAACTCGGCGCTGGCCACGACGTTCACCCCGGCGCCGAGAATCCTCTCCAGCTCGTCGACATCGAGGTGAAGGGGCGCGTAGACGATGGCGTCGAGGCCGAGGTCGAGAAGCTCACCGACGTCGGCCGTGGCCACCACGGCGAGTTCGTGGTCGAGCCCACACAACGTGCCGACATCGACGCCGGCCTTCTCGGCCGAGTACGCGTAGGCGCCGACGAGCTCGAGGTCGGGGCGGGCGAGGATCGCCCGCACGGCCTGGCGGACGACGTTCCCGGTCGTCCACACCGCCACCCGTCGCACGCCTTCGGCCATGGCCGCGGACCGTAGCAGGGTGGGTCTCGAACCTGCGTTGACAGACAGGGAAAGCATCTATACCTTCACAGTTATGCAGGTATCAGCACCGACGGACTCGGAGAGTTGCGCCGAACGCCATATCGACGCAGGAGAGGTCGACGCAGGAAAGGTCGGCGCGGTCGGCGAGACGCTGATCGACCTCGAGGAGGCGGTGGACCTGGCCGAGATGTTTCGGCTGCTGGGTGACCCGACCCGGGTGAGAATTCTCTTCGCCCTGCTCGAGGCCGGCGAACTGTGTGTCTGCGACATCGCCTCGGTCGTCGACACGACCGAGACCAAGGTGTCGCAGGCGATGCGCCTGCTGCGGGGGGCGGGGGTCGTTCGCAACCGCCGAGATGGTCGCAACGTCCACTACCGACTCGACGACGCGCACGTACGGATGTTGCTGGACCTCTCACGAGAGCACCTGGCCCATGGCTGAGCCGACGGCCCACCCGCCGGGCCGGATCGAACTGGCCGCGGCGCTGGTCTCGCTCGTCATCTATGTCGTGGCCCGCTCGCTGGACTGGTTCACCGACATCGGGGCGACGGTCACCTGCCTGTACGTGTCGGCGGCCCTGCTGACCGGTCTGTTCGTCGCCCGTGACGCATGGTCGTCCGTACGAGCTCGAATGTTCGACATCGACCAGTTGATGCTCATCGCCGCGGTCGGCGCCGGGTTCATCGGCCACTGGTCCGATTCTGCGCTGCTGCTGGTCCTGTTCTCCCTTGGTCACGCGTTGGAGGGCTACGCGATGAACCGGGCCCGCCACGCCATCGAGGCGCTCGGTGATCTGGCCCCGGCTACCGCCCGTCGCGCGGACGACCCAGGGCTCGACGTGCCGATCGACGAACTCGTGGTCGGCGATGTCGTCGTCGTGCGGCCCAACGAGCGTCTTCCCGTCGACGGCGTGATCGTGGCCGGCGCGACGGCGATCGACGAGTCCGCGGTCACCGGCGAGAGCGTGCCCGTCGACAAGTCACCTGTCGACCATCCGTCGGCTGCCTTCGACGACCTCGTTCTCGACGACCTCGTTCTCGACGACATCGTTCTCGACGACATCGCCCTCGACAAGATCGCTGCTGAGAGCCGGGTCTTCGCCGGCACTCTCAACGGCGCCGGCGCGATCGAGATCATGGTGCTCCGTGTCGCTGCGGAATCGACGCTGGCGCGGGTGGTGCAGCTCGTGGCCGATGCGGAAGCGCAGATGTCGCCGACTCAGCGCCTCACACAACGGATCGTGCGGGTCTTCGTGCCATCCGTCCTCGCCCTCGTGGTGTTCCTCCTGGTCGTTCCCCCGCTGGCCGGTGAGCCGTTCGCCGAGTCGTTCGCGAGGTCCATGGCCGTGCTGGTGGCAGCGAGCCCGTGTGCGCTGGCGATCGCCACACCGAGCGCCGTTCTCGCAGCAATCGCCCGGGCGGCCCGCGCCGGAATCCTGGTGAAGGGCGGTGGGCCGCTCGAGGCGCTCGGACGAGTCGACACCGTCGCCTTCGACAAGACCGGCACGCTCACCGAGGGCAGACCGGTGCTCACCGACATCGTGGCGGCGCCAGGGGTCGACGAGGGCGAGCTGCTTCGCGTGGCGCAGGCGGTCGAGCGGTCCAGTGATCATCCCATCGCCCGGGCGATCGCGGTGGGGGCCGGCCAACACGTCGGGGAAGAAGTGCCCGTTGCCGTCGTGGTCACGGCGGTCACCGGCATGGGTGTCACCGGTGTGATCGCCGGGCATGACGTGATGATCGGCAACACCGCACTCTTCGACGGGATCGACATCCCCTCTACCGTCGGGGACGCGGCGCGACTGCTCGAAGCCGACGGCCGCACGACGATGATCGTGCGTCACGGCAACCGCTTCCTCGGGGTGCTGGGCGTGATGGACACACCACGGGCGGACGCGAAGAACGCGCTCTTCGCGCTACGGGCCCTCGGGATCGACAACGTCGTCATGTTGTCGGGTGACAACCAGCGGGTGGCCGCTGCGGTCGGCACCGGCCTCGGCATCACCGATACCCGCGGCGGCCTTCTGCCGGCCGACAAGTTGGCTGCCGTCGAATCGATGGTCGCGGCGGGTGGTGTCGCGATGATCGGGGACGGCGTCAACGACGCTCCTGCGCTCGCCGCAGCAGATGTCGGCATCGCCATGGGCGCGGCAGGAAGCGACGTGGCGCTCGAGACCGCCGACATCGCCTTGCTGGCCGACCGGCTCGGACAACTCCCGGTCGCCGTCGAGCTCGCCCGTCGGGCCAGCCGCACGATCAAGCAGAACCTCTTCTTCAGCCTGGCCGTCGTGGCGGTCCTGATCCCGATGACGATCCTCGGCGTCGGCATCAGCGTGGCTGTCATCGCCCACGAGGGGAGCACCCTGGTGGTCGTTGCCAACGCGCTGCGCCTGCTGAACCACGGCGCCGCGCCGGCCGAGGGCGAGGCCTGACGCCATGGCCGCCGCGGCGTTGACGATCTATCTGGTGTGGGCGTTCCTCGCGTTCATCGTTGCGGTTTCGGTGGGCCTGGCCGCGCCGGTCGCATCGTTGGCCGGTCTGGATGACCTGCGCCCGCTGCATTCGCCGGCCGTGCAGGGCGTCGGCGTGGTGTTGGCGTTGGTCGGCGCGTTGGGCACGTTCTGGGTACAGGAGGCGATGGGGTCATCGTGGCGCGTCGGTGTCGACCCGACCGAGCGGACCGATCTCGTGGTCGAGGGACCGTTCAGGGTCAGCAGAAATCCGATCTTCGTTGCGATGGGGATCACCGCACTCGGACTGGCGCTGATGGTGCCGAACGTCGTGAGTGTGCTCGCGTTCGTCTCGCTGGTCGTGGCGGTGGAGCTGCAGGTCCGCATGGTCGAGGAGCCGTACCTTCTCGAACGCCACGGCGAGCGCTATGCCGACTATCGACGTCGGGTCGCGCGGTTCGTCCCGCTCTCGGCGATCTCGGCGCCGACGTTTTGTGACCGATGCTCCGGGGTAGCGCCCGCCCATGGAGTCTTCGGAAAAGAAGATGTATCTGCGGTTCGTGGCGATGATCCTCACGTCGATCCTGGTCATGTTCTTGCTGACCTATGCGAACACCTACGAGTGGAGCCATGTGCGATGGAGCGAGACCCGCTTCTACATGGTCTTCTACATGGGCGCGGCGATGGCGCTCGTCATGCTGGGCTTCATGCTCAGCATGATGAAGAACACGAGACTGAACGCGGTCATTGTCGTCGTGAGCGTGATCGTCTTCGGGGTTTCGCTGGGTCTCGTTCGTTCGCAGACCACGGTGCAGGACCGCTCCTGGATGTCGGCGATGATCCCGCACCATTCCATCGCGATCCTCACCAGCGAGAACGCCGAGATCGACGACGTCCGGGCCTGTGAACTCTCCGTGTCGATCATCGAAGCCCAGAAGCGGGAGATCGCCGAGATGGAGTGGCTGCTCGACGACATCGCCGACAACGGACCCGCGATCACCGCAGAGGACGCCACCGCTCGCCCCGTTCCGGAGTTTCCGGCCACGAGCATCCGCAGCTGCCCATGACGTCGCCGGAGAACGGAGCAAAGCACGCCACGATCTACCGGTTGGTGACGCCTGAACACACCTGCCCCTACGGTCTGAAGTCGCTCGACCTGCTCCAACGGCAGGGCTACGAGGTGGACGACCGGCATCTCACCACCGAGGCCCAGGCGACCGAGGTGCGCGAGCGCCTCGACGTGGAGACGACACCCCAGACATTCGTCAACGGTGAACTCGTCGGCACGCTCGATGAACTTCGGGTCTTCTTCGGAAAGGATGTGAAAGAACCCGACGAGAAGTCCTACTGGCCCGTGATGTCACTCTTCGCGATCACCCTCCTCATGGCGGCGGGGGCGGCATGGAAGGTGGAGGGCGACTGGGTCTCGGCGCGAACCTTCGAGTGGTTCGTGGCGTTCTCGATGTGCGTCCTCGGCTACCAGAAGGTTCGCGACATCGAGAGCTTCTCGACGATGTTTCTCAACTACGACCTGCTGGCCAGGCGCTGGGTGCCCTACAGCTACGTCTACCCCTTCGCCGAGGCCGGCGCCGGACTGCTGATGATTCCCGCCGTGGCCACCTGGATATCGGCCCCGGTCGCGCTCTTCATCGGGTCAGTGGGGGCGTTCTCGGTGTTCAAGGCGGTCTATGTCGACAAGCGCGAACTCGAGTGCGCATGTGTCGGCGGCGGAAGCGGCGTACCGCTCGGTCCGGTCTCGCTCACCGAGAACGTCGCCATGATCGCAATGGCCGTCTGGATGGGCGTCCGGTACCTCACCTGACGGGAACGGAGAACTGGCGACGGCACCGCTCGAACCAACTCCTGCTGTCGAGGGCGAGTGCGGCCACTCCCCGCTGTTGCGCCCGCTCGTGGCGGTCGGTCGGGCCGGCGATCGCGGCCCGAAGCCCGGCCGCGACGGAGATCACGTCGGCTCCGTCGACCGTCAGGCAGGCATGACCGATGGTCTCGCAGGCGCCCGCCCCGACACTGAGTACCAACTCGCAGTCTCTGTCTGCGTTGATGACGGAGAACTCGACCGCGACGAGATTCAGTCCGTCGCAGACCGGGGTCACGAGCGCGACATCGGCGGCGCGGTAGAGCGCCGCGACCTCCCGGGGGGCACGCTGTTCACAGATGACGTGCACCACCGGCACACCGTCGGTGCGGGGGTGACCGTTGTTGATTCGCCTCTCGATCTCGAGCACCTGATCGCGTACGAATCCGTAGATCGGTACGCCGGTGCGAGTGGGAACGGCGATCTGGATGAAGCGGAAGTCATCGGGGTCGACGAGGCGGTTGTCGAGCAGCGTTTCGATGGCGAGGAGCTTGTGGGCGATCCCCTTCGTGTAGTCGAGTCGGTCCACGCCGACGACGAGGCTGCCCGGCACGGCGAGATGGCGCTCGGTCAGCGACTCGACGAGGGGATCCGATCTCAGCTGTTGCCAATGGGCGGTGTCGATCCCCACGGGGTCCACGTGGATCGTTGGCAGCGATTCGGCGCTCGGCGACAGGAATCGCCGCATCGCTTCACCGTCGTAGCTCGTCTGGACCCCGATGAAGTCCGCCGACGCGAGACTCCGGGCGAGCGCGGCGGCATCCCGCAACTGCTCGAGAGTGTCGGCGGCGACCGGTGTGTGGCAGAACAGACCGATGCGGAGGTCGGTGCGCAGCCGTTTCAGCGCCTCCGGCACTCCGTAGAAGTGGTAGTCCTGCAACCACACGGTGCCACCGATCGGTGTCGCCCTGGCCACGCGTCGGGCGGTACGTTCGGCGAGGTTCCGGTATGCCCGCCACCAGTCATCGAGCTCCTCGACCTTTCCGGACAGGCCGTGCAATGCGGGCCAGAGGGTGCGGTTGCAGAAGCCGTCGAGCGCGTTCCGTTCGAGATGCGGACTCACGGGCAACCCGACGAGGCGATGCCCGGTCCCGGAGGGAGGAGCGGGCGTCCCCCTCGCCACATGGCCGAACCATCGCGCCCTCGTGTCCCGGAGGGCCGGAGCGACGGCCGAGACGAGACCACCAGGGCTGCGCTGCCACCCGTGATCCGGTGTGTAGGTCATCGGCAAGCGGTGGGAGACCACGCTCAGCTTGTCGTGCGCATCCGTCGGAAGGTCGGCGTCGGTGTGAGGGTCGGATGGTGGGTGCGATGACATCGGATTCGTAGCTCCCGGGCCTGAGTCATACCCCCCGATCTGCGGATCAAACTCCTGCTCCCTGCAGGCGAGAAGGAGTCAGCCCTTCTAGGCGAGCGCCTCGGCCAGGAGGACGGCGGCGAAGACGAAGAAGGCGATCGAGGCGCCGATCCTCACCGTGCGCTCGGGGAGCCTCGCACCGAGTTGGCGACCGACCACGATGGCGAGGGCATCGGCCGCGACCATCCCGACGGTGGAGCCGAGCCAGGTGCCGAAGAGTCCCTCCTGGGTGGCAAGGGTGATCGTGGCGAGCATCGTCTTGTCGCCGAGTTCGGCCAGGAAGAACACGGTCGCCACCGCGATGACGGCATGACGCGCCGGCCGCGCCGCTCGGCGCTCGTCCTCGTCGGTGAGTTCGTCGCCGCGCAGGGTCCAGATGCCGAACCCGACGAACGCGATCGCTGCGATGACGGAGATCGGCCGGGTCGGGATGGCGGCGCCGAGAGCCGCACCCACGAGCACCGACACGGCATGGACGACCGCAGTGGCGACCGTGATGCCGATGATGGTCGGCCACAGCTTGAAGCGAGTGGCGAAGGTCAACGCCATCAGCTGGCTCTTGTCGCCGAGTTCGGCGACGAAGATCACCACGGTGCTGAGGAGGAAGGAATCCACTCTCGGTGTCACTCCCGACCGGGTGATCCGGCCCGTGGTCAGCCGCTCAGGCGCTCCTGGAGCTCGCGCTTGAGCACCTTGCCGGCCGGGTTGCGCGGCAACGCCGGCACGATATCCACGCGGGAGGGAATCGCCTGGCGACGAAGTCCCGCCGCGATCAGCCGGGACGAGACGAGTTCGAGCGTCACGTCGTGGCCGTCGGCCGGCACGACCACGGCGCAGACCGCTTCGCCGGTGCGCTCGTCGGGCAGTCCGAGCACCGCGGCGTCGGCGATCTCGGCGATCTCGAACAACAGGTCCTCGACCTCCTTCGCCGAGATGTTCTCGCCGTTGCGGATGATGATGTCCTTCAGCCGCCCGGTGATGGTGACGTATCCGTCGGCGTCGATCACGCCGAGATCACCGGTGCGGTAGTAGCCGTCGGTGTCGAACGCGTCGCCATCGAGCGACTCGTCGACATAGCCGAGCATGACCTGGGGCCCCTTGGCCCGCAGCTCTCCCTCGTCGCCGGGAGCGCATCGCTCGCCCTCGATGCTGACGGCGATCAGGTCGACTCCGGGCAGCGGACGTCCTTCAGTCGTGGCCAGCTTCTCGTCGGGATCGTCGACCGCGCCGTTGGTGAGCACCGGCGCTTCGGTGAGACCCCAACCCGACGCCACGCCCGCGCCTCCGAGCTCGGCCACGATCCGGGCATGCATCGCCGGCGGTATCGGCGCGCCACCGCCGGGACAGACTTTGAGATCGGGGAACAGTGGACGATCGAGCGCGGCCTGGGCGCCCAGATACATCCGGTAGAACGGCGTGCCGGTGCCCGCGTGGGTGCAACCCTCGTCGGAGAGGAACGCGATCGTGGTCGCGGGGTCGACCGACTCGTCGAGCAGGTGGGTGCAACCCCGCTGGAGCGCCATGAACAGCAGCCCGATGCCGCCGATGTGGGGGAAGGGGAAGACGAGGGCGTAGCGGTCGCCGGGTTGCACGTCGAGGCGTTCGCCCATCGGCCCGGGGAAGGCACCGACCGTCTGGTCGGCGTGCTTCGCGCCCTTCGGGTCGGCCGTGGTGCCCGAGGTGTAGCAGATCCAGCGCACGTCCTCGGCGGTCGGGAGCGAGACGGAGGGCAGGGTGGACGGATCGCCGGACGGGAATCCGCCGGGCGCGACCGTGAGGGTTCGCAGTCCCGGCACGCGCGTCGCGACATCCTCTGCCATCGCACCGAAGTCGAACGAGCTGAACACGCCCGGCGAGATCAGCAGGCTCGCGCCGGCCTGTCGGGCACAGAACTCCACCTCGCGATGGCGGTAGATCCCGATGATCGGGTTCTGGATGGCACCGAGGCGGGCGAGCGCGCCGGCCAGCACGACGGTGTCGACCCACGTCGGCAGGATCCACGTGACCACATCACCCTCGCCGACACCGAGATCGGCGAGCCCGGCCGCCACCTCGAGTGTGCGGGTGCGGTACTCGGCGAAGGTGGCGCGGTCGCCCTGGCGCGACACGAGCATCGGCTCGTCGGGCCAGCGTTCGGCGGCCACGTCGATCGATGTCCAGAGCGCCGTGGGTTCCTGGGGTGGTGGGGTCGGCATGGGTCAGTCCTCCCAATCGATCTGGTCGTCGCGGTTCGGTTGGCGGCCCGTGCGGAACGGGTTGAGGGGCGCAGCGGCGAGGAGAATGCGATGCCAGTCGGTGGTGGTCTCGCGGGCCTGGCGCCGCCACTCGAGCAGGCCGGCGTCGCGACGCTGCGCGGCCTCGGCGGTGGCCCACGCGTCCCAGTCGGGAAGGGCCCAGAGCAGGATGGCTTCGTCGTCGTCCCGCATCGCCGTGGTCCAGGCGCCCACCAGCTGCCAACCGAACGGTGCGTAGGCGTCCGTAGCGTGCTCTCGGGCCACCTCCAGCAGGTCGGGCGAGGTCCCCGGCGCACACTTCAGGATCTCGTGCGCGAACACGGTTGCCCGGGTGCCCGCAGCGAGTGACTGTTCGACGGTCGCCATCCATGGCGCCGGCAGCAGGATCCGGTCGAACCCGCCGGAGCGGAACTCGGCCGCCTTCTTCCACCAGCGTTCGAGTTTGGGGTCCTGAAGGCCGGCGCCCGTCGCCTCGCCGGCGAAGGATCGAGCGAGTCCGTCGAGGCCCGGCTCCTCCCAGATGTTGCAGACCTGCGGCCACGGGCCGGTGCTGCCGAGCACGGCCCACATGCCGAACAGGAGTTGTTGGCGATCCTCCTGCGCACTCGGGCTCCAGTTGGCCGCCATGTGTTGCATGTAGTTGGCCCGGTGGGCGCCGCGGATGTCGATGAACTCGTGGATGTAGGCGCGGTCGTTCTCGGTCGGTGGGTTCATGTTTCCTCGCCTGAATGATTGATGGCTTCGGACGCGGCGACGAGCTCCTTGCGGAGCACCTTCCCGGCCTCGTTGCGGGGGAGTGCGTCGCACCACTCGAAGCGGGCCGGCACCTTGTAGGCGACGAGATGATCCCGGCAGGCGGACTCGAGGTCGGCCGCCGCAGCGGTACCGACGATGAACGCGACCGGAACCTCGCCGAGGCGACTGTCGGGTGCGGCGACCACCGCCGCCTCGCGGACCCCGGGCACCGTGAGGAGCACCTCTTCGACCTCGTCGGGGAAGACCTTGTTGCCCCCACGGTTGATGAGGTCGCTCTGCCGGCCCTCGATCCAGACGAAGCCGTCGTCGTCGATGCGGGCGAGATCGCCGGTGCGCACGAATCCATCGGGGGTGAGGCGGTCGGCGAGATCGACATTGCCGTCGTCCTTGTCGGCATACCCGGTGGCCCGGTTGGGTGGTCGCACCAGCAGTTCACCGACGCCGAGTTCGTCGGGCTCGTCGAGGCGGATGTCGACACCCGCGTGGGGACGCCCGATGGCGCCGATCTTGTCGGGATGGGCCTTGGCGTCAGCCGCAGTCCAGCCGATCACCTCGCCGATCTCGGCCTGGCCGTAGCCGTTGAGCACCGTGACGCCGAACCGCCCGGTGAAGCGACGGGCCTGGAAAGGGGAGAGCGGCGCGGTGATCGAGCGGACGTAGCGCAGCGGCGCCAACGAATCGATCGCGGCGTCGTCGCTGAGCATCGCCATCGCCGCCGGAGGCAGGACGGTCGACCGGATCTGGTGCCGATCGACGAGGGTGGCGAACGCCCGCGTCTCGAAGCGCTCCATGAGCACGAGGGGAGCACCGGCCCGCAACCCGAAGAGCGCGTTGTAGAGACCGGCGTTGAGCGCCATCGACACGGGGATCAGATTGGGCGATGGACGCTTGTCGGGGTCACGCGGAGCCGCTCGCAGCGGACCGAGCACCCGGTCGATGATCTCGAGGTAGGCGTCGTGTTCGTGGAGCACGGCCTTTGGTCGGCCGGTCGTTCCCGATGTCCACAACACGAAGGCGGTACCGGTGTCGTGCACGGTGGTCGAGGGTCGGGAGCGAATGCCGTCCTCGTCGATGACCACGGCGGCGTCGGTGCGTTCGATCACGTCGCCGATCGATGGCGGCGGCTGGCGTGGGTTCACCGGCACGAGGACCAGGCCGTTGCGCCACACCGCGAACATGCCGACCAGCATCTCGATGCCGGCGGCCACCACCGCGGCCGGCGCCCCGGCGATGGGCGACAGATCGGCGATCGCCGAGGCCTGCACCTCGACGCGGGCCACGAGTTCGGCCCTGGTGAACGAGCGGTCGAGATCGGACACGATCACGGTGTCGTCGTCGGCCGGATGGTCGGTCAGCAGCGACGAGAGGTTCACGAGCGGTCGAGGGGAGCCCAGTCGGGCTCGCGCTTTTCGGCGAACGCCGCCGGGCCCTCGGTCTGATCGGGGTGACCCCACATGCTCACGAGGTGCTGGGCACCCGCCTTGCAGGCATCGGTGAGGCCCAGTTCGAGTGCCCCCCACAGCGCCTTCTTGGTGGCGGCCATCGCGGCCGGCGAGTTCTTCGCGATCGTCTCGCCGATCTCCTGGGCCCGCTCGCGCAGCTGGTCGGGGGGATCGACGATCTCGGAGATCATCCCCAGCTCGTAGGCCCGTTCGGGGGCCATCCGCTCGTACTTGCCCATGAAGGCCATCCGCATGACGGCTTCGACCGGCATCTTCTTCATGAGGCCGATGGCCTCGATGGCGACGACCTGGCCGACCGACACATGGGGGTCGAAGAACTGGGCGTCGCTCGCGGCGATCACGATGTCGGCATCGGCCACCCAGTGGAACCCGCCGCCGCAGCAGATGCCGTTGACCGCGGTGATGACCGGCTTCCACACCTCCTGATGCCACGACGTGAAGTGCACGTCGAACTCCTCCATCGACTGGCGGTAGCGCTCCATGCCGACGCCGTCGCCCGCGAGTTCGCTGACGTCGACACCGGTCTGGAAGTCGCGTCCGTTGCCGGTGTGCACGATCACCCGAACCGCAGGATCGTCGTCGAGTTCCTTCCACGCGTCGGCGAACTCGTCGCGCATGGCGTTGTTCATCGCGTTGCGGATGTCGGGGCGGTCGTTGATGAGCCAGCCGACCGGGCCATGCCGCTCGACGATCAGATGTTCGTAGCTCACCTCGGGGTGTCCTCCCAGTTCGCACCGTGCCACGGGTCGGGCTCGCGCGGCAGCCCCAGCACCTTCTCACCGATGACGTTCTTGTTCACTTCCGTGGTGCCGCCTTCGATCGTGTTGGCCCGGCTGCGAATCATGCCCGACACCTCGTAGGGCAGCGACGCCGCCCAGCTGTCGGCGGCCGGGTGGGCAGTGTCGGTTGGAAAGGCGATGGCCTGCGGGCCGTGCAGGTCGGTGGCCGCCAGCTGGATCGCCTGGTTGAGCGTGCCCTGGTGGACCTTGCCCACCGAAGCGGCGGGCCCTGGGGTGCCGCCGGCCTTGACGGTGGCGCGGACGCGGTCGTTGGTCCAGCCCCGCACCTTCTCCTCGCAATGCAGCGACATCAGCCGGTCACGCATCACCGGATCGACGCCAATGGTGCGGGCGTGCTCGATGAGGCGCGACACACCGCTCCCGCCGATGCGATCGACACCACCGGACCCGGACCCGGCGACCATCTGCCGCTCACCGGCCAACGTCGACGCAGCGACCCGCCAACCATCGCCGGCCGCACCGACGCGATGGGGGTCGGGTACCCGTACCTCGTCGAGCCAGACCTCGTTGAAGTCGACGGTCCCGCCCATGTGACGAAGCTCGCGCACCTCGACCCCCGCGCTGCGGAGGTCGACGAGGAAGTAGGTGATGCCCTTGCGCTTGGGGGCCGACGGATCGGTGCGGGCGAGACAGATCGCAAACTCCGAGTGGTGGGCCCAGGTGCTCCAGACCTTCTGGCCGGTGAGGATCCACTCGTCGCCGTCGCGGGTGGCGCGCATCGACAGCGATGCGAGGTCGGACCCGGCCCCGGGCTCGCTGAACATCTGGCACCAGCGCTCGCGGTTCTCGACCATCGGCGGCAGAAAGCGCAGGCGCTGTTCCTCGGTGCCGTGGGCGAACAGGGCGGGGGCCATGTTGTGCAGGCCCAGCGGGTTGAGTCGGCCGAGGTTGAACGGCGCGAGGCGCGACTCGACCGCACGGGCCTGCTCGACCGAGAGATCGAGGCCGCCGTAGGCGACGGGCCAGGTCGAGACGGCCAGGCCCGAGGCTGCGAAGCGCGGGTACCACGCCTCGTAGTCGGCCCGCGGTCGCACCGCCCGGATGGCCTGGCGCCCCTCGGCCGACGCGGCCCGCCAAGCGGCGGGGATCTCGGCCTCGATCCAGGCGTCGACGGCGGCGAGGATCTCCGGCGGATCGGTCGCCGGGCCGATGTCCAGTCGCTGTGCGTCGTCCAACTGATTCGTCCCCGTCGAGTGTTCGGATACTGTATACATTCGTTGATGAGCGAGACGAACGACGAGGCCGCCATCAGCGACGAGCGCATCGCGCGGCTGCGGGCCCGGATCGGTGTCGCCCAGCCCCACCCGCAACCGCCCTGGTACCGCCACCCCGGCCCCGACGCCTTCCGACACGTGTCCGAGGCGTGCGGCGACGACAACCCGCTGTGGTGCGACGCCGACTACGCCACGGCGTCGGTGTGGGGCGGACCGATCGGCTCACCGAACATCAACGGCGGCGACACGCTCATCGGCGAGAACGAGATCGGCCGCCTCGATCCCGACACCAGGGCGCTGCTCAAGGGCGACCCGCTCAAGGGAGCGCACGCCTACTACTCGGGCAGTCACCGCGAATGGTGGGCGCCGGTGCGTCCCGGCCAGTCGATCACCCGGCGCAACGCGCTGGTCGGGGTGCACGACAAGTCGAGCGAGTTCGCCGAGCGCACCGTGCACGAATGGACGGGCGAAGTGTTCGCGGCCGCCGACCACGTGTTGTCGGCCCAGTACCGCCTGATGATCCGCACCGATCGCAGGGCGGTGGAGGAGAAGGCCGGGGCGACCACGCCGAGCGGGCCGGCCCCCTACACCGACGACGAGATCGCGGCGATCACCGAGGCCGTGTTGGCCGAGCCGTCGCGCCGCCGGGGGGCCGAGCCGAGGCTGTGGGAGGACGTCGAGGAGGGTGACGAACTCCCGCCGCTGGTGAAGGGCCCGATGCGGGTGACCGACATCGTCGTCTGGCACACCGGCATGGGCATGGGTCTCTACGGGGTGAAGGCCCTTCGCCTCGCCCAACAGCAACGGGCGCGGGTGCCCGGCTTCTTTCGCGTCGACGAGCTCAATATCCCCGACGTGCATCAGCGCGTGCACTGGGATCCGGCGTGGGCGGCTCGGGCGGGGTCGCCGGCCATCTACGACTACGGTCGCATGCGCGAGACCTGGCTGGTCCATCTCTGCACCGATTGGATGGGTGACGACGCGTGGCTTGCGGCGCTCGACGTCGAGTTCCGCAAGTTCAACTATGTGGGCGACACCCACTGGATGCGGGGAACCGTCGCCCGGAAGTATCTGGCCGACGGTGATCGTCCGGCCGTCGACCTCGAGATCCGGGGCGAGAACCAGCGCGGCGAGATCACCTGCCCCGGCCATGCGACCGTCCTTCTGCCCAGCCGTGAGCACGGTGCCGTGGTCTTGCCCGACCCGCCCGGCGGCGCCAAGAACTGCGCCGAGGCCCTCGAGGCGTTGGTCGAACGCTTCGCCGCTGCGGCGCGCACGTGAGCGCGATCACCCGGCAGACCACGAGCGAACATGTCGTGCGCGAGATCCGCCGTCAGATCTGGACCGGCGAACTACGCGGCGGCGACCGTCTTGCCCAGGAGGATCTGGCCGCGGCGATGCGCGTCAGCCGCATTCCCATCCGGGAGGCCCTGATCCTGCTCGCCGGCGAGGGGGCGATTCGCATGACACCGCACCGTGGGGCCTTCGTCGAGCCGCTGACCGAGGCGGGGGTGGCGGACCACTACGAGCTGTTCGGTCATGTCGACGGCTTCGCCCTGCGTCGAGCGATCGAGCGAGCAGCGCCCGTCGCGCTGGCCGCACTCTCCGGCGACATGGTCTCCGCCGGTTCGGTCGACCTCCCGAACCCGATGCAACACCTCGTCATCGGTACGCGAGCGAGAATCCACGAGCTCGGCGGCTCGGCGCGATTCCAGGCCGTGGCCCGGGGTCTCATCGGGCTCGTCCCCGGCAACTTCTTCGAGGAGGTGCCCGGTGCCCTCGAGGTCGCTCGTCGGCGCCTACCCGACGCGGGTATCGCGATCGGCGGGGGCGACACCGATCGAGCCGTGGAGGCGTACGACTCGATGATGCGCGAGCACGGGGTCCTCGTGCGCGACGTGCTGCGGCGTCGAGGTGTCCTGGCCTGAGCCGGGTCGGAACCCTCAGTCGGTCAGGTGGGTCTTCGCGCCCTCACGGTCGAAGACCATGATCACCTCGGCGGGTGCGTCGACGGCGGCGATTGCGTGGGGCGTCATCGTCGAGAACTCGGCCGACTCGCCGGCTTCGACGTCGAGCTGCCGCTCGCCGAGGATGAGCCGAACCTTTCCCTCGAGCACAAACATCCAGTCGTGGCCGGGATGAACCTGCGGATCGGGTTCGGCGCCGTCCGGCTCGAATCGCATCTTGACCGCGACGGTCGCGCTTCCGGGCCGCGACAGCGGCCACACGGTCATCCCCGGATGGTTCACGGCATGTGGTCGGATGACGACGTCCTCCTCCTCGTCGCACGACACCAACTCGTCGACGGTCACGTGGAGTTCCCGGGCGAGGGGAACGAGTACATCGAAGCTGATCGACCGATGGCCGGTCTCGATGCGCGAGATCGTCGATGCCCCCACGCCACTCCGGGTGGCGAGGTCGTCGAGCGACCACCCGTGGTGCCGGCGAATGGCCCGCAGCCGAGCTCTGACGAGGTCGTCGACCAGGGTGTTCGGGGAGGACGTGTTCGGGGAGGACGTGCTCATGGGGAGGAGTCTGCGTGGTTCTTGCGGATAGTGCAACCTCCCTTGCACATTGCGAATGCGTCTCTATCGTGACGGCATGCACCAACACGTCGATGTCATCGTCATCGGAGGGGGAGCGGCCGGATCGGCCGCCGCCCTCCAGCTCGGCGGGGTCCGTCGCTCCGTCGTGGTCGTGGACGGGGGCGAGCCCCGCAACGCGCCGGCCGCCCACATGCAGGGCTATCTCGGCTACGACGGGCTCCCTCCTGCCGAGTTCCTTGCGCTCGCCCACGCCGAACTCGAGCGCTACGGCGTCGACGTCCTGCCCGATCGGGTGGCCGAGGTCGACGCGATCGGTGACATGTTCGTCGTCACGACGGTGGGAGGCCGGCGCTGGCACGCCCGCCGGATTCTGGTCGCCACCGGCCTCACCGATCTGCTGCCCGACATCCCCGGTGTCGCCGAGGAGTGGGGCCGTCGGGTCATCCACTGTCCGTGGTGTCACGGCTGGGAGGTGCGGGATCAGCGCATCGCAGTGATCGACACCGCCGGATTCGGCGTGCACCAGGCGTCGATCTTCGCGCAGCTCAGCGATCGGGTGACGTTGCTCTCACACGAACGCACGCTCGACGACGACGAGACGGCGCGTCTCGGCCTACTCGGCATCGGCCTCGATGCCCGGCCGGTCGACCGCGTGGTCGTCGACGGCCCCGGCATCGCCGTGCGGTTCGCCGACGGGGCGAAGCTCGACGCCGATGTCGCCGTTGTCGCTCCTCGATTCCGCGCCAACAGCGCGGTGGTCGAGCACCTCGTCGCCGCCGAGCCGCACCCGTCGGGCACCGGTACGTACCTGGTGGTCGACGAGCGGGGCATGACGGGTCGCCCAGGGGTCTATGCGGCCGGCAACGTCGCCGACCCGATGCAGCAGGTCCTGCACGCGGCGGCCCATGGGTCGCGGGTCGCGACGATGATCAACGTCGATCTCCTCGAAGGCGACCTGGCCCGACTTCGTGGAACGAACACGGCGGCCGAATGGAACGAGCGCTACGCCGTTCACGAATCAGGCATGTGGAGTGGACGACCCAACGGTTCGCTGGAAGCGGAGCTCGCCGACACGCCCGCAGGCCGCGTGCTCGACGTCGGTTGTGGCGAGGGTGCGGACGCGGTCTGGCTGGCGGGTCGTGGATGGCAGGTCACCGCCACCGACATCTCCGACGTGGCGATCGATCGGGCGCGACGGGCCGCCGCCGACGTCGGGGTGACGGTCGATTTCGCAGCCGTGGACGGTCTCGCGGAGGCGCCGACTGCCGGCGCGTTCGACCTGGTGGTGATGTGCTATCCGGCACTGTCGATGCCGGGTGGCGTCGATGCCATGCGGGGGATCGCCGACGCGGTTGCGTCCGGCGGCGAACTGCTCGTGGTCGGCCACGAGATCGATCATCAGCACGCACAGGCCGGCGGGTTCGATCCGGCCCGCTACCTCTCTGTCGACGACATCGTGGGTGTGATCACGAACGAGTTCTCGATCGAGGTCGACGAGACTCGCGACCGCCCGAACCCGCCGGCCGGCGCGCACCACAGCCGCGACCGTGTCCTGCGGGCCCGCCGGGTGTCCTGAGCCACTGCCCGTACCTCAGCGGGCGGCGACCTGCGCGTCGACCAGCGCGCGACCGCGGCCCTCGCGGAAGTACGGCAGCACCTCCTCGCCCAGGTGGTGCAGCGTCTCGATCTGCGCCGCCTGAGGGATGGTGCCCATCTGGCACAGGAAGAGGATCTCGTCGGCGCCGGCCTCGACGAGGCGGGTCACGTAGCCGATGCAGTCCTCCACGGTGCCGTAGCCGTGGTTCGCGTTGTGCAGTGCCATCGCCGGGTCCGACAGATCCAGCGTCACCTTCTCCGAGCCGACGGACGCCTCGACGACTCCCGCGGGGCCGGATCCATCCGAGCCGAGCTCGGCATCCCACGAGTCGGGGTCCGGGAGCGGTGTCGCCCCCGCGCTGCTCCAGTGCCCGATCGACTCCATGAAGAAACGCTGGCCACGGATGCCGAGGCGTCGTGCCTCCTGGCCGTCGTCGAGAACCACGGTCGGACAGAGCGCGGCGAGGTGCTCGGTCGGTCGGAGTCCGACCTGTTGCGCGAGGTCTCTGTTCCGGAACGCCTCTCGATAGACGGCATTCTTCTCGGCCACCTGTTCGGGACCGCCGAAGCCGAGCACCAGGGCACCGATGCCGCGACCGCCGGCGTCGGCCAACGTCGATGTCTGTGTGCACGCCTGGTACAGCGGTGGATGGGGGTCCTGTAGCGGCTTGGGATGGATCGGCCGCGGCGGCAGGTCGATGAATTCGCCGTGGTGCTCGACGATGTCCTCGACCCACAGGCGGGGGACGAGGCGCATCGCCTCGTCGATCATCGGGGGCAGGTCGGCCTTCGCGTAGCCGAAGGTTCCCGCCTCCTGCTCGGTGCCGCCCTTGCCGAAGCCCACATGGAGACGGCCGCCCGACAGGATGTCCAGCGTGGCGCAGCGTTCGGCCACCTTCACCGGATGGTTCATCTTCGGCGGGAGACAGATCACCCCGTGGCCGATGCCGATACGGGTGGTGGCGCCGGCCAGGTAGGCGAGGAAGGTCTCGGGCGCCGACATGTGGGCGTACATGCTGAGGGCGGTGTGCTCGACGGCCCAGATCGTGTCGAAGCCCAGTTCCTCGGCCAGCAGCGCCTGTTCGAGTACCTCGGCAAACACCTGATGATCGCCCTCGCGGGTGGGGTTCGCGGTCTGGGCTTCGTAGATCAACGAGAACTTCAACGGGCGGAATCCTCTGGTTTCGTTGGCGCAAGGGTGTGGCCGGTCGGCACGCCTGTCAAGAACCAACGACCGAAGGCTGGAGCGCGGCGGGAAGTTCTGGGTGCTCGGCGGCGTTGCTCTGATCGTCCACCCTGCGTACCCCTCGGACGAAAGAGTGATCCCCACATGACCGACCCACTGACCATCCCGACCGAAGCACCCCCGTCGGAACCCGGCTACGACATCGAGTTCTTCTGGGATCCCGTATGCCCCTTCGCCTGGGTCACGTCTCGCTGGGTGGCGAAGGTCGCGGCGCAGAGCGACTTCTCGGTCGACTGGCGGTTCATCTCCCTGCGGCTGTTGAACAAGGACAAGGACTACGCCACCGAGTTCCCGCCGGAGTACGAGCAGGGTCACACGGCCGGCCTCCGGATGCTGCGAGTGGCCGCGGCCGTGCGGCACGAGCTCGGCCGTGAACCGTTGGATGCCCTCGTGACCGCCTACGGCGAGAGCTACTGGGACGCGCCAAAGGGCTCCGACGTCGCCGGCCGGCTCAGCACCACCGAACATGTCGTCGCCGTGCTCGAGGCAGCCGGACTGCCCTCCCGATTCGCCGACGCACTCGACGACACGGCGTGGGACGCCATGCTCGACGCCGAGACCGAGCTCGCACTCAGCCGGACCGGTCGAGACGTCGGTACCCCGATCATCACGTTCCAGCCCCCGGACGGTCTGTCGTTCTTCGGTCCGGTGATCTCCCGGGTGCCATCCGATGATGAGGCGGTGCCACTGTGGAACGCAGTGACCACACTGGCTGCCTTTCCCGGTTTCGCGGAGATGAAGCGGTCCCTGCGCGAGATGCCCCAGCTCAACATCCTCGGCGGCACCAGCGACGCGCCGAAGTCCGAGGACTGGACCGGCGGCCGGAGAGTCGGACACCTGGCCTCGGAGCGCGCGTCGGCCCGGTCAGCCGATGACGGTGCCGAAGAGTGACCCGATGCCGTAGGTGACGATCGAGGCCACGATCACGATGGCCAGCTGACGGAGCGCGCCCTGGCTGACCGGACGGTCGGCCGATCGGCTGACCCACCCGCCCACAACGAGGCTGGCCAGCGCGGTGCCGACCACCGAGATCGTGATCGCGGCGGTGCCGCTCGTGACGAACCACGGGGCGAGCGGGACGATGGCGCCTGCCGTGAACAGGCCGAACGACGAGACGGCAGCGACGGCCGGCGAACCCACCTCGCCGGGGTCGAACCCGAAAACGGTGCGGGCGGTGAACTCGACGAAGCGGTCACCCTCCAACGGCAGTTCGGTGGCCACCCGCTGTGCTGTGTCGGTCGCCAGGCCGGTGTCCTCGAGCTTGGTGGTGAGCTCGGCGAGCAGGAGTCGCGGGTTGCGCTGGGCCAGCAGGTTGAGTTCGCCGGTGATGCCCTCGAACAACTCGACCTGACTTCGCACCGAGATCCACTCGCCGGCGGCCATCGAGAAGGCACCGGCGATCAGGCTGGCCAGCCCGGCGATGCGGACCTCGTCGGCCCCGGAACTCGCGCCGGCGACGGCCAGGATCAGGCAGACGTTGGTGACCAGCCCGTCGTTGACGCCCAGCACGGCGGCCCGAGCTGCGCCGCGGGTGACGGTGGAGACCCGCTCCTGGAGTCGCGCCGCGTCGCCCCCGGCGTCGCGGGGCGAGGCGTCGGAGGTCGTCGTGTAGGGGACGGAGGCAGTCACCGGTGGCCCTCGGCCTGCTCGACATCGGCGAGGACCTCGTCGGCGTGGTGCTCGACATCGGTGACGTCGTAGCCGCGGTGGATGAGGCCGGCGGGATCGATGAGGTAGCTGTGACGCCGGGGGAATCCGGCGAACTTGTCGCCGGGGCCACGGGCCACGTGATAGGCGCGGCCGACGGCACGTTCGGTGTCGCTCAGCAGTAGGAACGGAAAGCCCTGGGCTTCGGCGAACGCCCGGTTCTCGGCCGGGCTGTCGAAGGACGCGCCGAGGATCCTCACCCCGAGCCGGTCGAAACGGTCGGCGCTGTCACGCAGCGCCTGTCCTTCCACCGTTCAACCGGGGGTTGCCGCCTTCGGATACCACCACAACAGCACCCACGAACCGATGAGGTCGGCGAGTTCGACGATCTGCTCGTTCTGGTCCGGCAGCGCGAAGCCAGGGGCGCGTTGGCCGGTCGTCAGCATGACCCGAGTCTGCCAGGCAGCCACTAGCCTGCGCTGTCGTTCGGGACTCGGCGTCGGAAAAGGGAGTTGTCATGGCTGGTGGACTGGTCGGGCTGCTCGACGACGTCGCTGCGCTGGCCAAGCTCGCCGCCGCCTCGATCGACGACGTCGGCGCGGCCGCCGGTCGGGCGAGCATGAAGGCCGCCGGGGTGGTGGTCGACGACACGGCGGTCACGCCTGCCTACGTGCGAGGCCTGGCTGCCGACCGCGAGCTCCCGATCATCCGCCGCATCGCCACAGGCTCGATCCGCAACAAGCTGCTCTTCATCCTCCCCGCTGCGCTCCTGTTGAGCGAGGTGGCGCCCACCCTCGTCGAGATCATCCTCATGGCCGGCGGCACATTCCTCTGTTTCGAGGGCGCCCACAAGATCCTCCACGCCCGCAAGGGTGACGATCACGACCACGACGTCCCCGCGACGCTGAAGGGGCCCGAAGCCGAGCAGGCGACCATCAGTGGGGCCGTCCGCACCGACTTCATCCTGTCGGCGGAGATCATGGTGATCTCACTCAAGGAGGTCATCGACGAAGGGTTCTTCGCGCGTGCAGCGATCCTCGTGGTCGTGGCGATCTTCATCACGGTGATCGTCTACGGCGTCGTGGCGCTCATCGTGAAGATGGACGACATCGGCCTCATGCTGGCGCAGCGCGAGTCCGAGGGCTCGCAGCGCATCGGCCGTGGACTCGTGTCGGGCATGCCGAAGCTGCTCACCGGTCTCTCCGTGGTGGGGACGGCGGCGATGCTGTGGGTGGGCGGTCACATTCTCCTCGTGGGTACCGACGAGCTCGGATGGCACTGGCCCTACGAGCAGGTCCACCACGCCGAAGAGGCCGTCCACGACACCGGCGCCGTGAGCGGCGTCCTCGAGTGGCTCGTGAACACGGGGATCTCCGCCGTCGTCGGACTCGTGGTCGGCCTGATCGTCGCGTCGATCGTCGATCGCCTGCCCACGCGGACGGTCGTTTGAGGGGCCTCGGCGCGAGGTAGCACCTCTGTCGTACGCGTCCCACGGAGCCTGACCATGACCACCGCACCAACGGAACCCGCACGCGCCGCCCGCTCCGGGTGGTCCTCTCGGCGACAGATCGTGGGAGCCCTGCTGCTGGTTCCGATTCTGTCCCTGACGGCGAGTTGCGGTGACGATGGCGACGGCGACGCATCGACACCGGAGCCGGATCCGTCGCAGGAGTCGACGACGACCACCCAGGAAACGACCACGACCACGACGACGACCACGACGACCATGGCGCCGACATCGAGTTCGTCACAGCCCCCGACCACCTCGGCCGGGGTGGCGGACCTGCTCGAGAACGCCGAACGGTGCGAGAGCCCCGAGGGCTACGCGGTGTCGTACCCCGAGGACTGGGTCGTGAACGACGGGTCGGTCGTCCCGCTGTGCTCCCAGTTCGATCCCGGTCCGTTCGAGGTCCCCGACGGCACCGATGCACGCGTGGCTGCGATCACCGCCTACGTCGATCAGGTGGCCTTCGGTGATGTGACCACGGGCGAGTCGACGGTCGACGGAACCCGAGCGGTGACCGTGGTCGATGGTCACCAAGCGGTACGCCTCTCCGGTGTGACCAGCGGCGGCCAACTGCACGAGGACGGCACCGCCGTCACCCGCTACATCGTCGACATGGCGCGTGGCATCGATGACGGACCGGGGACGCTCTTCCTCGACACCATCGACATCACCGGCGGCGACCACGAGACCCATCAGCGCGTGCTCGACGCCATGGTCTCGACCATCGAACTCACCGGAAGCGACGCAGCCCCCGGGATCGTCGCCCGCTACGAGGGAGGCGGTGCACCGTTCGAGGTGATGGCCGAAGCAGCAGACGGCGACGTCTGCCTCGCCTCCGACACCCAGGAGGGAGAGGTGTGCCTGACCGCTCCCACCGAACAGACGCCGATCCGCTCCGGCGTGCTCGGCGACGGCGGCGCCGCCGTTCTCGTCGGTGTGGCCGCTCCCGAGGTCTTCATGATCGAGTCGTCGGCTGCAGAGGGGGAGTCGTTCGCCGTGCTCCCCACCGGTGCCGAGACGCTCGACGGCGTGAAGGCGTGGGCCTTCCCGTTCGTCCCCGGCAGCGAGGCCGAGCTCGTCTGGTACGACCGATCCGGAAGCCGAGGCGGAACGGTCTCCGTCGGCTCGTAGTCCGCTCGCGGTCACGCCCCGGCACCACTGCATACTGCACGGATGGATTCGGCCGACTCCCGACCGGCGCAGATCGCCGTGACGTATCCCGACGATCTGCCGATCACCGAGCGGCGCGACGAGCTGCTGACGGCGATCCGGGATCATCAGGTGGTCGTCGTGGCCGGCGAAACGGGGTCCGGCAAGAGCACCCAGCTCCCGAAGATATGTGTGGAGCTGGGACTCCACGAGGAGGGTTGGATCGGCCACACGCAGCCCCGGCGAATCGCGGCCAGGTCGATCGCCGAGCGGGTGGCGGAGGAGCTCGGCGACGAGGTCGGTGGCGTCGTGGGCTACAAGGTGCGCTTCACCGACAAGGTCTCGAAGAAGACCGCGATCAAGGCGATGACCGACGGAATCCTGCTGGCCGAGATGCAGCGCGACCGGCGACTGTCGGCGTACAGCACGATCATCGTCGACGAGGCGCACGAACGAAGCCTGAACATCGACTTCTTGCTCGGCTACCTGCGTCGGCTTCTGCCAACGCGTCCCGATCTGAAGGTGATCATCACCTCGGCGACGATCGACACGCAACGCTTCTCGGAGCACTTCGACGACGCGCCGATCATCGAGGTCTCGGGGCGGACCTACCCCGTCGAGATCCGGTATCGACCGCCCGAGGACGAGGACTCCGGTGAGGCGCTCACCCAGGCCGAGGCGATCGTCGAGGCGGTGAACGAACTCGAACGCGAGGGATCCGGCGACGTGCTCGTGTTCTGCAGTGGTGAGCGCGAGATACGCGAGGCGAGCGAAGCCTTGGGCGACGCACGGCTCCGCAACACCGAGGTGGTGCCGCTCTACGGACGCCTCTCGGCCGCCGAGCAACATCGGGTGTTCGATCGCTCTCGGCGGGACCAGCGGCGCATCGTCGTGGCGACGAATGTTGCCGAGACCTCCCTCACCGTGCCCGGCATCCGCTACGTCGTCGATCCCGGCACCGCCCGGATCAGCCGCTACAGCAGCCGAACCAAGGTGCAACGCCTTCCCATCGAAGAAGTGTCACAGGCCAGCGCCAACCAGCGCTCCGGTCGGTGCGGCCGGGTGGCGCCGGGTATCGCCATCCGCCTCTATTCCGAGGACGACTTCGACAACCGTCCCGAGTTCACCGAGCCCGAGATCACCCGCACGAACCTGGCATCGGTGATACTCCAGATGGCATCGCTCGGGCTCGGTGACATCGAGACGTTTCCGTTCGTCGAACCCCCCGAACTCCGCAACATCCGCGACGGCATCGCACTGCTCGAAGAACTCGACGCGGTCGACCCCGATCGCGAGGGCAGTCGCAAATGGTTGACGCCGATCGGCCGCACGCTCGCCCGGTTGCCGATCGATCCTCGCTTCGGCCGCATGGTCGTGGCCGGCGCCGACGCCGGCTGCCTGCGCGAGGTGATGATCATCACCGCGGCGATGTCGGTGCAGGACCCCCGCGAGCGGCCGAGCGACAAGCGAGAGGAGGCGAGTCAACACCACGCTCGTTTCAACGAATCGGGGTCGGACTTCCTGGCCTGGCTCAACCTCTGGACGTATCTCGAGGCCGAACGCGAGGCACGGTCGGGGAGCAGCTTCCGGCGCATGTGCAAGCAGGAGTTCCTCAACCACAACCGCATCCGTGAATGGTGGGACATCGTCCGTCAGCTCGAACGCACGGCTCGTTCGGAGCGTTGGACCGTCAACGAAGAACCGGCTCATCCCGACACCGTGCATCAGGCGCTGCTCACCGGGCTGCTCTCGCACGTCGGGCTGAAGGACGCCAACAGCAACGAGTACACCGGCGGCCGCAACGCTCGCTTCGTCATCAGTCGCAGCTCAGCGCTCGGGAAGAAGCCGCCGGCGTGGGTGATGGCCGGGGAGCTCGTGGAGACGAACCGGCTCTGGGCCCACAGCGTTGCTCGGATCAATCCGGAGTGGGCCGAGCGGGCCGGCGATCATGTCATCAAACGCACCTACGACGAACCGGAGTGGGATGCCGAGAAGGGCTCGGCCATGACCATCGAGCGGGCCACGCTCTACGGCGTGCCGTTGGTGGCCGGGCGGCGGGTGCACTATCGGCGCGTCGATCCGGCGGTCGCCCGTGAGCTCTTCATCCACCACGCGCTCATCGAGGGCAACTGGCAGACCCATCATGCGTTCTTCGCCCAGAACGAAGGAGTGCTGGAGGAAGTGCGGCAGCTCGGAGCCCGGCAGCGGCGCGATCTGTTCGTCGAGTACGAGGTCCTGTTCGCGTTCTACGACGAACGAATCGGTCCGAAGGTCACCTCGGGCGCCGACTTCGACAAGTGGTGGAACACGCGCCGTCAACGCGACCCCGATCTCCTCGACCTGAGCCTCGACGAGATCTTCGACACCGATCAGATCGATGACGACAACGGCTTTCCCGAGACCTGGGAGCTCGGTGAGGTGTCGTTCGATCTGGCGTACGAGTTCGACGCGGCGTCGCCAGTCGACGGGGTGACGGTCAACGTGCCCGTGGCACTTCTCGACCGCGTCGATGCTGCTGCCTTCGACTGGAATGTGCCCGGTCTGCGGCACGAGCTCGTGACCGCGCTGCTGCGCTCGATGCCCAAGGACATTCGGCGCGGGTTCGTCCCCATCCCCGACACGGTCGACCAGATCCTGCCGGCGCTCACCGACCGTGGCGGGGATCTGATCGAGGAGCTCCGCCGCCTGCTCCGGGAGAGGTCGGGTGAGCCGCTCCCGCCCGACGCCTTGGTGATCGACCGACTGCCCGACCATCTCCGTCCGCTCTATCGCGTGACGAACGACGCCGGTGAGGTGCTGGCCCAGGGTCGCGACCTCGTGGCCATCCGCGCTCGCCTGGCCGGCGAGGTTCGCGAGGTCCTGTCCGAGGGAGCGCACGAGCTCGCGCGCTCGGGTGCGACCACATGGGTGTTCGGCGATCTCCCGCAACGGGTGCGCACTCACGCTGCGGGCCTCGAGGTCGATGCGTTTCCCGCCCTGGTGGACGAGGGCGACACCGTCGGGGTCGAACTCACGGCCGACCTCGACCGTCAGTACGAAGCGATGTGGTCGGGGACGACCCGCCTCCTGCGCCTCAATGTCGGCGGCTCGGCCCGGATGCTCAACGACCTCTTCGACAACGAGGCCACACTGGCACTGGCGTCGAGCCCGCATGGTTCGAAGCTGGCGTGGGTGAACGACGCCGCCGACTGCATCTTCTCCGAGCTGTTGGGCCGGGCCGGAGGTCCGGTGTGGACCGAGTCGGCGTTCGTTGCGCTCGCGGCCGACGTGCGCGCCGCCCTGCCCGACGCGGTGCGAGAGATCGGCACCGATGCGATCAGAATCCTTCGCCTCGCGGCCGGGCTCCGTCGCGATCTCGCCGCGCCGGTGGCCTCTGCGCTGCATCCCGCCCACCTCGACATGCAGGCCCAGCTCGATCGACTCGTCTACCCACACCATCTGTCGGGGGTGGGTGCGGGGCGGCTTGCCGACGTCGCCCGCTACCTCGAGGGCATCCGCGTCCGGCTGGACAAGGTCCCGGACCGGGTGACGCAGGATCGACGACTCATGTCGACTGTCCATGCGCTCGAACGAGACTTCGAGACCTTCACCGAACGGTTGTCGCCCTCGCTCGAACTCGAGGACCTCAACTGGCAGCTCGAGGAGTTCCGCGTGGCCACCTTCGCCCAGCAGTTGGGGGCCCGGGGCAAGGTGAGCGAGAAGCGGATCCGCAGCGCCCTGCAGCGACTGTGAGGCTCGGTCTCAGTAGGTGAGTTCGGCCAGGCTCGCGAAGCCGACGGTCACGGCACCGACGTCGTCGACGGGCTCGGTGGCGTCGCTGGTGCAGTCGGACGAGAGCGGGTCGCGGTCGGCGAAGTCCGTCGCCACCGGCACCTCGACGACACCGCGTACCTCGCCCTCCACACAGGTGGGGATGTTGATGCTGTCGACGAAGGGGTCGGTGCCGGCTCGCAGCTCGTCGATGTGGTCGGCGAGCCACGCCTCGACCAGTGACGCGCCGGTCTCGAAGTCGGCGGGCTCGCCGAGGCCTTGGCTCGCGGCAAGCGCCGGGTAGCCGGCGCGGGCCGCGGTGCGGGCGGCGCCGACGGTGCCCGACAAATCGGTGAACGGTCCGATGTTGGCACCGTCGTTGATCCCGCTGATCACGAGATCGGGCACGATGCCCACCACGTCGAGCGCGTGGATCACGGCATCGGCCGGGAAGCCGCTGACCGCGATCGCGGGGAACCCGCTCAGGGTCGTCGCCTCGGCCGCGGTGACCGAACCGTCGTCGGTGGTCGAATCGGAACTCCCGCTGCGGTTGCCGTCGGGGGCGACGACGACGATCTCGACGCCGTCGACGGTGCGCAGCATCTCGACCAGCGCGTCGATGCCCTCGGCCGCCACGCCGTCGTCGTTGGTGATGAGGATGGTCAGCGGGTCCGGTGCCGCAGTGGTCGTGGTGGTCTCGGCCGCAGTCGTGGTGGTGTCGCCCGCGGTGGTCGTCGGGGCGTCCGTCGACGCCGTGTCGCCGTCGTCGCCGCAGGACGAGGCTACGAGCGCGAGGATGACGAGGAGAACGAGGGAGACGAGCTGGCGACGCATGCCGGCAACGTAGCCGCCGATCCGACGCGCCGCGCAGGCCGGATCGGTGGACGACAGCGGACGACCGGCGACCGCGTCCTCGACGCAGGCGGCGATGTCAGAGCCAGCCGCTGCGGCGAAAGGCGCGATACATGCCCAGGCAGACGACCAGCATGATGGCCAGCGCAACGGGGTAGCCGAGGGTCCAGCCGAGTTCCGGCATGTTCTCGAAGTTCATGCCGTAGATGCCGGCGATCATCGTGGGCACCGCGGCGATGGCGACCCAGGCCGAGATGCGACGCATGTCGTCGTTCTGGCGCAGCCCCACCTGGGCGGTGTGGGCCGTCAATGCGGCCGAGATCAGTTCCCGGATCGTCTGGAGCTGGTCGGCCTGGCGCAGCAGGTGGTCGTGGACGTCGCGGAAGTAGGCGGGCCAGTCGTCGCCGGCGGTGACGATGCGGTCGGCCCGCAATGTCGGCAGCGCGGCGATGAGCGGGTTGAGCGAGCGATGGACCTCGAGCACTTCGCGCTGGAGGAAGTAGATGCGTTCCACCAGCTGTTCGCCCCCGCGCTCGCGTTCGGCGAACACGTCGAGCTCGACCTCGCTCACGTCGTCATCGAGGCCGGTCATCACCCGTTGGTACGAATCGACGACCCGATCGATCACCGCGTGGAGCACCTCGACAGGTCCGCGGCCGAGTGCGTCCTCGTCGGCCTCGAGTCGGCGCCGGAGCCCCGCCAGCGGCAGCGGGTCGCCCCGACGGATGACGATGATGGAGTGCGGGTCGCAAAGGATCTGGATCTCGCCGAAGTCGACCTTCTCGGGGACGTCGAGGTAGCGGGCGGTCTTCAACACCACGAACAGCCAGTCGTCGTAGCGCTCGACCTTCGGTCGTTGGCGACCCTTGGTCATGTCCTCGACGGCCAGGGGATGGAGTCCGAACACGGAGACGAGTTCTTCGATCTCCTTGGCTTCGGGGTCGTGGAGACCGGACCAGACGAACCCCCCTTTGCGCCGCGATTCTCGCACGGCCTCCTCGAGGCTCGAGGTCCTCGTTCCCACTCCGTCGCGGTACCAGACGGCGTCTACGAGCATCCATGCAGCATGCCCCGTAACCCTCGGTCCCGTCGGCATGCAGCCGAAAGTTGGCCTTCGCGTGACATCCGGGCCAACGTGACAACCGGCCACTGAGGAAGGAGGGTCGGTGCACGACGTTGTCGAGTCGGTTGCGGCGGTCATTCCATGGTGAGTCTGCTGCGGCTGCTGCGGTCGCATCTCGGTCCGTATCGCCGCACGATGCTGGTCGTCGTCGTTCTCCAGGCGATCCAGACGACGGCCGCGCTGGTGTTGCCGACGCTCAACGCCGCGATCATCGACGAGGGCGTACTGGTCGGCGACAACGACTTCATCCGCCGCACCGGCCTGGTCATGATCGGCTTTTCGATCGCCCAGATCGTCTTCTCGATCGGGGCGATCTGGTTCGGCGCGAAAGCCGCCATGGCCTTCGGCCGCGACATTCGTCGCGATCTGTTCGACAAGGTGACCTCGTTCTCGGCCCGTGAGATCGGCCACTTCGGCGCGCCGACGCTCATCACCCGCATCACCAACGACGTCCAGCAGGTCCAGATGCTGGTCGTGCTCCTGTGCACCATGATGATCGCAGCACCGATGACGATGGTCGTGGGCGTGATCATGGCCGTGCGCGAGGAGCCCGGACTCTCCCCGGTGCTGGTCGTGAGCATGCCGGCAGCGGTGATCGCGCTCGGCTCGCTCGTCGTCCGGATGGTGCCGGCGTTCCAACGCATGCAGGCCCACATCGACCGGGTGAACCTCGTCCTGCGCGAACAGATCACCGGTGTGCGCGTCGTGCGCGCCTTCGTTCGCGAACGTCGGGAGGAGGCGCGCTTCGAAGAGGCCAACGCCGACCTCACCGACGCGTCACTGCGTGCCGGTCGGCTCCAGGCGGGCATGTTCCCGACGGTCATTCTCACCATCAATCTCGCGAGCATCGCGGTGCTCTGGGTCGGAGCGGACCGCATCAACGCGGGCACGATGGAACTCGGCTCGCTCGTGGCCTACCTGAGCTATCTCGTTCAGATCCTGATGGCCGTGGTGATGGCGACCTTCATGTTGTCCATGATCCCCCGTGCCGCAGTGGCTGCCGATCGCATCGTGGAGACGCTCGGAGTGACGCCGTCGCTCGCCCCGGCGGCGACGCCGGTCACGGAGTTCACCGAACGAGCGACGCTGGAACTCGACAGGGTGGAGTTCCGGTACTTCGGTGCCGCACAACCGGTGCTCCGTGACGTGAGCTTCCGCGCCGCCGCCGGCCAGACCACTGCGATCATCGGCAGTACCGGTGCGGGAAAGTCCACCCTCGTCGGGTTGATCCCGCGCCTGTTCGACCCGACGGCCGGCACGATCCGGATCAATGGCGAGAACGTGGCCGAGGTCGACGCCGATCTGTTGGCCGCGACCGTCGCGCTCGTGCCGCAGCGACCGTTTCTCTTCTCGGGCACGGTCGCCTCGAACCTGCGCTTCGCCCGACCCGACGCCACCGAGGAGGAGATGTGGACGGCGCTCGAGACCGCCCAGGCGGCGGAGTTCGTGAGGGCCACGGCACTCGGACTCGACGCACCGGTGCAGCAGGGCGCGGCCAACCTCTCAGGGGGCCAGCGGCAACGCCTCGCCATCGCCCGGGCGCTGATCGTGCAGCCCGAGATCTACGTGTTCGACGATTCGTTCTCCGCACTCGACGTGGTCACGGCCGCCCGACTGCGGGCCGCGCTCACCGCGACCACGCGGGACGCGACCGTCGTCATCGTCGCCCAGCGCATCTCGACGATCGTCGACGCCGATCGGATCATCGTGCTCGAGTCGGGTGAAGTGGCCGGGATCGGCACCCACGAGTCGTTGCTGAAGGACTGCCCGACCTACGCCGAGATCGTCGAGTCGCAGCGTCGTCAGGAGGCCCCCGCATGAACATGGGCGACGACGAGTCCAAGCGCACCAGCGACGAGGACCGGGAGATCATGTCCAACGCGGGCACCGCGTCCGAGCGCACCCGCGGTTGGGGTTCGTCGGTGGCGATGCCGACGGAGCGGAGCGAGAACTTCGGGGCCTCGTTGCGGCGGCTCTGGCGGATTCTGGCGCCCGAACGCCTCCGGATCATCGTGGTCGCCGTGCTGGCGATCACCAGCGTGTCCCTGGTGGTCCTCGGCCCCCGACTGCTGGGCCAGGCCACCGACGTGATCGTCGACGGGCTGCGGAGCCCGGAGGGCATCGACTTCGACGACCTCCACTCGTCGCTGGAGTTCATCGTCGCGATCTATCTCGCCAGCTGGGTGCTGTCCTACGGCCAGGGCTACCTGCTCGCCGGCGTCGTGCAACGCGCCATGCACTCGCTGCGGGAGATGGTCGAGACCAAGCTCAACCGCCTGCCGCTGGCGTATCTCGACGCCCAGGCCCGCGGCGACTTCCTCAGCCGGGTCACCAACGACATCGACAATCTCGCGCAGAGTCTGCAACAGACGATGGCGATGATCCTCACGTCGGTGCTGACGCTCATCGGCGTCGTCGTGATGATGCTGATCATCTCACCGCTCATGACCTTGGTCGCGCTGATCACCGTGCCGGTGTCGCTGTGGGCGATGAAGATGATCGCCGCGCGGGCCCGCCCCCGGTTCATGCAGCAGTGGGCCCACACCGGCAACCTCAACGGCCAGGTGGAAGAGGTGTTCACCGGCCATGAGGTCGTCGCCGCTTTCGGGCGTCGTGAAGAAGTGGCGGCGACGTTCCGGGAGCACAACGATCGACTGCACGACGCGAGCCTCGGCGCCCAGTTCATGTCGAGCCTGATCCAGCCGATGATGATGTTCGTCGGCAACGTGCAGTACGTGATGATCGCCGTGATCGGCGGCCTGCGCATCACCAGTGGTGCCATCACCGTGGGCGACATGCAGGCGCTCATCCAGTACGCCCGACAGTTCTCCCAGCCGATGAGTCAGCTGGCGTCGATGGCGACGGTCTTCCAGTCCGGCATCGCGTCGCTCGAGCGGGTGATCGAGGTGCTCGATGCCGACGAGCAGTCACCCGACCCCGGTTCGGCTCCGCTGGCCACCCCAGTGGGGGGCCGCGTGGTGTTCGAGGACGTCGCGTTCTCGTACCTCCCCGGTGTGCCGCTCATCGAGAAGCTGTCCGTCGTCGCCGAACCGGGTCAGACCGTGGCGATCGTGGGGCCTACGGGCGCGGGCAAGACGACGCTCGTGAACCTCATCATGCGGTTCTACGAGATCGACGGCGGTCGCATTCTGCTCGACGGTCGCGACATCGCCGACCTGAGTCGCGACGAGTTGCGCTCGCAGGTGGGGATGGTGCTCCAGGACACGTGGTTGTTCGAGGGCACCATCCGCGACAACCTCGCCTACGGCAACCCCGACGCCACCGAGGACGAGATCATGGAGGCGGCGCGGGTCACGTACGTGGATCGCTTCGTGCGCCACCTGCCCGACGGCTACGACACCGTCATCGCCGAGAACGGCGACAACATCAGCCAGGGTGAGAAGCAGCTGCTCACGATCGCACGGGCATTCCTGAACGACCCGACGATCCTGATCCTCGACGAGGCGACGAGCTCGGTCGATACCCGAACCGAAGTGCTGATCCAGGAGGCCATGAACTCGGTGCGCGAGCACCGCACGAGCTTCGTGATCGCCCACCGATTGTCGACGATCCGTGGCGCCGACATCATCCTCGTCATGGAGAACGGGAACATCGTCGAGCAGGGTTCGCACGACGAGTTGCTGAGAACTGGTGGGGCCTACGCCAATCTCTACAACTCACAGTTCGCCGGCGCCGCCCGCACGGACGAACTCGCGTGAACGCCCGCGATTGGGCTCGGACCGCCGATCACGCGAGACTCCCAGGCCAGCCGCGCCCGTCCCACAGGTGTGCCGATGTCACGGGAGAGCCATGATCGACGAGAAGCTCGCCGCGATCCACGACCAGATCGTTCACGAGAATCCCTCACAACCCGAGTTCCATCAGGCCACTCGCGAAGTGCTCGAATCGCTCAGCCCGGTGGTGGACAGGTACCCGGAGTTCGCACATCAGAAGATCATCCAGCGCATCAGTGAGCCCGAACGTCAGATCATCTTCCGGGTGCCGTGGCACGACGATCGGGGCGAGGTCCACATCAATCGCGGGTTCCGCGTCGAGTTCAACAGCGCGCTCGGGCCGTACAAGGGCGGGCTCCGCTTCTCGCCGTCCGTCAATCTCGGCGTCGTCAAGTTCCTCGGCTTCGAACAGATCTTCAAGAACGCGCTCACCGGCATGTCCATCGGCGGCGGGAAGGGTGGGTCCGACTTCGATCCGAAGGGCAAGTCCGACCAGGAGATCATGCGGTTCTGTCAGAGCTTCATGACCGAGCTCTACCGGCACCTCGGCGAGAAGACCGATGTGCCTGCCGGCGACATCGGGGTGGGGCTTCGTGAGGTCGGCTATCTCTTCGGTCAGTACAAGCGCATCACGAACCGCTACGAGTCGGGCGTGATCACCGGAAAGGGCATCGGCTGGGGTGGTTCGCTCGTGCGCAAGGAAGCGACCGGTTACGGCGTCGTGTTCTTCGCCGACTCGGTTCTGCGTGCCCGCGGCGAGTCACTCGAAGGTCGGCGCTGCGTCGTGTCGGGGAGCGGCACCGTCGCGATCTACGCGATCCAAAAGCTCCAGCAGCTCGGCGCCGTCGTGGTCGCCTGTTCGGATTCCGATGGCATGGTCCACGACCCCTCGGGTATCGACGTGGAGCTGTTGCAGCAGGTGAAGGAGGTCGAGCGTGAGCGACTGTCGGTCTACGCCGATCGCTCCTCGGCCACCCACACGCACCACAACATCTGGGACGTCCCCTGCGACGTCGCGTTTCCCTGTGCGAGAGAGAACGAGCTCGACGAACGCGATGCGAAGGCGCTCATCCACAACCGCTGTCTGGCAGTCGTCGAGGGCGCAAACATGCCGTGCACGCCCGACGCCGTGCGTGCACTACAGGAGGCTGACGTCGCCTTTGCGCCCGGCAAAGCCGCCAACGCCGGCGGGGTTGCGACGTCGGCGTTGGAGATGCAGCAGAACGCCGGCCGCGAATCGTGGACGTTCGAACACACCGAAGGTCGGCTCCTGGAGATCATGACCTCCGTTCACGCCACCTGCGTGGGCGTGGCCGAGGAGTACGGCTCCCCCGGCAACCATCTCGTCGGTGCCAACATCGCCGGCTTCGAGCGCGTGGCCCGAGCGATGCTGGCGCAGGGTCTCATCTGAGCAGTGTGTCGCCGGCCTTGCCGCCCGGCTCTCACCCCCCGGCCCGGCGCACTGCCTTCGCGCAGTGGATGAAGCACTCGACGACCACGGCGACCACACCGACCTCCGGGTGTTCGACGAGGTTGGCGTAGGAGTCGAGACGGTTGTTGCCGGCCAGGTCACCGAACACGAGCCGGGTGCCGTCGTCGCTCACCCGCACGAAGCCGGGTGGGCCGCCCCGGGTTGAGGCATCGTCGATGGTGTGCGTGGCGGTCGGTTCGGGCATGAGCGGCCTTCGGCGGAGGTTGACGGTGTCGAACCATACCTGTTAGGTATACCTAACATGACATCGAACATCCATTGGTTACGGGGCTGTGCCGAGTGTGGCACGGTCGACATCCATTCGATCTTTCCGATCGCCGCCATGGTCGAAGACCCGTACTGGCGCTGTGGTGAGTGCTATTGCGGGTCACCCGTGGCGGTCGCCGTCGATCTGGTCGGCGTGCTCGAGGGCGACACGGCGGTGGCGCGATGACAGGCCGGATGCCCAGTCGCGAACTCCGGATGGCGACGGCGCTCGCTCATTCGGTCGTGGGTGCGGCTTTGGGCCTGGCCGTCGCAGACGGATCATCGATCGTCGTCGGTCGACACCCGGCAGCCGATGTCGACCCGTGTGAGTGGCGCCGGCGCGTGATCGACCGGCGTGAGCCGTTGCTCGACTCGGGCGCGACCCCGGTCGCGGTGGCGGGCGTGGTTCGCCCGATCGGAGGTGGGGTGTTCGTCGGCCGCGACCCGCGCGAGATGTGGATCGTCGCCGAAGCCTGCGCTCGTCGCTCGGTGGCCGCCATCCGGCGGGCCGTCCTGCCGGATGGAACCGAGGACGGCGTCACCGTCAGCATTCGCCCCGACATCGCGCTGGGGGTGACCGTCCTCCGGCTCGGGCTCGACGGACCCGACGGCACCCCGATGGCGCCCGCGGATCGCGATGGCGTGCGCTCGGCGATCGTTGCCGAACTTCTGGCAATCGAACTCGAGGCGGATCTCCAACCCGTGCGTCGGGCCGAGGAATCGTCGTGACGTTGACTTCGAACTTGACGTGGCTCACTCGATCAGTAAGGTATCCCTAACGTTAAGGTGTGCTTAACGCCACGGGGAAGGCAGAAGCAAGTGACCGCGACCGAGGCTGACAGCCGAGTACGGGGACGAATCGTGGCATTGCGCGAGCAGACGGAGGGTGTGGTCGTCGAACTCGACGGTCCAGTGCCCACCCGCAGCCTCGCCCTTTCGACCTCGGTCGACCTCGCTGCGGCCACACGGCTCCGGCGGACCGTGAAGCGAGTGGGTCTCGTCACCCTCACCGTCGATGGCGACGGCACGTGCTCGGCCGTCGCCGATGGTGTCGGCCACCGACTGCCGTTCCATCGTCGATTGGCCGCCTCGACGGCACTCGGTCTCGCGCTGCTCGGTGTCCCCGCCCTCGTTTCGTACACACAGGAAGTCGACGCGTGATCATCTGTCATTGCAAGCGGGTCACGAGCGAGCAGATCGCCGAGGCCAGTCGCGACACCCACATGGCCGACGGCAGCGTCGATCTCGTCGCTCTCGCCGCAGTGTGCCGCGCCACCCAGGGCTGCGGAGCATGTATCGATTCCGTACGGGAAGTCGCCGTGCGGTCCGCTTCCCGCCGCCCCGTTCTGGCAGTATGAAACCGGCGGGCGTCGAAAGCCGGCCCGACGTCCTGAGGAGGATCCACCGTGCGCGGGGATGAAGCCGTCATCGAATTTCTCAACGAGGCACTGACCTCCGAACTCACGGCGATCAACCAGTACTTCGCCCACGCCAAGCTCTGTGAGAACTGGGGCTACAAGCGCCTTGCGGAGAAGCAGCGCGAGGAATCCATCGACGAGATGCGAGACGCCGAGCGGTTGATGGACCGCATCCTCCTGCTCGAGGGCATGCCCAATCTGCAGCGCCTCGGTTCGGTCCGGGTGGGCGAAACGGTGCCCGAGCAGTTCGAGGTCGATCTCCAGCTCGAACAGGATGCCGTCGAGCGTTATCGGCGTGGCATCCAGCTCTGCCTCGAGAAGGGCGACGCCGGCACCCGGGAGATGCTCGAAGATCTCTTGGTGGGCGAGGAGGAGCACGCGGACTGGATCGAAACCCAGCAGCGGGTGATCGACGACATCGGGCTCGAGCGTTACCTGCTCCATCAACTCGGCGAGTAGCGGTTTCTCAGCGAGCGTCGAGCCACTCGATCAGGCGGACTCGTTCGGCCGCGGACGCACCGGTGCCGGGCAGGTAGTGGGTGCGTCGCACTCGACGATCGAGCCAGAAGGAACCGGCCGGCGCGTCGTCGCCGCCGGTGGCCGCCAGCCAGACCATGGTGTCGGCACCCTGCTCGGCGTTGCGCAACAACGGACCCATCACCCGACCGAATCCGGGGAGCGCCGCATCCACACCGGGGGTGTCGACCCAACCGGGGTGCATGGCGTGCAGGCGGACCTCGGGGGCCCACAGAGGCCCCAGGTGGGTGACGAGTTCGACCTGTCCGCGCTTCGCCCGCGCGTAGGCGACGGCACCCCGATAATTCTCCTCGGTCATCTCGATCGAATCGACATCGAGCTTCTGGGTGTACATCCCGCCCGACGACATGAAGAGCACCCGGGCACCGACATTGAGCGCGGGCCGCAGCCGCTTGGTGAGCTCGTAGGGCCCGATCAGGTGGCTGGAGAGCGTGAGTTCGTTTCCCCGGGCATCGGTGAGGTACTTCGAAGTCAGTGCGCCGGCGTTGTGGATCAGTACGTCGAGACCGCGGTCGACCGCATCGAGTTCAGCGGCGAACGCAGCGATCGACTCGAGGTCCGACGTGTCGAGCCCGTAGCCCGTGGCCCGGCCACCGTCGCTCGCTCGATTGAGTTCCTCGGCCGCCTGCTGGGCCCGGTCGTCGCTGCGGGAGGTGAGGTGGACATTGGCGCCGAGGTCGAGGATGGCCTGTGCGGTCGCTCGGCCGATGCCGCTCGTCGCTCCGGTGATGACGACCTCCTGCCCGGCCATCGAGGGCAGATCGTCGTCCCAGTCGAAGAGCTGGTTTCGGGCGCGGATGCCGACCTTGGTGAAACTGCCGACAATGGTTGCTTCGAGCGCGGCGTCGGCCAACGACGGCCAGCGGAGCGACGAAGTCATCGTGTCGGCTGGGCGGTGTCGACCGGGCCCGGGACCACGTCTCGGAGACCGTTGGCGGCGCGGTCGCCGATGCGGTCGAAGGCGAGCCGCAGCAGCGGATCGGCGAACCGCAGGATGCCGTTGAGCTCGAGCGTTGCCTCGTAGCGGATCTCCGAGCCCGTGCCGGAAGGGGTGACCTCGATGACATCGACGCTGTGGAGCAGCTTCGATTCCGCCTCGACGACCACACGACGCGGCTGATCGAACTCGATGGTTCGGTAGCGCAGTGTGGTGCCGGTGACGCGCACGTCGTATTCCGCGGCGGGGCCGGGCTGCGGGCCGACGACGAGCTCCGACGAACTGACGCCGGGATCCCACTCCTCGAAGTTCCGCAGATCCGCCATGTAGGCGAACGCCTCCGCCGGCGTCCAGCGGCTGCGAAGGGAGGTCGTGTAGTGAGCCATTGGGCCATTGTGCCCGGAATCGAGGTTGCGTAAACCCCCATCTCATCGGTCGGTGGGGTTTCTCGCGTCCTTCGGTGGGCAATACTCGGGCGATGTCCTCCTCCGGTACCCCCGACCAGATCCTGCCCCGCCGAGTGCTCGTCACCGGCGCCACGGGATATGTCGGGGGTCGACTCGTGCCGCGCCTGCTCGCCGACGGCGACGAAGTGGTGTGCCTGGCCCGCAACGCACTCGCCCTCGATCGCCCGTTCACCCCCAACGTCGACGTGGTCGAGGGATCGGCCGACGACGAGGATGCCGTCGCCCGCGCCGCCGCCGGGTGCACGACTGCCTACTACCTCATCCACTCGCTCGACGAGGACGACTTCGAGGCGCAGGATCGCCGACTCGCCACGAGCTTTCGGGCCGGCTGCGAACGGGCCGGCGTGGAGAGGATCGTGTACCTCGGAGGATTGGGGGAGGGCGACGAGCATCTGTCCGCGCACCTCCGAAGTCGCCAGGAGGTCGGCGAGATCCTCGCGGCGGGGTCGGTCGCCGTCACCGAGATCCGCGCCGCGATCATCATCGGCTCGGGGAGCGCGTCGTTCGAGATGCTTCGATGGCTCACCGAATTGCTTCCCGTCATGACAACCCCGTCCTGGGTCAACTCGACCCGCTGTCAACCCACGGGGATCGGTGACGTGCTCGAGGCGCTGGCCCGGGCCCGCAACCGGGATCTCCCCGGTCACGACATCCTCGAACTGGGCGGGCCCGATGTGGTCACCTACCACGACATGATGGACACCTACGCCGACGCCGCGGGCCTTCCGCGGCGGAGGATCATCGGTCTGCCGACGCTGTCGCCGGGACTGTCCGCCCACTGGGTTGCTCTCGTCACCCCGCTACCGGGAACACTCGCTCGCCAACTCGTGGGAAGTCTCGTCAACGACGTCGTGGTGACCGGCACCTCGGCCGCCGAGGAACTCTCGCTCGACGTCCAGACCTTCGAGGCCTCGGTGCGCGAAGCGATCCGCATGGTCGACGATCTCGCCATCCCCACGAGCTGGAGCGCCAACTCCCGTGCCGATCTCGACGCGATCCCCGACGCCGACGATCCCGAATGGGCCGGCGGCAAGGTGTTCCAGGACGTGCGCACGGCCACGTCGGACACCGCCGACCCCGACGCCGTCTTCTCGGTGATCGCCAGTCTCGGCGGCCAGATGGGATGGATGTGGGGTGCGTGGCTCTGGCGGCTACGTGGCGTCATGGATCAGCTCGTGGGTGGTATCGGGCTGCGGCGCGGTCGGCGCCACCCGCACGACCTCGTCGTCGGGGATGCCGTCGATTTCTGGCGGGTCGTCGACCTGGAGCCGGGGCGGTTCCTGCGCCTCCGTGCCGAGATGCGACTGCCCGGGTTCGCGTGGCTGGAGTGGTCGATCTCGACCACCGAAACCGATCAGGGAAACCGGCAGACGGAGCTGGTCCAGCGGGCCCGCTATGTGCCCCGGGGGGTGCTCGGCCGCCTCTACTGGTACTCGGTGGTTCCCTTCCACCAACTGATCTTTCCGAAGATGCTCGAGCAGATCATGGCGGCCGCGGAGAAGGCGAGCGAAGCCGAACCCGTCACCCGATGACGACGGTCTTCGCGTTGACGAACTCCTTGATCCCGAGGTCGGAGAGCTCTCGCCCGTAGCCCGAATCCTTGATCCCGCCGAAGGGGAGACGCGGATCGGAGGCGACCGATGCGTTGACGAAACAGCTGCCCGCCTCGAGTTCGTGGGCCGCGATGCGCTCGCCCCGTTCGACGTCGGCGGTGAACACGGCCGCGCCGAGTCCGTAGTCGGTGTCGTTGGCGATGCGGATGCAGTCGCGCTCGTCGTCGGCGCGGATCACGGCTGCGACCGGTCCGAATGTCTCCTCTTCGTAGACCGCAGACCCGGGAGTGACCCCGCAGAGAACCGTCGCCGGATACCAGGCGCCGGGGCGATCAGGGATCGTGCCACCGAGGACGAGATCGGCGCCGTCGTCGATCGCGGCGCGCACCTGGGTGTGGAGATCGTCGCGGAGGTCCACCCGCGCCTGGGGGCCGTAGTCGACGGCGTCGTCGTGGGGGTCGCCCATCACCTTGGTTTCCAGCTGCGCGGTCAGCCGTTCGACGAACTCGTCGTGGACATCTCGATGGACGACGAACCGCTTGGCGGCGATACAGCTCTGGCCGCCGTTGGTCATCCGGGCATCGGCGCAGGTCGCGGCCGCGGTTTCCAGATCCGCGTCCTCGAGCACGATGTAGGGGTCGCTTCCGCCGAGTTCGAGCACGCTCTTCTTGAGCAGCGATCCCGCTTTCGCAGCGACTGCTGCTCCGGCGGGACCACTGCCGGTGAGGGTCACGGCGCGGACCAGCCGGTGTTCGAGGGCCTCGTCGACACGGTCGGACGGGAGGACGAGCGTGCGAAAGAGCCCGTCGGGAAGGCCGGCGTCGACGAACAGCCCATCGAGGGCGAGCGCCGTGCCGGTGACGTTCGACGCGTGCTTCAACACCGCGCCGTTGCCCGCCATCAGCGCCGGCGCCGCGAACCGGACCACCTGCCACAGCGGAAAGTTCCACGGCATGACTGCGAGGATCACGCCGAGTGGATCGTGGTGGACGTAGCTCTTCGTGTGGTCGGTCTCGATGGCCAGGTCTCGCAGGTAGCTAGCGGCGTTGTCGGCGTAGTGACGACAGGCCCACGCGCATTTCTCGACCTCGGCCCTTCCGGCCGAGATGGGCTTTCCCATCTCGTCGGCCATGAGCGCAGCGAGTTCGTCGCGGCGGTCCTCGAGGAGTTGCGCGATGGCGCGTACGGTTTCCGCCCGGTCGTCGAAGGTCGCCTCCGACCAGGTCCGGTGAAGCGCATGCGCCTGCTCGATGGCCGTGGCCACGGCGTCGCTCGACGTCACCTGATACGTGGCGAGGTCTGCGCCCGTGGCCGGGTTGTTCGTCGTGACGGTCGTCGTCGTGCTGGTCATTGTGCAGAACCCTTCTCTGGATGGTTCGCCAGTTCGCGTTCGGCGATGCCGTGGAGGTCGGTGGAGAGGCGTTCGTTGATGCCGTAGTCGATCGGGCAGTCGACGAGGCTGACGCCGGGTTCGGCGAGGGCAGCCCGGAACTGCGCTTCGAAGGGCGCCTCAGGTGTCACCACGTGGGCAGCGATACCGAACGCCGCCGCGAGAGCACCGAGATCGGGGTTGGTCAACGCCACGCCGGTACGGGGTCGATCCTGTTCGTCCTGGTGCCAGGCAATGAACCCGTAGGCGTCGTCCCGTAGTACGACCACCGTGAGATCGAGACCCAGGCGCGTGGCAGTGTCGAGATCCTGGACGTTCATCAGGAAGCCGCCGTCGCCACAGACGGCGACGACGCGATTGTCCTCGGCAAGACGGGCGGCCTCCATCGCGGTGGCGAGCCCGGCGCCCATGGTGGCGAGAGTGTTGTCGAGCAGGATCGTGTGTGGGGCGGCCGCCGGATAGTGGCGGGCGAACCAGATCTTGAAGGCCCCGTTGTCGAGGGCGACGATGTCGGACGGGGCGAGTTCGCGCCGTATGGACCGCACGATGGCCAGCGGCGAAGGGGGGAAGTCAGGACCCTGACTCTCGGCCTCGAGCAGTCGGTCGATGACCTGCGTGGTTCGCGTCAGCTGGGTGGTGGATCGAGCGGTGATCGAGTCCGCGAGCGCCGACAGTGTCGAGGCCACGTCGCCGACGAGCTGCTCGATCGGCTGATAGCCCCGTTCGATGGCGGCCGGAGAGGCGGCAATGTGGATGATCGACTTCGTCTCGTCGGGGTTCCAGGCCAGAGGAGGGTGTTCGACGGGCTGGTAGCCGACCGTGATCACGAGGTCCGCCGGGGCGATGCCGAGGTGGGCATAGTCGGGCCGATGGATGCCCAGAGCTCGAAGGGAGTGTCGATGGTTCTCGGGAAAGGCTCCCTTGCCGACCTGCGTCGCCAGCACCCCGATGCCGGTGCGTTCGGAGAATGCCGTCAGTTGCACAGGAACGTCGTGGAGCTGTGCACCTTCGCTGGCGAGAATGACGACGTGCTGGGCGGCGTTGATCGACGCGGACGCCTGCGCCAGCGAGGCCGCATCGACCCGGGCTGATGATCGTCGCGGCAGCGGTCGACGGTGCGCGTCGACCGTCGCGCCGGCCACGTCTTCGGGGAGCTCCACGAGAACGGCGCCCGGCCGGCTCTCGAGCGCCCGTTGCCACGCCTCGTCGACCACCGCCGATGCGTTTCGAGGATCGTCGACGCTGGAGGCCCATCGGATGAGTGGGCGCGCCGAGGCGGGTATGTCGAGCACCTGGAACGATCCCTCGTCGTTGTCGACGCGGGGCTTCTGCCCGGTGATGGCGATGAGGGGCATGCCCCCCAGCTCGGCGTGGGCGAGACCCGTGAAGAGGTTCGTCGCGCCGGGTCCGAGCGTGGCGAGACACACTCCGGGCGATCCCGTCAATCGACCGTGCGTTGCCGCCATGAAGGCCGCGTGTTGCTCGTGGCGGGTGACCACGAGTTCGACATCGGCTCGCTCCAGTGCGTCCACGAACGCGAGGTTCTCCTCGCCGGGAAGCCCGAAGACCGTGGTGACCCCATGACCGATGAGTCGGCGGACCATCACGTCTGCGGTGGTGGTCACGAACGGGGTCCGATCGTGCTGCTGAACGTGATGAGAGTGAGCATGGGCGCCCGACCCGAGGAGGTCAGACCCGCTTCGCGAAGTAGATGATCGCGAGGATGACGAGAATCGTGAGGAGAATGCTTCCGTAGACCATGAGAGTCCTTTCGTGGGCGAAGAGAGTTCTTCGCTGATCGGCCTGAGCTACCCCCTGCACGGCCCCGCCAAACCACAGCCCTGCCCGACCCGCCGGGGTGGGTTTCGTCGCCGGCCCGTCGGGGAAGAACCCAGGTCACCCGTACAAGGAGTCATTCATGGGAATCATCCGCAAGACCGCATCCATCGTCACCCTGGGAACGATCAACTTCCGCAGCAAGGGCGAACTCCTCGAGCGGGCTCGAGGAGAGCGGGACACCGCGCAGGCCGACCTCGAGAAGGCGGAACGGCAGAAGGCGAAGCTCGCAGAACGGGCCGAGCGGGCCCGCAAGCGGGCCGAGAAGGCAGAATTGGACGCCATCGCCACGGCCAAGTCGGCGAAGCGTCGGGCCAAGCGGACCAAGGCGAAGCGAGATGCGGTCGACACGGCGGCCTCGCTTTCTCGCCGAGGCCGCCGCAAGCTTCGTCGCGAAGCCGATCGTGCGGCCGACGCCGTCAGTGATCTGACCGGCTGACCTGCCGCGGCGCGCTACCGTCGCGGCGATGGCCGAGACATGGAAGTCGCCGGGGCGATCGGGCCGCGTGCTCTACGCCGTGGCCGCACTCTTCTTCGGTGGTCTCGTCACGGTCTTCGCGCGATTGCGAGTGGCCAAGCAACGCGGCCGGCGGCGAGCCGCCCGCGCCCTGCCGGACGGCCCGATCATCATCGTGTCGAACCACGCCGGCTACGCCGACGGCGTGCTGCTCGCCCTGGTCTGTCGGCGCATGGGCCGTTCCGTGCGACTCCTCGCCACCGCGGGCGTCTTTCGCGCGCCCCTGATCGGCTCGCTGGCCCGGCGGCTCGGGTTCATCCCGGTTGCCCGGGGCACGAAGGACGCGGCCGGTGCGCTCGCGCCTGCCGCTGAGGCACTGGCTGCAGGCGAAGCCGTGGCGATCTTCCCGGAGGGTCGCACCACGCGCGACCCGAACCACTGGCCGGAGAGAGCGAAGACAGGGGCGGTGCGGCTGGCGTTGCAGAGCGGCGCACCGATCGTGCCCGTCGCAATGGTCGGAACCCACCGGGTGCTCGGTCGTGGCGCGTCGGTCGGGTCGATCATGGTCAATGTGGTGTTGCGTCCCGCTGTGCTCACCGATGTGGGCGAGCCGATCGACGTGCAGGCGATGGCCGGCGATGCGCCGCTCGACAACGAAGGAGTGCGCGAGCTGACCGATCGGGTGTGGGCCCGGATCGTCGCGCTGGTCGAGGCGCTGCGCGAGGAGGCTGCGCCCGACCCCTCCGGTGTGATGCCCGACACCGACGAGGGCGACACCGACCAAGACCTTGGCGACTACGACAGTGTGCTGAACGGGAGTGATTCATAGCGGCGAACGAACGCGCCCGGTGCGAACCGGCCCGCGTCGGCGTCGACGGCGAAGTCGGGGAAGCGCCGCAACAACTCCTCGAGGGCGACGGCGGCTTGGAGACGCGCCGCCGCGGCTCCGAGGCAGTGGTGGGCGCCGTAGCCGAGGCTGAGGATGCGGGCGGGGTGCCGGCGCACGTCGAGTTCGTGGGCGCGTGGGCCGTACTCGCGCTCGTCGCGGCCGGCAGACCCGTACAGCAGCATCACCTTGGTCCCCGCGGGGATGGTCGTGCCGTGGAGGGTCACCTCCTCGGTGGTGGTGCGGGCCAGATTCTGCACCGGCGAGGTGAGGCGGAGGAACTCGTCGACCGAAGCCCCGATCAGCGTCGGTTCGGCGAGAAGGTGAGCGCGTTGATCGCGGTGAGCCGTCAACAGTTCTGCGGCGCCACCGAGCAGCCCGGTCGTGGTGTCGTTGCCGCCGGTGACCATGGTGAAGACGAATCCGATGATCCAACCCGGCGTCGCCACTTCCGGGCCCACCTCGACGAGGCCGGACACGAGGTCGTCGGCCGGCTCGAGCCGGCGGCGCTCGATCAGTTCGTCGCCGAAGGCGAACAGTCCCGCGAACGCGTCGGCTGCGGACCCGAAGGAGTCGGACGCGGTGGCAGCGACGATCGCGTCGGTCCACCCATCGAAACGCGCCCGGTCGGCTTCGGGCACGCCGAGATAGTGGGCCACCACCGAACTGGGAAGGGGCTTGAACAGCCGCTCGACGATGTCGCACGACCCGCTCGCCTCGATCTCGTCGAGGCGGTCGTTCACGAAGCCGCGGACCTGGTCCTCGATCGCCTGCACCCGTCGGGGCGTCATCGGCCTGCTCACGAGCCGCCGCATGTCCGTGTGATCGGGCGGGTCCATCATCACGATCGGTCGGGCGTCGTCGCTGAACATCGCGGCGCCGTCGCGATCCGGGGTGAGCCCCTCGGCCGACGAGAACCTCCCCGTGTCGCGAGCGGCGGCGAACACGTCGGCGAAACGGGACAGCACGAAGAAGTCGCCATGCACCTCGTGGGCGACCCGGTGCACGGGCGCCTCGTCGCGCAGGCGCCGATAGTCGTCCCACGGCTCGCGCCAGGACTCGCCCGAACGGAGAACGTACGGATCTCCGATGTGCGCCTCCGTCATTCCTCCCCCGTTCGCGTGAAGGCGAACGCTAGTGGAGGTCTAGGGTCGGGCGATGACGTTCGAGGTGGTGGCCAGCGGCCAGGTGTGCGGCGCCGAGGTTCGCGGCGTGGATCTCCGAGTCCCGCTCGATGCATCGAGCATCGCGGCGATCCGCCGGGCCTGGCTCGATCACAAGGTGCTGGCCTTCCCCGACCAGCACCTGCGCGACCACGACCTGGAGCGCATCACCTGCTACTTCGGTCCGTTCGGCGACGACCCCTACTTCGAGTCGATCGGCGGCCATCCACACGTCGTCGCGATCCATCGGGCCGCCGACGAGACCGCACCGGTCTTCGCCGACTCATGGCATGCCGATTGGACCTTCCAGGAGTACCCGCCCGACGGCACGTGTCTCTACGGCAAGATCATCCCGCCCGAGGGTGGCGACACGTGGTTCATCGATCAGCAGAAGGCGCTCGAGGCGATGCCCCCGGATCTCCGTGCCCGGCTCGATGGCCGAATGGCCGTGCACTCGGCCCGGCGCGGCTATTCCCCCGACGGGCTCTACGGCGACGACGACACCCATACCCGGGCCATGAAGATCCGGGTGAGCGACGAGGCCTACGCGACGCAACTGCACCCGCTGATCCGGCGCCACCCGGAGACGGGCGCCGCCACGCTCTACGGCACCCTCGGCTACATCATCGGCATCGATGGCCTGGACGAGGACGCCGGCAACGCGCTGCTCGCAGAGCTCTATGCCTGGCAGACCCGGGAAGAGTTCCGGATGGTGCTGCGGTGGGAGGCCGACACGTTCGTGATGTGGGACAACCGGTGTGTGCTGCATCGCGCGACCGGCGGCTACGACGGCCACGAACGGTTGCTCCACCGCACCACCATCGGCTACAACTCCGCCGTACGACGAGAGGGACCCTGATGGCCAACACGCAGCGACTCGAGGTCGACCGGACGATCGCGGCCGACCCGCACACGATCTTCGAGCTGCTCCGCAGCCCCGAGGGCCATGTCCGGATCGACGCCTCCGGCATGCTGATGTCGTCGACCGGCGAACCCGCCGGCGCGGTGGGCGACACGTTCACGATCCACATGGACCGGGACTCGCTGCGAGACTTCGAGCTCGGTGAATACGACGTCACCGTGGTGATCACCAGGTTCGAGCAGGATCGCGAGATCGCGTGGACGGTCGACGGATCGTTCGATCCGCCCATCGGTCACTACTACGGCTACCGGCTCGAGGAGATCGAGGGCGGCACCCGCGTCACGTCGTACTACGACTGGTCAGAGCTCCACGAGAACTACGCGTCGATGGCCGAGAACGTGTTTCCGGTCATCAAGGAGATCGGGCTTCGGGCCACCTTGGGCATCCTCGCCCGCACCGTCGCTCCCGGCGCGCGTCGCCCCGACGCCTGACGCTCGGTCGGCGGTGTTCAACCGGGCGGCAGGGTCTTTCCGGGGTTGAACAGGTCATCGGGGTCGAGGGTCCGCTTCAGCAGCCGCATGAGCTCCCACTCGATCGGCGGCTTCTGTGGTTCGACGCGGTCACGTAGCAGCAGACCGAGGCCGTGTTCGGCACTGAGGGTGCCGTGCAGTCGGAACACCAGTGCGTCGATCTCGCGCTGCAGCTCGGGCTTGGCATCGGCGAATGCGGCGATCGCGTCGTCGTTCGTCGGCAGGATCATCATGTGGATGTTGCCGTCGCCGACGTGGCCGAAACCGTAGCAATGCGCCATCGGCGCGATGTCGGCGGCCAGGTCGGTGACCCGCTCGACGAACTCGGCGATGTGGTCGATCGGCACCGCGGTGTCGAGCTTGAGTCCGAGCTGGTGGTGATCGGGGTAGATCCTCGTCGGCGGGAGCTCGTCGCGGATCATCCAGAGGGTCGACTCCTGCTCGGCCGTGGCGGCGACGACCGCGTCGGTGACGAACCCCTGTGTGCTGGCCGCTGCGAGGAACGAGGTCAGCTGCTCTGTCACCGGAGCCGACGACGCCACCTTCACCAGGACGTAGTACGCGGCCCGGGTGTCGATCGGGTGCGCCACGCCGTAGCGCGAGCACACCCTTTCGATGGCGACCTCCGGCATCAGCTCGAACGCGGTGAGCGTGCCGGGCGCGTGGTCGTGGGCCAGGGAGAGCAGGGGCATGAGGGCGCCGAGTCCGCTGATCGCCGCCAGGGCGGACTGGCTGTGGGGCGTGGCCGGTACCAGCTTCAGCACTGCGGACGTCACGATGCCCAGCGTGCCTTCGGCGCCGATGAAGAGCTGTTTCAGGTCGTAGCCCGAGGAGTCCTTCCGCAGCGACCGGCGCCCGTCCCAGATGCGGCCATCGGCGAGCACGACCTCGAGACCGAGCACATGGTCGCGGAAGTTGCCGTAGCGCACCACGTTGTTGCCGCCGGCATCGGTGGCGATGGCGCCGCCGATGGTGGCCGTGCCGCGCGCACCCCAGTCGGGGGCGAAGGTGCGGTCGACGGCGGCGGCCGCCTCGTGGAGTGCCTCGATGGTCACCCCGGCCTGGGCGGTGATGCTCCAGCGGTCGGCGTCGACCGAGATGATCTCGGTGAGCCGGTCGAGCGACAGCACCACCGATGCCCGGCCCGTGGGTGCGACGGTGCCCCCGGAGAGGCCGGTGTCGCCACCTCGCGCCACGATGGCCACTCCGGCCTCGGCACAAACCCGCACGACCGCCGCCACCTCGGCGGTGGTCGCCGGTCGGACCACGACGGGTTCTTCGGCAGGATCGGCCGGGGAAACGACGGAGCGGGGGCCCAGCGACTGCGCCAGCCGTTCGAGGAACTCGATGCCGGCGTTCTCGTCCTCCACTGCGGGAATCTCCATCCCGGTCGACAGTACGGTGCTACGAAGTGGTTTACGAGCATGGGAGGCCCACGCATGCGGGACCAGATTCTGATCGACGGTGAATGGCGCGACGGCACGGACGGGCAGCGAATCGCGGTGCTCGACCCGGCGACCGGCGAGGAGATCGCGTCCGTCGCGGCGGGGACGGCGGCTGATGCGACGGCCGCCGTCGATGCGGCCGACCGGGCCCAGCGATCGTGGGCGGCGACGCCGCCTCGAGAGCGAGCCGAAGTGCTCCGGGGCTGTTGGTCGACGCTGGTGGATCACACCGAGGAGCTCGCGGAACTGATCACCCGCGAGCACGGAAAGCCGCTGGCCGATGCCCGCGGCGAGGTTGCCTACGGTGCCGAGTTCTTCCGTTGGAACAGTGAGGAGGCGGTCCGGATCCACGGATCGATGGGGACGGCGCCCGGCGGGGCGAACAGGATCATCGTGCGACATCCGCCGGTCGGCGTCGTCGTGATGGTGACCCCGTGGAACTTCCCGGCCGCGATGATCACCCGCAAGGTGGCGCCGGCGTTGGCCGCGGGCAACGCAGTGGTCATCAAGCCGCCGAAGGAGACTCCGCTCACGGCCCTTCGGGTGGCCGAGCTCTGCCAGAAGGCCGGCGTGCCCGATGGGGTGATCAACGTCGTGCCCACGCAGGATTCCGGCGCCTGGTTCGACGCGGCGACCGCACATCGGGCGACCCGCATGGTGTCGTTCACCGGTTCGACCGAGGTCGGCCGAGTCCTCCTGCGGCGATGCGCCGACCGGGTCCTGAAGGTGGCCATGGAGCTCGGCGGCAACGCACCGTTCATCGTGTTCGACGATGCCGATCTCGACGCTGCCGTGGAGGGCGCCATGGTGGCGAAGATGCGTCACTCGGCCGAGACCTGCACGGCGGCGAATCGGTTCTTCGTCGAGACCGCAGTGGCTGCCGAGTTCACCGAGCGACTGGCCGCCGCGATGTCGGCCGTGGAGGTCGGCAGCGGACTCGACGCCGGCGTGACGTGTGGACCCATGATCAACCCGGCAGCCGTCGAGTCGATCGGATCGCTCGTGCGAGCTGCCGTCGGGGAGGGTGCCCGGGTGGCGACCGGCGGCGAGGCGGTCGACGGCCCCGGGTACTTCTTCACGCCGACCGTGCTGGGCGACGTCGACGCGTCATCGGCCATCACCCGCGAGGAGATCTTCGGACCGGTGGCACCGGTGATCCCGTTCGACGACCACGACGAGATGGTGACCCATGCCAACGACACCGAGATGGGTCTGGCCGCATACGTGTACACCCGCGATCTGGCCAAGGGCCTGGCGGTGGCCGAACGCATCGAGGCCGGAATGGTCGGTGTCAATCGCGGGGCGATGTCGGACCCGGCGGCGCCGTTCGGCGGTATGAAGCAATCGGGCCTGGGCCGGGAAGGCGCCAGCGAGGGGATCTACGAGTTCTGCGAGACGCAGTACATCGCCGCGAGCTGGTAGGCGCTCAGGCGGTGGTCTGCTCCGCGGCCAGGTCATGGGCGAGAAGGGCGACGGCGCCGACGAGCGCCAGGGTCAGGAACGCAATCAGTGTCAGGGCGGCGAGAATCATTGTCGTCTCCTTCGACGGAACAACGGCGGCGGGCCCGTTCCTTTGATGACGGTCACGTTACGAACATGACGTAACGTTGTCAATGACGGTCACGCGTAGTGGTTTGCTGCTCTCGCTGATATGTCGGCGTGCTTACCAGCTGATCGTCACCTCGAGTTCCGACTCGGTACCGACCTCGATCTCGACTTCGAGGGCGACCTGGTCGGGGACGTCGACGGTGTATCGCCGACCCTCGCGGGAGAACGCAAGCTCGTTGTGGCGCGACAGTTGGTCGGCGAGGTCCCGAAGGACCGCGGCAGCCTCCTCTCGGGAGAGCGTCTGCTTCTCTTCGAATTCCAGCAGTTCCATGGTGGTTCCCTTCTTCGGTTCGATCTCAGGTCGCGGGCGTGGCCCCGGCGACTGCAGTTGCCAGGAAGGCGTCGAGTTGGTCGGCGGTGAGCCCACCCGACGTGCGGGCGGCCACGTTGCCGTCGGCGTCGACCGCCACCCAGAACGGGAAGCTCGAGAGGCCGAACGCCCGGGCGATCGCGCCGTCGGGGTCATCGAGCAGAACCGGTGTCGGCCAGTCCTCGTCGTCGAGCCATCGCGACGGGGGGTAGTTGTCGGCCGACGGTTCCACCGCAGTCGAGACGGCGAGGACCTCCACGCCCCCTGGAATCTCGGTGTCGGCGAGCCAGTCTCTCGCCACCGGCACCTCGGCCCGGCAGTGGGGGCACCAGTGCGCGAAGAAGGCGATCAGTCGAACCGTGCCGTCGGGGCCGATCGTCGTCGTACCGCCGTCCATGAGCGAGGCCGTGACCGAGGGGATCGGCGTGCCGATCGCCGTGTCGGTCTCGGCCAGGGGCGGGAGTGGAGTGCCGGCGACCTCGACCGGAGCGGTCTCCTCGGCAATTTCCGGGCTGGCAGCGTCGGGACTCCCGTTGTCGCCCGAGCCGGTGAACACGACCACCGCCGCAACGACAATGAGGACGAGTACCCAGGTCATGGGCGATCGCAGGGCACTTCGCAGGGAGTTCATCGAGAGGCCTTTCTGTCGACTCGGGTACCGAGCACGGTCAGGGTGATGATCACGGCGAAGGACACCGCAGCCATCTGAGGGATCGTCATCCACCCGAGCCCCTCGACGAGGCGACTCGAGCACGGGACACTCGCGTCGCACACCGAGGAGCGTTCGGGATAGGCCTGGATGTAGATGTGATAAAGCGAGACCGCCCCGCCGATCCCGGCGAGCGCGCCGAGGTAGGGCAGGACGGCGCGGTCACGGCGGACGGTCGCGAGCACCCCGATGACCGCGATCGGGTACATGGCGATGCGTTGGAACCAACAGAGTTGACACGGTTGGAAGTTGGCGACCTCGGAGAAGTAGAGGCTCCCGCCGGTGGCCCCCGCGGCGACGAGGGCGCTGAGGCGGACGGCATCGGCGGCGAGAGCGGCGCGGGCTGCGGGGCGGGTCAGTGCCGCGGCCAAGAGGACGGCGCCGACCAGCAGCACGAGCGCGAAGAAGTCGGCGGCGGTGTTGGGGTCGATGTCGGACATCTGTGCTGAGACTACGCGGGTGGTGCATCTCGAAAGAGGTCGAAGGTCCCGAATCGCGCCGGGTATCCGTCACACGCTCAGCGCGCCGATGCCTCGCGTTCCACGAGCCGGTGGATCGCCTCGGCTTCCTGCGGCCGGACGTTGGGATCGCGGAGGCGATGGGCGGCGGCGGCAGGGAGCAGGGGCTCGAGTCGCGGCCGGTCGCAGCGAGCGAGAAAGCGACGGACGAAGTAGGCGCGGCCCGCGGACTGGACCGCTCGGGTGATGCGGCCGCCCTCGAGTTCGGAGCTCGCCACCAACACCCACGTGGTCGCCGCATCCATGCCGCGAGGACCGATCGCGGCGTTCGGCCAGTCGATCACCACCGGGCCTCGCTCGGTGAGGATGACGTTGTCGGGGTGCAGATCCCCGTGGAGGATCGCGTCGCACGGGCCCGGCCGCTCGGGGAGCGGGAAGTCCGGCAGGGCAAGGCCCTCCAGCCGGAGGTGGAGGTCGGCCAGGTCGTCGACGAAACGGCGGATCCGCCAGGGTTGTGCCTCGAAGGCGCCGAGCATCGTCGGGCCGTCGAGCCGCTCCATCACGAGGTCCCCGTCGGCCGCGTCGTGGACCTCGGGCACCGGAAAGCCCAGCGCGTGGACGTGGCGCATCACCCGGGCTTCGAGCTCGGTCGACGCGCCGTTGCGGTTGCGGCGCAGGACCCGGCCACCGCCGATGTCGTAGACATCTGCGGCCCGCCCCTGACCGATCAAGCGACCGGGTGCTGCCCCGGCGGGCTCCGTCATCGTTCGTCGCCGAGGAAGCGATGGCGATAGCCGGCGAAGACGGCGTCGATCTCGGCCGGGTCGACGCCGACGAGGGCGTAGTCGTGTCGACCCGCCTCGGCGGGAGGCGCGGTGTCGACCGTCGACGGGCCCAGGTCGAGCCTCACCAGGAGGTCGTCCATCACCGCCTGCGGTTCGGCGATGAGGGCGCGCTGATCGATGTGGATCAGCTGTGCGCCGGCGCCACCCTCGTCGGGGGCATCGCGGGCCAGCGAGTCGAGTGTCCGGCCGTAGAGGTCCATGTGGTAGCGGGCGATCTCGACCTCGTCGACCTCGTCGCTGAAGGCCCGGCGGAGGTTGGCGACGAGGCTCGTCACCGAACCGAGAATCTCCGCGGGGTCGCGATGGGTGATCACCACCCGCGCATCCGGGTAGGTGGCGAGCACCGTCGTGAGGTTGTTCAGGTGCACGGGGGACTTCAACACCCAGCGGGTGGTGCGGCGGCGCTGCAGCGTCTGGAGGACGAGGCGGTGCATGTCGTAGGCCGGTGCCATGTCGCAGGCGCCGAGCCATTCGACATAGCGGGGCACGCGATAGCGGCTGACGAACTCTTCGCTGCGGAAGGAGAACGACATGGCCGACAGGCACTCCTTGTGCATGCGCCCCGCGTAGCGATGAATCGACATCATCGATTCCCGCTGCCGTTGCGGCCACGTGAGCTCCTCATCGGCGGCGAGGATTCGGGGTTCGTCGTCGGCGGTGGTGGCCTCCGGCGGCGGTACCGGGAACAGCAGCTCCCATCCCTCGGGCGCGCGCAGCTGCGGATGCTGGGCGAGGAGTCCGTGCAGATACGTCGTGCCCGTGCGAGGGGCGCCGGCGACGATCACCGGCGCCGCGATCGTCTCGTCGGCGACGCCCGGGTCCTGTGCGGTCCACTCCTGGAGTTGGGCGCGACCGCCGATCAGGCGGGCGAGCCAGCGGCCGGTGAACTCTTGTCCGGCGTCGGTCAGCGCCGCATCGGCGTCGAGCGAGTCGAGGAGAAGTTCGAGCGGCTCGGTCACCTCGGCCAACGAGGCATCGATCGCATCGGTGTCGAGCCCGGTCGTCGCGGCGGCGGTCGCGATCAGTGACGAGCGGTCCATGTCAGGTTCGGAATCGCCAGGCCAGATGGGCGCGGCGAGCCGCGATCTCCTCCTGCCGGGTTTCGGCGGACACGAGCGGCGTGGCTCCGCCCATCGCCTCGGGAAGGTCGGCGGTCCTGACGACCCGGGACTCGATGGCCGGCGCGGTGTCGTCGTGAGGCCAGAACCAGCGGAACGTGCAGAGTCCGGTGCGGCGCCCGCCGGTGTCGAGCCAGTTGGCCGCCCCCACGTCGACCGGCGAGATCACGGCCCGGATCCGGCCGTCGGGTGACAGGGTGACCTGGCGATGGTTCCGGCTGCAGATCCGGCCGACGGGGTCGGTCAGCTCGAACGTGCCCATGCGGTAGAGCTGGAGCGCCCAGTAGTCGGCGGCCGGCACGTCGGCCTCGACGAAGATCGCCTCGTCCGGTCCGAGGTCCCAGAAGTTGAACGAGTAGCGGGCGGCCGAGAGACCCTTGGCGACGGCGAGGCCGCCGGCGAACTCGTTGGGCTCGCGTTCGTCGCGATTCTCGATCATGTAGCGGTTCCAGTAGTCGACCGAGTCCTCGACCTGTTGGTAGGCCCGATCGAGACGACCCCGCAGCTCCTCGGCCGTGACCGGCGGGGTGGGCCCGGGATCGTCGAGACACTCGATGACCATCGTGGCCGGTTCGTCGGCCACCCAGTCGTAGTAGTACTCACGAAACGACGCCATGATCGTCCCCTCGGGCAGCTCGATGTGGCGAGGGCCGGTGCCATAGCCGCCGAGGGTCAGCTCGAACTCGTCGCCGGGTCCGATGCCGAGCGACGACGCCGTCACCTGGCCGACCGTGCCCCACACCTCGTTGTGCATGAAGCCCTTGCGAATCGCGAGCAGCCACTGGTCGCAGGAATGCATGCGGCCGGTGATGCGATAGCGACGGTCGGGGCTGATCCGGGCGTGGCGGTAGACGTTGTCGGCGTTCGGTCCGCCCCACTGATGGATGAGGTCGTTGTGACGATGAAAGGCCGGTCGCGCGGGGTCGGCGTGGAACACCTCCCACTCGGCGAAACCAGCCGTCTGCTCGATGAGGTGGTCGATCTGCTCGGCGGGCGCATCGGGAAACCCGTCGCCGACCATGCGGTACGCAAGCGCCGTCAGTCGTTCGGCGAAGTCACGGAACAGGTCGGCGACGGACACTGGTTCCGCGGACACTGGTTCGCCGGACAGTTCGTCGGTGGATTCGGACACGAGCGGATCGTAGACCAGGGGCGGCGGGCTACCGTTCGGCGATGACCGACCTCGAAGAATTCCCGAGGGTGGTGTTGGGTCACTGGCCAACGCCGTTCGAACCGTGCCACCGACTGCACGAGCAGGTCGGCGGGCCCTTGATCTGGCTCAAGCGAGACGACTGTTCGGGCCTCGCTCTCGGCGGGAACAAGACCCGCAAGCTCGAGTTCCTGCTCGGCGAGGCCACGGCGAACGGCGCCGACGGCGTGGTCACGTTCGGCGCGATCCAGTCGAACCATGCTCGCCAGACGGCCGCGGCCTGCGCTCGGGTGGGCCTGCCCTGTGATCTGATCCTGGTCGACATGGTCGCCCGGCCGACCGAGAACTATCGGGCGTCGGGCAATCGTGTGCTCGACGACCTGCTCGGGGCGACCGTGCACGTCGTGCCCGACGACGAGACGGCGCTGGCGACCGCCGCCACGCTCGCCGAGGAGCAGCCGGACCGGTACTTCATCGATCCCGGTGGCTCCAGCCCCGTCGGCGCCCTCGGCTATGTCGCCGCCGCCGAAGAGCTCGCAACCCAACTCGCCGACGTCGCCGACGCGACCCCCGTTGCAACGGGGGTCAGACCCCCGTTGCGGTTTTCGTCGCCGGCGGGACCGGGATCGGTGGTGGTTGCGTCGTCGACCGGGGGCACGGCGGCGGGTCTGATCGTGGGCTTGGCTCGGGTCGGCATCGACACTCCCGTGAACGCGATCGCCGTGCATTCCGACGCGACGCACACGGCCACCGTGATCGACCAGCTCGTCACCACGACCGCGGCGCTCGTGGGCATCGAGCCGCCCTCGCCCGAACGATGGTCGGTCGACGGGTCCGCGCTGGGCGACGGCTACGGCATCGAGACCGAGGCGTCGCACGAGGCGCTGCTCACGTTGGCGCGAGCGGAGGGTGTCGTTCTCGATCCCGTCTACACCGCGAAGGCATTTGCCGCGCTCCTCGGGTCCCTTCCCACCATGGACCCCGATGGCGACGTCGTGTTCCTCCACACCGGTGGCCAGGCGGGCGTGTTCGCCTACGCCGACGCGTTTTCCTGATCTGGCCTCCAGCCGTCTCCTGGATCTGGCCTCCAGCCGGGGTGCTTGAACACGTGACCCAGCTTGTTGCGCCAGCCCTTGGCGTGGCGGACGTCGCGGGCGATGTCGGCCATCTCGTGGTAGCCGATCGTGAGCGGGTTGAACGACTTGATGTTCTTCGTGAGCCCGTACTTCACCCGGCGCACCTCGGGCTCGAACGTGCCGAAGAGGCGGTCCCAGACGATGAGGATGCCCGCGTAGTTCTTGTCGAGATACTGCGGGTTGGCGCCGTGGTGGACGCGATGGTGTGACGGGGTGTTGAGGATCTTCTCGCTCGTGGGATCGAGTCGGTCGATCGCCTCGGTGTGGATCCAGTACTGGTAGAGCAGGTTCAACTGGCCGGCTCGGGCGGTCTGCGGCAGCGTGATGCCGAGCAGCGGCATCGGGAAGTAGACCCACGAGGTGAGGTAGCCCGACCACGGCTGACGCAGGGCGGTCGACAGGTTGTAGTGCTCGCTCGAGTGATGGGTGACGTGGTTCGCCCACAGGATGCGCTTCTCATGCTGCCAGCGGTGGCTCCAGTAGTAGAGGAAGTCCCACGTGATCATCGAGATGAGGAACGACCCCTTGCGGCGGCCCAGGTCGGCCACCCGATGGCGGAAGAGGAACCGGTTGACCTTGGAGAGCGCGCCGTAGTACGCCAGATTCACGACCACGTTGCCCACGAGCATGGTGAGGCTTGCCGCGGTGTCGCGCTTCTCGTAGCCGACGGGGATCAGCTCGTCGCCGGGCAGGGACGGGTCGGACAGCTCGGCCTTGGTCCACCCGTCGAGGTCGCCCGCCTCACGCGTCGGTCGGTTCTTCAGGGCGCGGGCCTCGGCGAGCATCGTCAGCACGAAGATCGGGCCCGACGCGAGGTCGACCTTGTCGAGGGGGAGTGTCCGCTTCACCCGTACAGCTTGCCGCGGTCGGTGTCTTCTGTCGACGCGGGGTGTTCGTCGTACGCTGACGGTCGATGGGACTCCTCCGACGGCACCGCCGTCCGCAGCCGAAGATCGATCCGCTCGTCGCCGATCTCTGTGGTGTGTTGAGCGACGATCGTGTACGGGTCGACGGTGCCGAACGGGCGCTCATGGCGAGGGACGCGTCGGTCTTTCGAGGCGGTGTCGCGGGACCGACCTGTTTCCCGACCTCGACCGCCGAGGTGCAGGCGATCATGCGGGTGGCCGAACTCCACGGAGCCGCTGTGGTGCCGCGTGGTGCAGGTACCGGACTGGCCGGTGGCGCCATCCCACTCGGGGCGCCGATCGTGGTTTCGACCGGCCGCATGAACCGCATCCTCGACGTCGATCTGGTCAATCGGGTCGCCTGGGTCGAGCCCGGCGTGATCAATCTCGACCTGTCGCGCCACCTGCAGCCGATGGGCTTCCACTTCGCTCCCGACCCGTCGAGCCAGGCGGTGTGCACCCTCGGTGGCAACGTCGCCAACAACTCCGGGGGCCCGCACTGCCTCGCCTACGGGGTGACCGACGCCCACATCGCGGCGATCGAGGTCGTCCTCATCGACGGGAGTGTCATCATGCTCGGCGGGCTCGAGGCCGAGCCGGTCGGCTACGACCTGCGCGGGGCGTTCGTGGGCGGCGAGGGAACGCTCGGCATCGCCACCCGTATCGCGGTGCGGCTCACGCCGAACCCGCCCGCCGTGCGCACGCTGCTGCTGTCGTTCGACACGGTGCGAGCCGCGGCCGAGACGGTGAGCGCGGTGATCGCGGCCGGCATCGTGCCCGCCGCCCTCGAGGTGATGGACCAGCGCATCACGGTCGCGGTCGAGAACTTCGTGGGCGCCGGCTATCCCACCGACGCGGCGGCGGTGTTGCTGGCCGAGGTCGAGGGGTCGCCGGCCGGTGCCGACATCGACGCCGAGCGACTCGAGACCATCGGTCGGGCCAACGGGGCCACCAGAGTTCGCCGGGCCGAGTCCGAGGAGGAAAGCGCCCTGCTGTGGAAGGGGCGCAAGACCGCCTTCGGGGCCATCGCCCAGCTGGCGCCCGACTACTACCTCCACGACACCGTCGTGCCCCGGGCCGCGCTGGCCGACGTGCTCGAACAGGTCTACGAGATCGCGGAGCGCCACGACGTGGTGGTGATGAACGTGTTCCACGCAGGCGACGGCAACCTCCATCCGTTGTTGCTGTTCGATGCCCGCATTCCGGGCACGCTCGACCGGGTACACGCGGCCGGTGCCGAGATCCTGCGTGCGTCGCTCGCCGCCGGCGGTGTGTTGAGCGGCGAGCACGGGATCGGGGTCGAGAAGCAGCGCTTCATGGGCGAGCTGTTCACCGACGCCGACCTCGACCACCAGAACCGGCTGCGGCGGGCCTTCGACCCGGTCTGCCGCGCCAATCCGGGCAAGGTGTTGCCCACCGGTCACTCGTGCGCCGACATCCAGGCCCTGCGGGCCGTGCCCACCGGCGTCTGGGGTTGACGTGATGGACGCTGTCGAGGAGAGCACCCTCACGATTGTCGACCCGGTGTTGCTCGCGTTCGCCGACGAGGTCGGCGCCAGCGGACCGGTCGCCGTGGCCGGAGGACGAACCCGTTGGGACGTCGGCGGTTCACTCGATCCGGAGGCGCGAGTGCTCTCGGCCCCGTCGGGCGTCGTCGCCCACCAACCCTCGGAGATGACGGTCCAGGTGCGAGCGGGCACGACCGTCGCGGAACTCGACGCCGAGCTCGCGGCCCACGGACAACGCACGGCATTGCCCGACCGGGGCGGCACCGTCGGCGGCGCGGTCGCGGTGGGCGAGAACCCGGTCGACGTCCTTGCCCGCGGTCGCCTCCGAGATGCGGTGCTCCAGGTGCGCTATGTCAGCGCCGAGGGGGAGCTCGTCACCGGGGGCGGGCCGGTCGTGAAGAACGTGACCGGCTACAACCTGCCCAAGCTGATGACCGGCTCGCTCGGCACCCTCGGCGTGTTGGCCGAGTTCGTGTTGCGTACGAACCCGGTGCCGCCGGCGTCGCGCTGGTTGTCGGCCGAGGGCGTCGACCCGACGCTGGTCTTCGGTGCGGTGCATCGGCCTGCCGCCGTGCTGTGGGACGGCCTGACCACCTGGGTGCAGCTCGAGGGGCACGGTGTCGACATCGATGCCGACGCGGTGGCCCTGGGTCGTCTCTCCTCGTTCACCGAGGTCGCGGGTCCGCCGGCCATGCCCGACCATCGTTGGTCCCTCACCCCGGCGGAGGCGCTCGACCTTCCCGCGCACGTCGACGGTGACGTCGTCGTCGCCCTGGGAGTGGGGCTCGCCTGGGCGTCGCAACCGCAACCCCCCCGGCCGGTCACGCCCGAGGTGGCGGCGGTGTCTGCTCGGATGAAGGAGAACTTCGACCCGACCGGTCGACTCAATCCCGGACGAAGCGTGTTCGCCTGATGGATCTCCATCTGCCTCTCGACGACCTCAACACGTGTGTGTCCTGCGGTCTCTGTCTGCCGCACTGCCCGACCTATCGGGTCACCGGCGACGAGACCCGCAGCCCACGCGGGCGCATCCAGCTGATGCGCGAGGTGCAGGACGAGGGTGCGCCGGTCACGGTCGAGATCACCGAGTCGTTCGAGACGTGTGTGCAGTGCCGTGCCTGCGAACCAGCCTGCCCCAGCGGCGTGCCGTTCGGTCATCTCATGGAACGGACCAGGGAGACGCTGGCGGCCGAGGGTCGGATCACGCCGTGGTGGCAGCGGCTGCTCTATCGCCCACTCGGTTGGCCCCGCCTCCTGCGGGCGGGGAGCTCCGTGCTCGCAGTGGCCAATCGACTGCGACTGGTCCCGGCCCGGCTCGGGTTGCCGGCCTCGATGCCGATCCGGCGCCGGCCCCACACGACCTCAGGCGACGACGTCTACCTGTTCACCGGCTGTGTGATGGATGCGTGGCAGCGCGACGTCCACCACGCCGGTCAGCGAGTGGTCGAGCTCGCCGGTTTCGGTGTCACCCCGACCGGCGATGCCGTGCCGTGCTGCGGTGCGCTGCACGCGCACGCGGGGCTGACCGACCAGACGCGGGCATTCGCCGCCCGAATGATGGAGACCCTCGGTGCGGACGACCGCCCGATCCTGGTGGACTCGGCCGGCTGTGGTGCGGCGATGAAGGACTACGGCCATCTCCTCGGCACACCGGAGGCCGCGGCGTTCTCCGCTCGCGTCTTCGACATCCAGGAGTGGCTGGCCGACCACCTCGACCAGCTGCCGGTGGCCGAGCCGTTGCCGGTCCGCGTGGCGGTGCAGGACCCGTGTCATCTGCGCCACGTGCAGCGCGTCCACGGGGCAACCCGGACGGTGCTCGCGCCCTACGTCCGCGAGCTGGTCGAGCTCGACGACGAGGGGATGTGCTGTGGCGCGGGCGGGGCCTACTCGGTGCTGGAGCCGGGCCTGGCCGGGGACGTCCGCAAGCGCAAGGTCGACGCGATCGGTCGCGCCGCGCCCGACATCGTGGCGAGCGCGAACCCGGGATGCTCGATGCATCTCGCCGGGGCGGGCGTCGACGCCGTCCATCCGATGGTGCTCGTGGCGCGGGCGCTCGGTGTCGACTAGCGCAGACGGGCAGCCGAGCGTCGCCGTCGTCGGTGGGGGACCGGCCGGGTTGATGGCGGCCGAGGTGTTGGCCTCGGCCGGGGCCGCGGTCACCGTCTTCGAGATGCACCGATCGCCCGGTCGTAAGCTTCTGCTGGCGGGGCGCAGCGGGCTCAACCTGACCCACTCGGAGCCGTTGGCGAGAGTGCTCGAACGCTATGACCCGTGCCCACCGGCGCTGGGTGCGGCGATCGAGTCGTTCCCGCCGGAAGCGGTGCGGGCGTGGGCCGACGGATTGGGTCAGGACACCTTCGTCGGGTCGAGCGGACGGGTGTTCCCCGACGCGTATCGGGCCGCGCCGTTGCTGCGGGCGTGGCTGACACGGCTGACCGATCTCGGCGTGCAGCTCCGGCCACGGCATCGGTGGTGGGGCTGGGACGGAGAACGGCTGCGGTTCGAGACGCCGGAGGGCGACGCGGTGGTCGAGGCCGACGCCACCGTGCTGGCGCTGGGCGGCGCGAGCTGGCCGCGGGTCGGATCCGACGGCAGCTGGACACGCGAAGTCGAGGCCGAAGGCGTACGGGTTGCGTCGCTGCGCCCGTCCAACTGCGGACTCTTCGTCGAGTGGTCGCCGGTGTTCGTCGACCGGTTCGAAGGCGAGCCGGTCAAGAACGTGGTGGCCCATTGGGGCAATCGATCGGTGCGCGGCGAGCTCGTGATCACCCGACGCGGGCTGGAGGGAGGGCCCGTCTACGCACTCGCCGGCCCGCTCGGTGGCGCAGCGACGTTGCCGGCAACCGTGCTGCTCGATCTCGCGCCCGACCTCGACGAGGCGGCCCTGGTCACGCGACTCTCGGGCCGGCGTCCGAAGGAGTCGCAGTCGCGCTGGTTGAGGGGCGCGGGCCTCGAACCCGTGGCGGTCGGGCTGCTGCGCGAGGCCACGGGCAACCGGCTCCCCGACGAGGCGGCGTCACTCGCGTCACTGATGAAAGCGTTGCCCCTCATGGTCACCGGGTTGGCATCGCTGGACCGGGCGATCTCCACGGCGGGTGGCGTCGTGTTCGACGACCTCGACGACGATCTGATGCTGCGGGGTCGACCGGGGGTCTTCCTGGCCGGCGAAATGCTCGACTGGGACGCGCCAACGGGCGGCTATCTGCTGCAGGCCTGCCTGTCGACCGGCCACGCCGCCGGTTCCGCCGCCGCCAGGTTCCTGCGAGACTGACCCCATGAGCACCTTCGATGCCGAGAAGATCACCCAGGGAAACTGGAAGACGATCCCGTTTCTCGAGCGGACGAAGATCGTCGTCGAACATGCCGAACGGGGCCACGTGCGGCTGCGGATGCCGTTCGAGCCCAACGTCAATCATGTGGGCATGATGTACGCCGGGGCGCTCTTCACCCTGGCCGAGGTGCCCGGCGGCACGCTTTTCCTCACCACCTTCGACACGAAGAAGTACTTCCCGATCGTGAAGGACCTTCAGATCCGGTTCCGCCGACCGGCGATGTCCGACATCACCGTCGAGGTACGCATGAGCGACGACGAGGCTGCGCGCATCGCGGCCGAGGCGGAGGTCAACGGCAAGGCGGACTACGGGTGGGAGTGCCTGCTCGAGGACGAATCCGGTGAGGTCGTCGCCATCAGCCAGAACACCTACCAGATGCGCGCCTTCGACCTCACCTGACCCCAAACCCCCCACCCCACCCCACCCCGAAATTGATGCGACTTGACCACCGATGCGGTGGTGAACTCGCCTCGAGTTGCGGTGTGGCGGGGTGGGTATCGGGCCGGGTCAGGCGCGGGCGATCACCTCTCCGTGGGGGACGAAGAAGACGGCGTCGGGTGCAGCCGCCCAGGTTCGCCACGCCGCGGCGATCTCTTCGAGTTCCGCGATGTCGGCGAGGCCGCGGTCGATCGCATGGTCCTTGTAGCCTGACTCGACGACGCGGTCGGCCCAGATCCCCGACCACCAGCTGCGTGTGTCCTGATCGGCGAAGCACCAGATCGACGCAGTCGCCTCGATGTCGTCGTCGGCGAAGCCGACCGACCGGGCCCAGCCCAGCAGGCGTCGACCGGCATTGGCGTCATGGCCCTGGTGGGCCGTCATCGCCTGGTAGATCTCCATCCAGCGGTTCATCGGGGTTGATTCGGGTGACCAGGTCATGCCGGCATAGTCGGCGTCGCGGATGGCGACGACCCCGCCGGGCTTGGTGACACGCCGCATCTCCCGCAGCGCGGCCACCGGGTCGTCCAGGTGCTGGAGTACCTGGTGCGCGTGCACGATGTCGAAGTGGTCGTCGGGCGCGTCGATCGCGTAGATGTCGCCGGTGGCGAAGCTGATCCCGGGATGGTCGGCCGCTGCCTTGGCGATCACCTCGGCCGACGCGTCGATGCCGTGCATCTCGCACCCGGGCGCGTTCGCGGCGATGTCGGCCGTCAACGAACCGGGCCCGCAGCCGACATCGAGGATCCGCCGGTCGGGCGCCAGATGTGGAAGCAGGTAGGCGGCCGAGTTCGCCGCCGTGCGCCAGGTGTGGCTCCGCAGCACCGACTCGTGGTGCCCGTGCACATACCCCTCGATATCCCCTGACCCGTTCATCTTCCGACCCTTCCGTCCGGTCACTTCATCTTCTTGAGTCGAGTTGACCACCGCGAGGGTGGCTAAGTCGCCTCAATTTCGGGGTTGGGGGGGGTGGGGAGGTCAGGGGGTGGGTTGGAAGCGGCGGGAGGCGGTGCGGTGGGCGGCGAGGTTGGCGCCGAGGTCGGGGGACTGCAGGTGGCCGTCGCGCACGATGGGCACGCCGTGGACGACGGTGTCACGGGCGGCGGTGGGGCCGCAGCGCAGCCAGCCCTCGATGGGGTCGTCGAGCACGCCGGCGAAGGTGGGGCCGCTGAGTTCCCAGACGGCGACGTCGCCCACCGCGCCGACCGACAGTTCGCCGAGTTCGCCTTCGCGGCCGAGACACCCGGCCCCGCCGCGGGTGGCGATCTCGAGCGCGGTGCGAGCGGTCATGGCGGCGGCGCCGGAGACCAGCTTCCCTTGGAGCATCGAGAGCCTCGCCTCCTGCCACAACGACCCGGCGTCGGCCGAGGACGACCCGTCGCAGCCGAGACCGACGGGGCAGCCGGCGTGGCGAAGGTCGACGACCGGGGCGATGCCCGAGGACAGGATCATGTTCGAGCTGGGGCAGTGGGCGATGCCGACGCCGGCAGCCCCGAGTCGCCCGACCTCCTCGGGGTTCGGACGCACGACGTGGGCACCCCAACTGCGGTCGGACATCCAGCCGACGTCCTCGTAGAGATCGACCGGACGCATGCCGAAGGTGGCCAGTGCGAACTCGTCGTCCTCGGAGTTCTCGGCGAGATGGGTGTGGAGCCTGACGTCGAGCCGCTCGGCCAGCTCCGCGGTGCGCCGCATCAGGTCCGGTGTGACGCTGAACGGCGAGCACGGCGCCAGCGCGATCCTGGTCATCGCCCCGTGCGCGGGGTCGTGCCAGCGGGCGACGTGGCGTTCGGACTCGGCGAGGATGTCGTCCTCGTCGCGCACGGCGTCGTCGGGGGGAAGACCGCCGTCCTTCTGCGACAGGCTCATCGACCCGTAGGTGGGGTGGAATCGCACGCCGAGATCCAACGCGGCGGTGACCTCGGCCGCCAGCAGGTCGCCGGCCCGCGTCGGATGGAGATAGTGGTGATCGGTCGAGGTGGTGCACCCGGACAGCGCGAGTTCGGCGAGCCCCACCCACGCGGCGAGGTACTCGGACTCCTCGTCGATGGCCGCCGTCCAGAGCGGATAGAGCGACTGGAGCCAGCCGAACAGCGGCACGTCGGTCATCGGGGTGTAGGCCCGGGTGAGATTCTGGAACAGGTGGTGGTGGGTGTTGACGAGGCCAGGAGTGACCAGGCATCCGTCGGCCGAGATGCGGTCGGTCGCCGACGGCTGCAGGACGTCCGAGCCGCCCACGCCGGAGATCAGACCGTCGGTGATCGCGACCCAGCCGCCGGGCAGTTCGCGCCGGGCGTCGTCGACCGTGGCGACCACCCATGCGTCGTGGATCAACAGGTCGGCGTGGGTCAACGGATCAGCCATCGGCGTGGTTCTCCAGGGCGTTGAGATAGTTGTAGATCGTGATGCGGGAGACCCCCATGATCTGCGCGATGTCGTCGACGGCACCGCGCAGGAGGAAGGCACCCCGCTCGTCGAGCATGCGCACGACCTGCTGCTTCTGGGCGCGATCCCAGTCGACCGCCGGTGTCCCGATCTCCCGTTCGGCCATGCGCAGGATGTCGTCGAGGGCGTCGCGGATCGACGGGATGGGGATCTCCTCGGCCGTGGCCGCCACCCGGAGCTGCACCGACGTGGCCCCGTTGGCCATGGCGGCGCGGACCATGTCGGCGATCGCCGCGGCCATGTCGTCGACGTCGCCGGCCACCGATGACGAGAACGGACCGAACTCGACCGAGAGTCCGTGGGCATCGAACGCATCGATCGCGGCGGTGACGTGGGGACCCGGTCGGCCCTCGACCAGCGGAGCAACGAGGAACTCAGCAGCGATCTCGGTGCCCCGGGCCATGGGCTGAACAGTATCTCACGGACTGACTGACTTTGTACATTTTGTAAAGTGCGTCTGGTACGTTCGTGTGATGCCACGGACCGTCCCAGCGTCATCGGAAGCCGCAGATCTCGGGGCGAGGCTGCGGGTCGACATCGATCGGCTGGTCGGCCGACTCGCCGCGTTGGCCGAGATCGGCGCGATCACGGGCACCGAGGGCTGTGCTCGACTGGCGCTCACCGACGAGGACCGGGCCGGCCGCGACCTGGTGGTCGCCTGGATGCACGACCTCGGGCTCGAGGTGCGCATCGACCGCATCGGCAACGTCGTCGCCACCCTCGCCGGCGAGACCGATGGCCCGCCGGTGATGTGTGGCTCCCACATCGACACCGTGCGCAGCGGCGGTCGCTACGACGGCAACCTCGGAGTGCTGGCCGGACTCGAGGTCATCGAGACCATCCTGGGCGCGGGGCTGACCCCCCGGCGCCCGATCGCCGTCGGGTTCTTCACCGACGAGGAGGGCGCCCGCTTCGCGCCCGACATGCTCGGCAGCCTCGTCTACGTCGGCGGTATGGCGCTCGAGGAGGCGCTCGAGATCGAGGGAATCGACGGTGCGGTCCTCGGCGCCGAGCTCGACCGCATCGGCTACGCCGGCGCCGCGCCGGTGCCCGGCCTCGTGCCCCATGCGTTCGTCGAACTCCATGTCGAGCAGGGCCCGGTTCTCGAGGCCGAAGGCATCACCATCGGCGCGGTGGACGGCGTGCAGGGCATCAGCTGGCAGGAGCTGACCATCACCGGCCAGTCCAACCACGCGGGCACCACCCCGATGACCATGCGCCGCGACCCGGGCTATGTCGCGGCGGCGGTCACCACCTTCGTTCGCGAGTTGGCCGTCGAGCTCGGCGCGCCGCAGGTCGGCACGGTGGGGATGGTCGCCCTCGCGCCGAACCTGGTCAACGTCGTTCCCGCGTCGGCGACCATCACCGTCGACCTGCGCAACACCGACGACACCGTGCTGCAGGAGGCCGAGCGACGCCTCGCCGAGTTCGTCACCGTCACCGCCGAGGCCGAGGGGTGCACCGTCGAGACCCGCTCGCTCGCCCGGTTCGAGCCGGTGATCTTCGACCCGATGATGGTCGACCTGGTCGCGAGCACGGCGGCCGATCTCGGTCACTCGGTGCGCCGGATGCCGTCGGGTGCCGGTCACGATGCGCAGATGCTCGCCCGGGTCTGCCCCACGGCGATGATCTTCACGCCCAGCAAGGACGGGCTGAGTCACAACCCGGCCGAGTACACGAGTCCCGAGGACCTCCGGGCCGGCGCCGACGTGCTCCTCCGGGTCATGTGGACCCTCGCCAACGACGCCGACGCCGACGACGACGGAGGTGACGACCCTCGTGTCTGAGACCACACCACCGCTCACGCCGATGTCGTTGGCGACGCTGATGGGCCGCATCGACCACGAGTGGGCGTCCCGTAAGAAGATCTTCGACCTCCCCAACGCCCGCATCTGGCGCCCCGACGCCGAGATCGACCTGTCGTTCGAGTTCCTCGGTCGGCCGTGCGCATCGCCGGTGGGTCCCGCCGCCGGCCCCCACAGTCAGATGGCCCAGAACATCATCCTCGCCTGGCTCGGCGGGGGTCGGCTCTTCGAGCTCAAGACCGTGCAGGTGCTCGACGATCTCGAGATCGGGCGTCCGTGCATCGACATGGAGACGATCGGCTACAACATCGAGTGGAGCCAGGAACTGACCGTGCCGCAGAGCCTCGACGAGTACGTCAAGGCGTGGATGGCGCTCGACGTGCTCCGCCGCTGGGAGCCGTTGCAGGAGTTCATCGGCGACCCCGGGCCCCACGTGTTCGACATGTCCGTGGGCTACGACCTCGCCGGTATCCGGAGCGACAAGGTCGCCGCGTTCCTCCGCGGGATGCACGATGCCACCGAGTCCATCGATCGTCTGCGTCCCGAACTCACCGGCCCCTTCGCCGAGTTCGCCGATCTCGACTTCGACCCGGTCATCGCCGACACGCTCACGCTCTCGACATTCCACGGCTGCCCGCCCGAGGAGATCGAGTCGATCACCAAGCACCTGATCGACGAGCACGACCTCGACGTGATCGTGAAGCTCAACCCCACACTGCTCGGCTACGACACCGTCGCTGCCATCGTGAACGACGAACTCGGCTACACGACGGTGCCGGTGAAGGAGTCCGCCTTCGCCGACGATCTCCAGTTCGACCGCGGCATCGAACTCATCGGCGAACTCAACGACTACGCCAAGGCCCGGGGCCACCGGTTCGGCATCAAGCTCACCAACACGCTGGTGGTCGACAACCAGAAGGGCTTCATGCCCGACGAGACGATGTATCTCTCGGGCCCGCCGCTCCACGTGCTGGCCGCCACATTGCTCGACGAGCTGGCGACGGCGCTGCCGGGCACGTTGATGATCCCCGGCCACGACGGCGACGTGATGGTGTCGTTCTCCGCCGGTGTCACCAAGGACAACCTCGCCGACACGCTGGCAGCGGGAGTGAACCCGGCCACGGTCTGCTCCGATCTGTTGAAGCCGGGCGGTTACGGCCGACTGGCGCCCATGCTGCGGAGCCTCGTGAAGGACATGACCGAGGCCGGGTCCGCCGACCTCGCGACCTATCGAGCCCAGCGCCAGGCGGCAGCCGTCGCGGCCGGTCACCCATCGGTGAGCGCGGAATACGCCGCGTCGCTGCGCGGCGACGGCGCCGAGCCCTACCGGTTCGCGGCCAACGAGAAGCTGCCCCGCGCCGTCGACCACGAGCTCGAGATGTTCGGCTGCGTCGCCTGCAACTTCTGCATCACCGTGTGCCCCAACGACGCCTTCTTCAGCATCAAGAGCCTCGAGGGGATGTCGGACCGTCAGCAGTATCTGGTCTTCGCCGAACTCTGCAACGAGTGTGGCAACTGCATGGTGTTCTGCCCCGAGACCGGGGACCCGGCCCAGATCAAGCCCAAGCTCTACACCGACCCGGACCTCTTCGCGGCCCGCGAGGGCCAGGGTTTCCTCCTCGAAGGCGACCGCGTCGTCGCCTCCCGAGTCGACGACGCGGATGCTCGCGAAGAGACCGTGTCGCTGGTCGAACAACTCCTCCGAACCGAACAAGGACTCCCCCTGTGACAACCACTGATGTCGACGGCGCTGCGCCCGGTCCTCTCGAGGAGACCGTGGGCCGCAACCTGCGGATCGCCGCCGCGCAGGTCGGTCCCATCGGTCGACATGCCGAGCGGGCCGAGGTGGTCGACCGCCTGATCGCGCTGCTCCTCCAGGCCGCGTCCGCCGGCGTGGAGCTCGTCGTCTACCCCGAGCTCGCGCTCACCACGTTCTTCCCCCGCTGGTTCGTCGAAGACGAGGACGATCTCGATCTCGACAGCTTCTACGAGACCGAGATGCCGGGCCCCGAGACCAAGCGGCTGTTCGACGCCGCGAAGCGCCATGGCGTGGGGTTCTCACTCGGCTATGCCGAGTTGACCCCCGACGGGCACCGCTACAACACGCAGATCCTCGTGGAACGCGACGGGTCGATCGTGGGGAAGTACCGCAAGGTCCATCTGCCCGGCCATCGCGAGTACGAGCCCTGGCGCGAGTTCCAACACCTCGAGCGTCGCTACTTCGAAGCAGGTGACGAGTTCCCCACGTGGCACGCCTTCGGTGGCGTGGTCGGCATGGCGATCTGCAATGACCGTCGCTGGCCCGAGACCTATCGGTGCCTCGCCTTGGGCGGCGCCGAGCTCATCCTGATCGGCTACAACACGCCCACCCACTACGCGCCCGACCCCAGCCAGGATTCGCTCCAGGCGTTCCACAGCCACCTCGTCATGCAGGCGGGGGCGTACCAGAACGGCTGCTTCGTGGTGGGGGTCGCCAAGGGCGGCAACGAGGAGGGCGTCGAGTCCCTGGCCGACAGTTGCATCATCGCCCCGACCGGTCGCGTGATCGCCCTCACGGCCCACACCGGCGACGAGATCGCCATCGCCGACATCGACCTCGACCTGTGTCGCAACTACAAGGAGACGCTCTTCCAGTTCGAGCGCTACCGCCGCCCCGAGGCGTACACCGCCATCACCGCCCAGGCCGGACCGATCCCGCCGCCACTCCCGCCCGACTTCGATGACGAGGAGCCGTCATGACCCGTTTCGTTCTCAACGGCGCCGAGGTCGAGGCCTCCGCCGGGCACGAGCACCTGCTCGCCGCGTTGCGCGACGAACTCGGGGTGACCTCGCCCAAGGACGGGTGTTCGCCGACCGGGCAGTGCGGCTGTTGCACCGTGCTGGTCGACGGCAAGGCGCGGGTGTCGTGCCAGACATCGATGGAGAAGAGCGAGGGTGCCGAGATCGTCACGCTCGAGGGAATCGACCCGGAGGAGCGCGACCGGATGGCCGCGTCGTTCGCCGCCCACGGCGCGCTCCAGTGCGGCTTCTGCACGCCCGGCATCCTCATCCGCACCAAGGCGATGATCGACAAGAAGGGCAGCGAACTGACCCGCGACGGCGCGGCCCGCCTGCTGGGTGCGCACCTGTGCCGCTGCACCGGCTACACCAAGATCCTCGATGCCGTGGAGGCGCTGGCCGCCGGAGAGGTCTCCGTGGCGATTGCGCCCAAGGGTGTCGGCTCACGCGGTGTGAAGTACGAAGCCGCCGAGCTCTCGCTGGGCGATCGCCCGTTCATCGACGACATGATGCCCGAGGGTCTTCTCCACGGCGCGGTGCGGCTCGCCGATCATGCCCGGGCCGACATCTTGTCGATCGACACGTCGGCGGCGGAGGCCGTCGACGGGGTCGAGGCCGTGTTCACCGGCGCCGATGTGCCCGGCGAGCTCCGTTCGGGCCTCATCCACAAGGACTGGCCGAGCTTCATTCCCGTCGGCGGTCGCACGAGCTATCTCGGCGATGTGCTCGCCGTGGTGGTCGCCACCGACCGGCCCACCGCCCGTCACGCGGCCACGCTGATCGAGGTCGACTACGCGGTGCATCCGCCGATCGTGAACCCGCGAGCGGCCTTCGCCCCCGATGCCGAGGACGCCGTGTGGGGACTCGACGGCAACATTCTCTCCACCTCCACCTACGTCCGCGGCGATGTCGACGCCGGCCTGGCCTCGGCGGCCCATGTCATACGCGAGACGTTCCAGACCCAGCGCATCGACCACGCGTTCCTCGAGCCCGAGTCGACCCTGGCAGTGCCGGTGCCGGCCGGTTCGCCGCTGCCGCTCACCGCGGGAGGCACCCGGGGCGAAGCCGTCGATTTCGATCGCCTGATGGTCTATTCCGGCGGCCAGGGAATCTGGGACGACCGCAACGACATCGCCCGCATGCTCGGCGTCGACACCGATCGCGTCGTCACCGAGCTCGTGAGCAACGGCGGTGCGTTCGGCGGCAAGGAGGACATGTCGAACCAGGGCCAGACGGCGCTGGCGGCATGGCTGCTGCAACGACCGGTGAAGATCACGTTCTCACGCGAGGAGTCGTTCCTCGTCCACACGAAGCGGCATCCCATCCGCATGGAATACGAGGCCGGCTGCGACGACGACGGTCGGCTCGTGGCGCTGCGCATGCGGATGGTGGGCGATTCCGGCCCCTACGCCTCGGTCGGCATGAAGGTGCTCGAGCGGGCCGCCGGCCATGCGTCGGGCCCCTATGTCGTGCCCAACATCGACTGTGAGGCCATCGCGGTGCGCACCAACAACTCGGTGTGTGGGGCCTTCCGCGGCTTCGGGGCCAACCAGGCCCAGTTCGCGATGGAGGGCGTGATGGACCGTCTCGCCGAACTCGTGGGCATCACCGGCTGGGAGATCCGCAATCGCAACGTGGTCAGCCCCGGCGTGGTCTGGGGACCCGGTCAGATCATGGACGACGGTTGCCTCGGCGCGCAGGCGTGTCTCGACGCGGTGAAGGCGCCCTACGACGAGGCGATGGCGGCGGGAAAGGCCGTCGGTCTCGGGCTCGGGCTGAAGAACTCCGGGCTCGGCAACGGCTTCAAGGAGATCGCCAGAGCCGTCGTGCACTTCCGGCCCGACGGCAAGATCGAGGTGCGGCACTGCTGGACCGAGATGGGCCAGGGTGTCCACACCGTTGCCCAGCAGGTGGCGGTGGAGGAGCTCGGCGTGCGGGCCGAGGACGTGGTGGTGATCGTCGACTCCACCCGCGAGTTGGGTGCCGGGCAGACCACGGGGAGTCGAGGCACGCTGATGGGCGCCGGCTCGGTGGCCGAAGCCTGCCGGGCCGCGATGCTCGACGGCTGCAAGGTCGGCGTCGACTACGAGGGCGAGTACCGCGTCGACTGGACCAACTCGATGAACGAGGGACTCGAGAACCCGATCATCCACTCCACTTTCGGCTACGCAGCGCAGATGGTGATCATGGACCCCGAGTCGGGCGACATCGAGAAGGTGGTGGCCGCCCACGACGTGGGTCGCGCCGTCAATCCACTCCTGTGTGAGGGGCAGATCGAGGGCGCCGTCCACATGGGGCTCGGCTACGCGCTCAGCGAAGGGTTCCCCTGTGATGACGACGGACGCCCGACCAACTCGACCTTGCGATCCCTCGACATCATCCGACCCAAGGACATGCCCGATGTCGACGTGATCCTGGTCGAGGCCGCCCAGCCCAACGCGCCCTATGGCATCAAGGGCGTCGGCGAGATCGGCCTCGTGCCCACCGCCGGCGCCGTCGCTGCGGCGATGCACGCCCGCGACGGCGAGTGGCGCACGGAGCTGCCGCTCGTCAACGAGGCCAACCGCGAGAACGCCGCCTCGTGGGCCTAGATCCCGTGCCGGTGGGGGACCACGCACTGCGCGCCGACCAGACCCCCGGTCTGGTCTGTGCACACCACCACCTCTACTCGGCGCTCGCGCGGGGCATGCCGGCGCCGCCGCGCCCGCCCACCGGGTTCACGGAGATCCTCGAGCTGGTCTGGTGGCGCCTCGACCTGGCTCTCGACGCCGACATCATCGAGTGGACGGCCAAGCTCGGCGCCCTCGAGGCGCTCGAGCGGGGCTGTACCGCGATCGTCGACCATCACGAATCACCGAACGCGATCGATGGATCGCTGTCGGTCATCGCCGATGCGTGCGCCGAGGTCGGCGTGCGGGTGAACTGCGCCTATGGCATCACCGACCGGCACGGGGCGGCGGGCGCGGCGGCCGGGCTGGCCGAGAACGACCGCTTCCTGTCCGAGGGCGGACGAGGAATGGTCGGGCTGCACGCTGCGTTCACGTGTGACGACGACACCATCGCCGCGGCCGCCGATATGGCGGCCCGCCACGGTGTGGGCGTGCATGTCCACGTGGCCGAGGGCGAGGTCGACACCTGGTCCCGATTGCGCGGCCACACCGCCGACGACTGGTGGCTGGTGCACGGCGTGCACCTGCCCGACGATCACGACCTGCGCGGCACGATCGTCCACAACCCCCGCTCCAACATGAACAACGCCGTCGGCTACGCCCGTCCCCACCGCTTCACGAACCCGGTCGGGCTCGGCACCGACGGCATCGGCGCCGACATGCTCGACGAGTTCCGTCTGGCGTTCGTGAGGGGCCGCGAGCACGACGTCACCCTCACGCCCGACGAGGTGTGGGCCTGGCTCGAACCGGGCTACGGCCTGTTCCCCGAGGCCCGCACCGATCGCGTCACCTGGGGCTACGAACCGATGGACCCCTGGCGGCTGGCCTACAGCCCCGGGGTCTCGCCGCGCACCATCGAGATCGACGGTGTGACGGTGTTTCGCGATGGCACGACGACGCTGGTGGACGCGGCCGAGATCCGTCACAAGGCCGCCGAGGCCGCACATCGACTCTTCGACAGGTTGGAGAACATGACATGAGCAGTACTGGTTCCGAGAGTGGCCTCGCCGTGTTCGGTGACTTCGCACCCGACGGGCAGGGGGCCTACGACAACGCCGTCACCCGTTTTCGCGAGAACAACATCGTGCTGCCGACGTTCGGTCAGCTGCGCGACCCTTCGACGATTCCGGGGTCCATCATCGACTCGCTGGCCGAGGTCGACAGGAACGCAGCGGATCCGCGCAATCTCTTCCGGGTCCATTGGTTCAATGCCCTCGACGGCAGCGGTCCCCTCGACGTGCCCGACCACGTCGAGCTCCCGCCGGAGTTGACCGGAGTCGACGCCCGAATCGTGCTCGCATTCGGCAACCGTTTTCCGATGATCGCCGCCCACAAGGTGCTCGCGGCCTACGCCTGTCTGGCGGCCCGACTGGTGACCGGTCGCTTCGATCCCACGGTGCATCGCGCCATCTGGCCATCGACCGGCAACTACGCCCGGGGCGGCATCGCGATCTCGAAGATCATGGGTTGTCGTGGTGTTGCCGTGCTGCCCGAGGGGATGAGTCGTGAGCGCTTCGAGTGGCTCGACCGCTGGATCGATCACCCCGACGACGTGATCCGAACCCACGGCACCGAGGCCAACGTGAAGGAGATCTACGACGAGTGCATGCGGCTCGAACAGGATCCGACCAACGTGATCCTCAACCAGTTCAGCGAGTTCTCGAACCACATGGGTCACTATGCGGTCACCGGTGCTGCGCTCGAACGGGTCTATCAACACGTCACGGCCGACCGGCCCGGCACCCTCGCCGCGTTCGTTTCCGCCTCGGGGTCGGCCGGCACGCTCGGTGCGGGCGACTATCTCAAGGACGAACACGGCGCCCGGATCGTCGCCGTGGAGGCGCTCGAAGTGCCGACGATGCTCTACAACGGCTTCGGCGATCACAACATCCAGGGCATCGGCGACAAACACATCCCGCTGATCCACAACGTCACCAACACCGACATGATCGTGGGCATCTCCGACAAGTCGACCGACGAGCTCGACGTGTTGTTCAACACGCCCGCCGGACTCCGGGTGCTCGAGGAGCGGGGGATCGACCCCGCGCTCGCTGCGACGCTCACGCACATGGGTTACTCCTCGATCTGCAACACGTTGGCCGCTGTCACCGCGGCGAAGAAGTGGGGCCTGGGAAGCGACGACGTGATCGTGTCGGTCGCCACCGACGGGTCCGAGCTGTACGACTCCGAACGCGAGAAGGTCATGTCGAGCCACTTCTCCGGAGGGTTCGACGATCGTGAGGCCGCCCAGGTGTTCGACGAGCACCTCGGCGATGTCGGCACCACCCACGCCATCGAGATGGGCCCGGTCGAACGTGACCGCGTGTTCAACCTCGGTTACTTCACCTGGGTCGAGCAGCTCGGGCTCGACATCGACGACTTCGAGATGCGACGCGACCAGAGCTTCTGGTCGGGGCTGCGCCCCTTGATCGGCCAGTGGGACGAGATGATCGAAGAGTTCAACACCGCCACCGGCGCGTCCCACGGTTAGATGACCGAGCCGCTCGTCGACAATCCTTTCGTCCGCTACCGGGAACGACTCGACAGCCACGCCGTTGCACTCGCCGGAGGGATGAGTGACGACGAGTTCGTCGATGTCGTCGAGCGACTCGACGCCGCCGTTGCCGCGATCGACGGGCACGGCTTTCGGATCACCCCGACCACCGCGATGCCTGACCTCGCGGGGCGGGCGGGCCTGGCCGACGGCGTCGAGCTGTTCGTCAAGATCGAGGTCGACAACGTGGGCGGTTCACACAAGGGGCGTCATCTGTTCGGCGTCGCCCTGCAGATGCTGGTCGACGAACGTCTCGGCGCCGCGCCCTCGGGCCCGTTGGCCATCGCCAGCTGTGGCAACGCTGCGCTCGGAGCGTCGGTCATCGCTCGTGCCCTCGATCGGCCGCTGCAGGTCTTCGTGCCGACGTGGGCCGACCCACCGGTGGTCGCGCAGCTCACCGGGCTCGGCGCCGACCTGCGGGTGTGCCCCCGCCGAGAGGGCGAGGCCGGCGATCCCTGCTACCTCCGCTTCCGCGAGGCGGTGGTCGCCGGGGCGCGACCGTTCAGCGTGCAGGGCATCGACACTCCGTCGACCTTCGACGGCGGTCGCACGATCGGGTGGGAGCTCGCCGACCAGGTGCCCGATCTCGATGCGCTGTTCGTGCAGGTCGGCGGCGGCGCCCTCGCCACCGCCGCCTCGATCGGGCTCGGTGACGTCGCCCTTTTCCCGGTTCAGGCCGAGGGGTGCGCACCGTTGCGTCGCGCCTGGGATCTGCTGGCCCCCGAGTTCGACCTCGACGCAGCCGCACTGATACCCGGCGACTTCATGTGGCCGTGGCAGCCCGAACCCGCGAGCGCAGCCACCGCGATCCTCGACGACATCACCTACGACTGGTTGCCGCTGGTGCGGCGCACACTCGAGACCGGCGGGGAGCCCGTGGTCGCCGACGAGGCCACGATTCGCCGAGCGCACGAACTCGCGGCAGCAACCGGCATCGCCGTCTCCGCCACCGGCTCGGCCGGTCTCGCGGGGGTCCTCACCTCGGGGCCGTCGACGGGCCAACGTATCGCCGTGTTGTTCACCGGAGTGGAGAGAGAATAAGCCGCATGTCCACCGTTCCCGGCTCGTTGCACGAGGTGCAGCGAGCGTCCACCCGCATCGCAACGGTCATCCGACCGGCAACATGGCTCGAAGCACTGCTCGCGTTCGACGACCACCCCCACGCCCGGCCGATCGCGGGCGGCACCGATCTGCTGCTCGACCTCGCCCGCTCATCGGGCGACCCGGTCACCCTGATCGACCTGTCTGCCGTCGACGGCGGACGGGAGATCCACGACGTCGGGGACGCGTTCGTGCTCGGCGGCGGGGTCACTCACAACCAGATCGTGGGCGATGCCCGCATCCGCGCCCACTGCCTGCCACTGGCCCAGGCCTGTCTCGAGGTCGGTTCGCCACAGCTGCGCAATCGTGCGACCCTGGCCGGCAATCTCGCCACCGCGAGCCCGGCCAACGACTCGATCAGCGCGCTGATGGCCCTCGGCGCAAAGGTGGTACTCACCCGCCTCGTCGACGGCACCGAGCGTGTGCGTGAGGTCGACATCGCCCGCTTCTTCACCGGCTTTCGTTCGACCGTGTGCGATGCCCACGAGCTGATCACGGCGATCCGTGTGCCGAAGCTCGCCGCCGACGAGCGTGGCATCTGGGTGAAGGTCGGACTCCGTCGTGCGCAAGCGATCTCCGTCGTCCACGCTGCGATGGTGGTCGCCCTGCGCGACGGCATCGTCACTGCCGGCCGCCTCTCGATCGGTTCCGTGGCGCCCACGGTCATCGAGAGTCACGTGTTCCCCGCGGCCGTGCTCGGCAAGGTCCTCGACGACGCGACCATCGCCTCGACCGCGAGGTCGGTGGCGGCATCCATCGAGCCGATCGACGACGTGCGGGCCACCGCCGACTATCGCCGTCAGGTCACCCAGTCGGTGCTGGCCCGGGCGCTGCACGCGATCGCCGACGACACGACCGGTGCGGCCTGGCCGGTCGAGCCGCCGTTGCTCGGTGTGCGAACGCCGTCCACCCCGCCGCCGAACGCCGTCGTCACCGACGAGGACACCATCTCCATGACGCTCAACGGGTGGCCGGCGGCCGGCTTCGACGCGGCCGGGGCCACGCTGCTCGATTGGCTGCGCGATCACTCGTCGGTGGAGTGCTCCGGCGTGAAGGAAGGTTGTGCCGAAGGCGAATGCGGGGCCTGCACGGTCCTGCTCGACGGCAGCGCGGTCATGAGCTGTCTCGTCCCGGCCGCCCAGGCCGACGGTGGCGAGGTCACCACGGTCGAGGGCCTGTCGCCGTCCGACGGCGTCGGCGAGTTGCACCCGCTCCAGTCGTCGTTCATCGACGAGTTCGCGGTCCAGTGCGGGTTCTGCATCCCGGGGTTCCTGGTGGCCGGGGTCGCGTTGCTCGACGAGTGCCCGTCACCCACCGATGCCCAGATCGAGCTCGGTCTGGCCGGCAACCTCTGTCGCTGCACCGGCTACTACCCGATCGTCCAGGCTGTCCGCTCGGCGGGAACCGTCCGATGACCGGCGGTGTGGGCGAGTCCCCGATTCGTCGCGACGCGGCGCGCAAGGTGATGGGCACGGCGACGTATCCCGCGGATCGTCAGCCGGTCGACGCCCTCCACGCAGTGGTGGTGTTCACCGACCAGCCACACGCTCGGCTCGTGTCGCTCGACGTCACGGCGGCCGAGGCGCTCGAGGGCACGGTCGCCGTGGTCACGGCGGCCGACGTGCCGGTGAACGAGTACGGCCTGACGATGTTCGACCAGCCGGTGCTGATCGGCGTCGAGCACAGCGGACGCTCCGAGGTCCGCTGCGACATCAGCCGATGGGAAGCCGATCATCTGGCCGTTGTCATCGGCCACACGCGGGCCGATGCCGAGGCCGGCGCGGCCGCCATCGTCGCGGAATGGGAGGTGCTCCCGATCGTCGACACGCTCGAGTCGGCTCGTACCGACCTGGTGCTCGTCCACGCGGAAACGGCGCCGTCCAACACGTACTACGACATGGCGATCCGCAAGGGCGACATGGACGCGGGGTGGGCGGCCGCCGACGTGGTGATCGAAGGGCGCTACGAGCTACCCCACCAGGAACACGCCTATCTCCAGGTCGAGGCGGGCACGGCGTGGACCGACGAGGAAGGACGCATCACGGTCGAGACCTCGGGGCAGTGGACCCACGAGGACCGTGAACAGATCGCCCACGCCCTCGACGTTCCCGCCGACGCGGTGCGGGTGATCTACGCGGCGATCGGCGGCGCGTTCGGTGGCAAGGAGGACATGAGCCTTCAGATCGTCCTGGCGCTCGCGGCCCGCAAACTCGGCGAGCTGGGCATCACCCGAGCGGTGCACTGCCGCTGGTCGCGCGAGGAATCCATCGTCGGGCACCACAAGCGTCATCGGGCGGTCATCGACGCCCGGCTCGGGGCCACCCGCGACGGCAAGATCACCGCGGTCGATGCCGACGTGTGGCTCGATGCCGGGGCCTACAACTACACCTCGAACAAGGTGCTGGGCAACGCCCATCTGAGCGTGGCCGGCGCCTACGAGGTGCCCAATGCCCGCATCGACAGTCGCGCCGTCTACACCCACTCGGTGCCGGGCGGCGCGTTCCGAGGGTTCGGTGGCCCGCAGGGTTCCTTCGTGGCCGAGACCCAGATGAACAAGCTGGCGGTGGCGCTGGACATGGACCCGATCGAGCTGCGTCGGCGCAACATGCTCCACGAGGGGAGCATCGGCATCACGCAGGAGCCGCTGCCCGCGGGCGTCGGGTTGCCCCAGGTGATCGAGGCCTGCGCCGAGCGAGCCCCGACCGGCGGTCCGTTCGAGCCGGTCGAGTCGTTCCGGTCGGTGGCGTCGTTGCCGTCCCGCCCCGGCGACCCCGGCATCGTCCGCGGTCGCGGCTTCGCGGCGGGCATGAAGAACGTCGGTTTCAGCTTCGGCTTTCCCGAGCGCTGCGAGGCGGAGATCCGCTTCCACGGTGAGGCCGACGACGAAAGGCCCACATCGGTCGAGGTCTTCCATGCGGGGGCCGAGGTCGGTCAGGGCAATCACGCGGTGATCCTCCAGATGACGGCCGACGTCGCGGGTGTCGACCTCGACCGGGTCCGGGGCCACTTCTCCGACACCGCGTCCAGCGGCGACTCGGGTTCGGCCTCGGCCTCACGGCTCACCTACATGGCCGGCAATTCCGTGCTCGGCGCGGCCGAGGAGGCCGAGAAGGCCTGGCGCGACGGTGCCCGGCCGGCCATCGGCACGTTCCGCTACACGCCCCCGCCGACCGAGACGATCGATCCGGTGACCGGGGCCGGGCAACCGAACTTCTCCTACGGCTACATGGCCCAATCCGTCGATGTCACCGTCGACACCGCCACCGGCCACATCCGCGTCGATCGCGTCATCTCGGTGCACGACGTCGGGCGGGCCATCAACCCCGAGCTCGTGAAGGGTCAGATCGAGGGCGCCGTGGTGCAGGCCCATGGCTATGTGCTCAGCGAGAACCTGGTCGTCACCGATGGCCGCATCCGCAACCCCCGCTTGTCGCAGTACCTGATCCCCGGGATCGGCGACGTCCCCACCAAGGTCGAGAGCGTCATCCTCGAACTGGCCGACCCCACCGGTCCGTGGGGGGCACGCGGCGTCGCCGAGATGCCCTACATCACCTATGCGCCCGCCGTCATCGCCGCCGTGCATGACGCCACCGGTGTGTGGTTCGACCGGTTCCCGCTCACGCCGTCGCGGGTGCTCGAGGGTTTGGCTCGGTCGCGCTGAGCTTCTCGGGTGGCAGGATGGCGGTACGCCCGCCCCCCTCAGGAGATGTTGATGCGAATCGCCATGGTCGGACTCGGACGGATGGGTGGTGACCTCAGCCGGCGATTGATGGCCGGTGGCCACGAGGTGGTGGTCAACGACCTCGACAAGTTGGCCATCGCCGCGCTGGCCGACGACGGCGCCATCCCCGCAGCGGCGTTGACCGACCTCAGCATCGAGTTGAAGAGTCCTCGCGTGGTGTGGGTGATGGTGCCCGCCGCCGCCACGGGCGCGGTGATCGCCGGCGTGGCCGACGTGCTCGAGGCCGGCGACGTGATCATCGACGGTGGGAACTCGAACTGGAACGACGACCTCCACCGCAGCGCCGGACTGGCCGAGCGGGGCATCGAGCTCGTCGACATCGGTACGTCGGGCGGCGTCCACGGGCTCGAACGCGGCTACTGCCTGATGGTCGGCGGACCCACCGACGTGGTGGCCTCGATCGCCCCGATTCTCGACACGATTGCTCCGGGCGTCGATGCCGCGCCGCGCACCCCGGGTCGTGCGGGCGACCCCGCCCCGGCCGAGAAGGGCTGGTTGCACTGTGGCCCGAGTGGTGCCGGCCACTTCGTCAAGATGGTCCACAACGGCATCGAATACGGGATGATGGCCGCCATCGCCGAGGGACTGAACCTCCTCGATCACGCGAACCTCGGTGCGGTCGACCGCCCCGTCGACGCCGAGACCGCGCCACTGCGAGAACCGGCCGCTTACCGCTACGACTTCGACCTGAGCGGCATCACCGAGCTGTGGCGGCGGGGCTCGGTGATCGAATCCTGGCTGCTCGACCTCACCGCCGGCGCGCTGGCCCGCGATCCGCAGCTCAGCGCCTTCGAGGGTCGGGTGAGCGACTCGGGCGAGGGCCGGTGGACGGCCCAGGCGGCCATCGACGTGGGCGTACCGGCGCCGGTGCTCACGGCCGCCGTGCACCAGCGGTTCGCCAGTCGGGGCAACGACGAGACCGCCGGGAAGGTGCTGTCGGCCATGCGTCACGCCTTCGGCGGTCACCACGAGAAGACCGAGGACGAGACGTGACCACCGCCGGCGACGTGCTCGTCCTCTTCGGGGCCAGCGGCGATCTCTCGCGCCGGAAGCTGTTCCCTGCGTTGTACGAGCTGGAACGCAACAATCGACTCGACGTGCCCGTGGTCGGGGTCGGGCGTACCGAGATGGACGACGACGGATTCCGCGAACACGGACGAGCCGCGCTCGAGGAGTTCGGGCCCGACCTCGAGCCCGCGGTCCTCGACCGCCTGCTCGCCCGCCTTCGGTTCGTGTCGGGCGACTATCGCGACGAGGCGATGTTCGACCGGCTGGCCGAGTCGCTCGAAGGCGCAACTCACCCCGTCGCCTATCTGGCGATCCCGCCGGCGCTGTTCGACGATGTCGCCGCCGGGCTCGCTCGCGTCGGTCTCAACGAGGGTGGCCGCATCGTGGTCGAGAAGCCCTTCGGTCGAGACCACGCCTCGGCAGTGGAGCTCAACCAGATCCTGCATCGCCACTTCGACGAGTCCGCCGTGTTCCGCATCGACCACTTCCTGGGCAAGGAGCCGGTGCAGAACCTGATGGTCTTCCGGTTCGCCAACTCGATCCTGGAGCCGGTGTGGAACCGCAACCACATCGCGTCGGTGCAGATCACCATGGCCGAGTCGTTCGGCATCGAGGGTCGCGGCAGTTTCTACGACGACGTCGGCGCCCTGCGGGATGTGGTGCAGAACCACCTCCTCCAGATCGTGGCGCTGCTGGCGATGGAGCCGCCGGTCTCCAAGCACCCCGACGCCATGCGCGACGAGAAGGTGAAGATCATGCGGGCCACGAAGTCGCTCACCGCGGCCGACATCGTCCGCGGTCAGTACCGCGACTATCGCGACGAGGACGGCGTGGATCCGGCGTCGGACACCGAGACCTACGTGGCCGTGCGGCTCGAGATCGACTCGTGGCGCTGGGCCGGGGTGCCGTTCATCATCCGGGCCGGGAAGGGCCTGGCGACGACTGCGACCGAAGCGGTCGTGCAGTTCCGTCGACCGCCGAGCGCCATTTTCGACGACGGCGGGGAACCCGCGGCGAACGTGCTGCGTTTCCGCATGAAGCCCGACGACATGATCACCCTCACGATGCAGGCGAAGGTGCCGGGCCTGGGGATGATGGCCCGGCCCGTCGATCTCGAGGTCGACTACGACGAAGCCCTCGGTGGCGGCGCGACCGATGCCTACGAGCGACTGCTCGGTGATGCGCTGGCCGGCGACGCCCGCCTCTTCGCCCGCCAGGACAGCGTCGAGGAGTCGTGGCGCATCGTGGAAGACGTGCTCATCGACGCGCCGCCCGTCGCCCTCTACGAACGCGGTTCGTGGGGACCCAAGGAAGCGGATCGGCTACTGGCCGGAGGCATGAAGTGGGAGGATTGTGATTGAACCGCGCACCGTCACCGTCGAAGGCTGGACGGGTCCGTGGCCCGATGACGACGCCGACGCGAACTTCAAGGCCGACATCGCGGCCTACGCCCACCTCGACCCGCTGTCGACCCTCACGAACCTGAGCGACGCGATCGATGTGCCGCTGGGAGCGCTCGTTCACTACGTCCTGGCGAAGTGGGCCACCGAGGGGAGCAGCGGACTACTCGAACTCGGCCCCCGGATGGCCCGTCGGCTCCGTGAGCCGTTCGCCGCGGCCGAAGAGATCGGTACGGTCGAGGCCAAGCTCGAGGCCTACGAGACCGTCCGCCAGATCGTCGAGTGGCTCAACATCCCCCTCGACCAGCCGGACGTCTACCCCTGAGGTCGGACACCGGGACGCTGGGGTCAGACCCCCGTCCCAACTCGCTGGTTGCAACGGGGGTCTGACCCCGAATGCAACGGGGGTCTGACCCCCGTTGCAACGGTGGCGTGGTCGAGGTGGGCCGGGGGAGGGGTTGGCTAGGGGAAGATGTCCACCGGTTCGCCGACGGGTACGGCCTGGCCGTCGCCGGCGGTGGAGTCGTAGATGGCCAACGAGAACAGGTCGTCGGCATACAGCTTGTCGGCCGAGAACGATGCGTTGGGCGAACCCGGGAACGTGAAGTCCGTGAGGCTCTCGCCACCGGCCCGGAACGACTCCGGGGTCAGTTCGGGGCCGGCTGCTTCGGCGATGATCTTGAAGAGATAGATCAACCGGCAGCCGTAGCGGATGCCGTTGAAGATGTTCTCCTCGTCTTCGGCGTAGTCGAGCGGCGGACGGATGTCGAGGTCGGGCTGGGCGGCGGCGACGACCTCGCTGCACTCACTCTGGTACGCAGCGTCCTCCCAGATGAGGGTGTCGCTGGGGCCCGTCGCGGTGACGACGCCATCGGCCACGGACTTGTCGGTGATGGTGTCGCCGAGGTTGCCGAGTCCGGACGGGTTGTTCGTCCAGATGTCGAGCGTGGTGTTGAGACCGGCGTCGGCGAGTCCGCGGATGCTCGATGACGGGTTGCCGTGGATGAACACCGCAGTGGCACCGGACTCCTTGATGACCTCGGTCATGAGGGCGAGTTCGTCGTCCTGCGCGGCGGTGTCGCCATCGGGGGCGATCACGATGCCCTCGCCGACGACCTCGACGCCCCGGTCCTCGATCTCCTGGATGGTGGAATCGTGGCTGGGCTCGTCGGCGAGTCCGGCCATCACGAAGACCTTGGCACCCTCGAGATCGCCGTTCTCCTCGAGCAGGTTGAGAAGAATGGTGGTGGAGGCGTTGGCGGCCTGACCGGGCATGAACCACGGGGCGACGGACTGCGCCAGCTCGTCGTCGGTCTGGTCGCCGCCGACGAGGATGGTCTCGTTGAGGCCGGTGATGCAGGGGTCGACGGTGCCGGCCAGCGGGCCGACGAAGCCGCCGAGTACGGCGAAGACGTCGTTGTCCTGGGTGAGGGCCGTGCAGACACGATCGGCGTCCTCGGGGTCGATGGCCGAGTAGAGCTCGTAGACCGGCTCGATGGAGCGGCCGAGCACGCCTCCGTTGTCGTTGACGTGGTCGATCATGATGTCCCAGAACGCGACCTGGTCGCCCCAGCCCGCCGGGCTGAGGCCGAGGTCGATGAGCGCTTGGAAGTCGAGCAGTGACACGCCGACCGAGATGGTGTCCTCGGTGACGCCCTTGGACGACGCGGTCAGCGGCACGTCGGCATCGGTGTCGGCATCGGTGTCGGCATCGGCATCCGTGTCCGGATCGGCGTCGGTATCGGCGTCAGCGTCAGCGTCCGTGTCGGCGTCCGCATCGACGTCGGCATCGGTCTCGCTGCTGCTCGTGTCATCGCCGCACGCGGCAGCGAGGAGCACGAAGCTCAACAAGAGAGCGAGCAGACGCAGGAGCCCGAGTCGTTGGATCGTCATGGAAGTCCCTCCAAGGGTGCACATGGTGCAGGTTTTGTCCCAGGGTGGGACATTAATGGCGTATCGTAGCCTCGATGACCGTGCGAGGACCAGCAGAACCGGAGTCCGACACCGGTTCGGCGCGCCGGGGACGGCCGCCGATCGGCGAGCACCGTGTGGCCGTGCTCGACGCGACCCGGCGGCTCTTGGCCGAGCAGGGCTACGAGCAGATGACGCTCGAGGCCGTGGCGGCCGAGGCCGGGCTCTATCGTCGGTACCTCTCCCGCACGTGGGGGTCGAAGGCCGAGTTGGTGCGCGATGCGCTGTTCGAGGACGTCGCCGATTTCCGGGTGCCGGACCGTGGCGCGTTGGTCGATGACGTGCGCGACATCGTGGTGCAACACGTGGAGCTGACCCTTCGCCCCGAGTTCCTCCGTGGACTTCCCGCCCTCCAGGAGGTGTTCCGGGTCGACCGCGAGCTGTGGACCAGCACGGTGGAGCGTCACATCCGTCCGCCGGTTGCGGCGTTCACCCAGGTGCTCGGTGCCGCCCACGAACGCGGCGAGATCAGTGCCCACCTCGAGCCGGAGATCGTCCTGAACACAATGTCGGGCGCGCTCCAGCAGCTCGCCCGACTCGGGTTGATGTCGCGAGCGCAGCTGGTCGAGCACGGTGTCCGGCTCGTCGTCGACGGAATGGTCGAACGCCCGGTCTGATTCGCCGGTCTGATTCGTCGGTTCGACCCGCCGGACGCGGCCGGATTCGCAATACGCGACAATGAGGTGAACACTGTTCACCTCGCCGTCGAAAGGATGCCGATGACGTTCACCGGTCATGTCACGAACGCTGCCGACCAACCGGATCTCTCCGGAGCCATGTTCCCGGTCGAGCGCGAGGTCGAGATGGCCGCGTGCGACGTGATCGGCGAGATCCCCGCCGGCCTGCACGGGTCGTTCGTGCGCAACGGCCCCAACCCGATGTTCGAGCCGATCGGGAAGTACCACATGTTCGACGGCGACGGGATGCTCCACGGCGTCGACTTCGCCGACGGCCGAGCCTCGTATCGCAATCGCTGGATCCGCAGTCGGGCCCTCGTCGCCGAAGCCGGTCTCGGTCGGGCCGTGTACCCCGGCCTCAGTGATGTGATGAACTTTCCCGACGAGTCGATCGTGGGCGACGCCGGGCCGGTGAAGAACCCGGCCAACACTCACATCGTCCGCCACGCCGGCAAGCTGTTGGCACTCTGGGAACAGGGATTGCCGACGGAGATCGCCCCCGACCTCACGACCATCGGCGAGTGGAACTTCAACGGTGCACTGAAGGGCGCGATGACGGCGCACCCCCGCATCGATCCGTTCACCGGCGAGATGTTCTTCTTCGCCTACAACTTCTTCCCACCGTTCCTGACCTACTACGTGGCCGACGCGGCCGGCGCGCTGGTCAAGAAGGTCGAGATCGACATGCCGGCCCCCGTGATGATGCACGACATGCTCCTCACCGAGCACTACGCGGTGTTCCTCGACAGCCCGATCGTGTTCGACATGGCCGGCCTGGCCAGCGGCGAACCGATGGTCCAGTGGCGCGAGGAGAACGGCACCCGCCTCGGGATCATTCCGCGCCACGGTGAGGCCGCCGACGTCCGCTGGTTCGAGGTGCCGACCTCCCACGTCCAGCACTTCTGGAACGCGTGGGAGAACGGTAACCGCATCGAGCTGTCGGGGGTTCGCTTCGAACGGATGGAGTTCGGGATCGAATCCGAGGCGTCGGAGAAGGCCAGCGGTGTCGACCAGAACGAGGGTCGCCCGGCGCGCTACTGGATCGACCTCGAGTCGGGCACTGCGGGCAGCGAGTTCTTCGATGACGCCAACGGGGAGTTCTGTCGGTTCAACGACGACCTGACGGGGCGGGAGACGCACTGTCTCTACATGTCGGGTTTCACCCGTGAGCACACCGGCGTCGGCGACTTCGACACCATCGTCAAGTACGACACGGCGACCGACACGCGCACACGCTGGTACGCGGGCGACGGCGGGCACGTCGGCGAGAGCGTGTTCGCGCCCGACCCCGACGGCACGGCCGAGGACGACGGCTGGCTCGTGAACTCCACGGTGAACACCGATACGGGGGTGAGCGAGGTCGTGGTGCTCGACGCTCGACGGGTCGAGGACGGGCCCATCGCTCGCGTGCAGATCCCGCAGCGGATGCCGTTCGGCTTCCACGCCAACTGGTTTCCGGCCGGGTGACGACCGTCAGTCGAGCAGCTGCTCGGCGAGCAGTTCGTAGCTACGCACGCGGGCCTCGTGGCTCCACGTGATCGTGACGGCCATGAACTCGTCGGCGCCGTAGCGATCGGCCATCGCGGTGACATTTGCGGCCACCGTGCTCGGATTGCCCTGGATCATCGGCTTGCGACTGGGCGGCACGCTCAGCGGGCCGGGAACGTCGGCGGTCACGTCGGCCGGTGAGGGGATCGGTCCCTGGAGGCCTCGGCGGCGCCAGAGCTGCACACCGGCTGCGAGGGCGTCGGCCTCCTCGTGGGTTTCGGCACAGATGACGCTGGCGGCGACCAGCACCTGCGGCTCGGGGCAACGCTCGCTCGGCTGGTAGTGCTCGCGGTACTGGGCGGCGATCACCGCGCCGTCGGACTGTGAGATGAAGTCGGCGAACGCCAAGGGCAGGCCGAAGTGCGCGGCGTAGGACGCGCTGTCCGGGCTCGACGCCAGCAGCCAGAGCTGCGGCGGCGCCTCGGGTACGGGGGTGGCCGCGACGCGACCGTGGAAGGGACTCGTCTCGGCCAGGTCGTCGTGGAGGAAACCGTCGAGCTCCATGACCATGGCCGGATACTTCTGCACGGAGATCGGCTGGTGGTCGGGCGCGAGGGCGACCATCGTCGCCTGGTCCGAACCGGGAGCACGACCCACCCCGACGTCGATGCGGCCGGGATGCAGGCTCGACAGCACCCGGAAGTTCTCGGCGATCTTGTAGGGCGAGTAGTGCGGCATCATCACGCCGCCCGAGCCGACGCGGATCCGCTCGGTCGCCTCGGCGATGTGGCCGATGAGGACCTCGGGCGACGAGCCCGCCAGGCCCCCGGTGTTGTGGTGTTCCGCCACCCAGTACCGGTGGTAGCCGAACTGCTCACACCGCCGGGCGAGGTCGATCGAGTTCCGCAACGCCTCGCCGGCGGTGCTTCCCGAGGGGATGGGGGTCTGGTCGAGTACCGAGAGGTGCATCAACCAGGAGAGAACCGTCGAGTCGACCCGAGAATTCCCGTCGGGCATTCGTTGCAGCCTCGCGGACGACGCACCGAGTCGCCTGGCGTGGCAGATTGAGGCGATGCCGTTCCCGCCACTGTCGTCACGCTCCGTCGAGGAGGTCGTGGAGCGACTCGGGTTCGGGCAACGGCCCGCCCCCGACCTCCGAGGTCTCCACGACATCTATTCGGCATGGTGCCGTCGGGTGCCCTTCGACAACATGCGCAAGCTCGTGGCCCTGCACTTCGAGCTGCCCGAGCTGCCCGGCATCCGGCCCGACGACTTCTTCGCGGCATGGTTGCTCACCGGCGCCGGCGGTACGTGCTGGGGAAGCAACAACGCGTTGCACGCGCTGCTCGTCGGACTCGGGTTCGACGCTCGTCTCCACTCCGCATCGATGTTCGACGTCGAGGTCAATCACGGCACGACGATCGTGACGATCGACGGTGAACGATGGATGGTCGACACGTCCGTGCACGGCGATGTGCCCGTGCCGTTGCGGGACGAACCCACCACCGTCGAACATGGTGCGTTCGTCACCAGTGCGTGGCCCGACGGCGACCACTGGATGTTCGACTGTTCGACGCCCGACCCGGATGTGCGGGTTCCGTGTCGGATCCTGGCTGAGATGGACCACGAGTTCACGATCGAGGCCAATGAGAGGAGTCGGTCGTCGAGCCCGTTCAATCAGGAGATCCGGGTGGGAATCAACGACGCCACCGGCGTCTGGCTCCTCAAGGGAACCAGCCTGACCCGTCTCGACGACACGGGGTCCACGATGCAGTCGCTCTCCGACGCCGAGACCGACGACTGGTTGGCCGGTACTGCCGGGTTCTCCCGCCAGCTCGTCGACGAGGTGCGCATGGTCCTCGACTACCGGGCGCTCAACGGGGCGGACGAGCCCCTGGTCTGACGTGTCCGAATGTGTCCGAGCAGGTTGGGCATACTGCAGGACATGGGAACCAGCGGAAGCCGAGTCAGCGCGGTGGCGACCACCGGCATCTACTGCCGGCCGCAGTGCAGTGCGAGGCCCGACCCGAAGAACGTCTCGCCGTTCCCGTCGCCGGTAGCCGCGGAGGCCGCCGGCTACCGGTCGTGTCTCCGCTGCCGCCCGGACCGCCACCTGCCCGCCGCGACCGTTGCGGGCGTCCCCGATGCCGTCGCCACCGCCCTCGGGCTCATCAGCGACGGGTTCCTCGATCGCTTCGACGAAGAGGCGCTGGCCGACCGGGTCGGCTACTCGACCCGACAGCTGCGTCGGCTCTTCGAACAGCACGTGGGTGCGACGCCGGCGTTCGTCGGCCGCTCACGGCGTGCCCACTTCGCCCGCCGCCTTCTCGACGAGACGAACCTGGCGATGCCCGCGGTCGCCGGCGCAGCCGGGTTCGGGTCCGTTCGTCAGATGAACCGGGTGATCGAGGGCATCTTCCGCTTCTCGCCCGGCGAGCTGCGCCGCAAGCGACGGGCTGGCGACGTGCTGGTGGCCGATGGTGGTCTGCGCCTTCGCCTCCCCTTCGTGGAACCCCTCGACCGGGCGGCGGCGTTGCGTCACCTTCGGCCGCGCGCGACGCCCGGGGTCGAATTGGTGGACGACGGCGTCTACCGCCGGACACTCGAGGTGTGCGGCAACCCCGGCGTCGTCGAGGTGGACCTGCGGGGTGAGGCACCCCACCTGGAGCTGATCGCCCATCTGCCGACGTTCGATTCGATCATCGACGACGTCGCCCGTATCCGCACGATGTTCGGGCTCGACGATGACGTCCGTTCGGCCGAGGACCATCTGCTCGCCGACCCGCTCCTCGCGCCCATCGTGGGCCGCCAGCGGGGGCTACGGGTGATCGGGGGATGGGACCGATTCGAGACGGCGGTGAGGGTGATCGTCGGTCAACAGGTCTCCGTGGCCGGCGCCACCACGCTCACCGGGCGGATCGTGGAGCGCCACGGGCGTCCCCTGCCCGGCGAAGTGCTCGGTCTCACCCATCTGTTTCCCACCGCCGACGCGCTCTGCGGGTTGGAGCCCGAGGGGCCCGGCATGCCCGGTGTGCGGGTGGCGACCATCCGGGCCCTGGCCCACGGCGTCGTCAGCGGTGCGGTCGACCTCGCCGCCCGTCCCACCGATCTCCGAGCGCAGCTCGTCGACGTCAAGGGGATCGGTCCGTGGACGGCCGACGTGATCGCCATGCGGGTGTCACGCGACCCCGATGTGATCCCCAGTGGCGATCTCGGCATCCGCGAGGCGGCGGGCCGCATGCTCGACCGCGACGACCCGCCGACCGCCGAGGCGGTCGCCGAACTGGCATCGGTCTGGAGTCCGCACCGCTCACTGGCCGCCCAGCACCTCTGGGCGAGCCTCCGTAGTCTCGAACCCGAGGAGAAGTCCTGATGCACATCCGCCACCTCGACAGCCCGATCGGAGTACTCACGCTCGTGGCCTCCGACAAAGGGCTCAGCCATGTGCTCTTCGAAGGTCAGGAGCCGGACTCGGTCGGGCTGCCCAACGACCTGCCCGAGGTCGACGACGACCCGATGCTCGAGTCGGCCGCGGCCCAGCTTCGCGAGTACTTCTCCGGCGAGCGCCGCGAGTTCGACCTGACCCTCGACCTGCAGGGCACCGAGTTCCAGGTCGACGCCTGGCGGGCACTCGCCACCGTTCCCTACGGCGAGACGCGTTCCTACGGCGAGCAGGCCGACGCCATCGGTCGGCCCGGAGCATTCAGGGCGGTGGGCGCGGCCAACGGACGCAACCCGATTCCCGTGATCCTGCCGTGTCACCGCATCGTCGGGGCCGACGGTTCGCTGACCGGATTCGCCGGCGGGCTCGACACGAAGCGTCGGCTGTTGAATCTCGAGCAGGCCCAGCAGGGACTTCCTGGGGTCTGAGCGAGGACCTACCCTGGCGCGATGGCGCTGGTACTCGATCGCTACCCCGACATCACCTACGACATCGCACCGCCGGTGGTCGACGACCTCGACGAACTGCGGCTGCTGCGCAAGTGGGAGGCGGCGATCGGTTACCGCATCTTCGCGGCGATGCGGTGGGGCCAGCTCGGCGACGGACACGTCACCGCACGTGATCCGATCCTCACCGACCACTTCTGGGTCCTCGGCTACGGCATCCCCTTTCGCGACGCCACGATCGACAATCTCGTGCTGGTCGGTCCCGACGGGCGAGGGGCGGAGGAGGCTGCCGGTGGCATCAACCATGCTGCGTACTGCATCCACTGGCCGATCCTCGACTCCCACCCGTCGCTGGTCTCGGCGGCCCACACGCACACGGGTTTCGGCACGCCGTGGTCGGCCAACGTGACACCGTTCTCGGCGATCAGCCAGGAGTCGTGCGCGTTCGTGTTCGACCAGTCGATGTATCTCGGCGACGATCTCGAGGTGCTCACCACCGACGGTGGCTACCGCATCGCCGAGGCGATGGGCTCGAACAAGCTCTGCATCCTGCGCAACCACGGACTGCTCACCGGTGGTGCGTCGCCGGCCGAGGCCGTGGGCTGGTTCGTGCAGGCCGAGCGGGTCGCCGAGGTCCATGTGAAGGCGCCTGATGCGCGCCCGATCAGCGAGGAGGCTGCCAAGGCTGTCGAGTCGACGCTCGGCGGACCCGAGGTCGGGTGGCGACTCTTCCAGTGGGCCGCCCGCGACCTGGTCCCGGACCCCTCCGTCGTCCTGTGACGAAGCGTGTGCTGCGAGTGGGGCTCATCGCCCTGAGTGTCGTCGCTGTCGCTCCGCTGATCTGGTGGATGGCATCGGCACTTCCGGACGATCTCACTGCCGACCAGGTCCGGGACGCCGACTACCTGTGGGCTCCACCGGTTCTTTCCGCCGGCCAGCGCCACGGCATCGGCATCGCGTCACTGTTCGTTGTCGTCCTTGCTGCGACCGTTCTGGTCCAGGGACTGCGAACCGATCGATTCCAGCCTGGTTGGCTTCGGGTCGTGGTTCCCCTCGCCGGGGTCGCCGCCTACGCAGGCGTCACCTACGCCGTGGCGACCGAGCCTGTCACGGGCGCCAACATAGGGGGCGGCCTGATGATTCTGGCCGGGTTCGTGCTGGTACCGACCCTGCTCGGCTTCGCGATTTTCGCCGCGGTCCAGCTCCGTCGGTCTGCTCGGTAGCTGTCCGCGGCGGCGCGCCGGCGACGGCCGGGACCGACTACCCCTGCGGCGCAAACAGGTCGACGGGGTTGCCGTCGGGATCGACGACGGTGGCGTAGCGCTGACCCCACGGTGCATCGAACGGTGCGGTCTTGACCGGGGCGCCGCCCGCGGTGGTGGCCGTAAAGGCGGCGTCGACCTCGGCCGGGGTGTCGCAGGCGAACGCCAGCGCGACATTGCGACCGCCGCTGGCCGGCTCGTAGGTGCTGAACGACTCGATCGTGGCCACGTCGTCGATCATCAGCCGGAACCCACTCGGCATCGTCGCCTCGTGGTGTCCCTCGCCGAACTGCTCGAAGCTCATCCCGAGTCGGCGGTAGAACGCCAACGAGGCCGCGACGTCGGTGGCGATGACGCCGAGGGCATCGAGCCGTGGTGTGGACGGAGAGGTCGTCATCGCGTCGGCGGCCGTCGGTCGCTCGGCCTGGTGGTTTCCGGGCTGTGGTGTCACCGTGATGACCTGGACCATGTCGACGGTCGTGAACTGGTGCCAGGTGAGCGCAGGAACCACGATCACTTGGGCGGGGCCGAGGGTGTGGGAGACCTCCTCGTCGTCGATCAACAGCGTGAGCGACGTCTCGCCGGCGACGACGGCGACCACTTCGTCGGCCGGGTGGCGTTCCCATTCGCTGCGACCCTGGCCCCAGTGGCCGACGTAGATGCCGCCGTCGCGGACCGGTGCGAGTTCGGCGAACGCCTCGGCCTTCTCTTCGTCGGTCGTCGTGGGCGTGCGACCGACGAGCGGGGTGAGCGCCGCCATCGCGGTGCCGATCGAGACGGGCTGGGGTCCTTCGGGCGCGGTCATGGCCCGACGCTACCGCCCCGCCCCTCGACGACAGGAGGGGGTCAGCCGGCCAGGGTCGCCTTCATGGCCCGGCGGTTCTTGCGCAGGATGCGCTCGGTGTAGCCGTTGGGTTCGTTGCGCCCGCCGAGCACCAGCTCGAGCGCGGCCTGGAACGGGATGCTGGCGTCGAGGTCGGCGGCCATCGGCCGATAGTCCGGGTCGTCGGCGTTCTGCTCGTCGACCTTCGCGGCCATGCGACCCATCGCGTCGCGCACCTGCTCCTCGGTGAGCACCCCGTGGTGGAGCCAGTTGGCCACGTGCTGACTGGAGATGCGCAGGGTGGCGAGGTCTTCCATGAGACCGACGTCCTCGATGTCGGGCACGGTCGAGCAGCCGACGCCGATCCCCACCCAGCGCACGATGTAGCCGAGGATCGACTGGCTGTTGTTCTCGAGTTCGGTCTGGATCTGCTCGGGTGAGAGCGGACGATCGAGCAGTGGGATCGCGGTGAGGTCGTCGACGGACCGGCGCGCTCGCGAGAGCAGCTCCTCCTGGCGGGCGGCGACGTTCACATCGAAGTAGTGCGTCGCGTGCAGCGTGGCTGCGGTGGGCGACGGCACCCAGGCGCAGGTTGCGCCGGCCGACGGGTGAGCGACCTTGGCCTCGACCATCTCGGCCATCTCGGAGGGCTTGGCCCACATTCCCTTGCCGATCTGGGCCCGGTTCTGGAGACCGCAGGCGAGTCCGGTGTCGACATTGGCGTCCTCGTAGGCCAGCAGCCAGGTGGCGCCCTTCATCTCGCCCTTGGGCAGGACCGGGCCGGCCTCCATGTCGGTGTGGATCTCGTCGCCGGTGCGGTCGAGGAAGCCGGTGTTGATGAAGACGATGCGATCCTTCGCCTGGTCGATCGCAGCGGCGAGGTTGAGCGAGGTGCGACGCTCCTCGTCCATGATCCCCATCTTCATCGTGTTGCGCTCGAGCCCGAGCACGTCCTCGACCCGGCTGAACAGCTCGCACGCCCAGGCCACCTCGTCGGGACCGTGCATCTTCGGCTTGACGATGTAGATCGATCCGGTGCGGCTGTTGCGGAATGCGCCGGTGCCGAGCAGGTCGTGTTTGGCCGCGAGGGCGGTGACCATCGCGTCGAGGATCGTCTCGAAGACCGGCTCGCCGCCGCGGGTGACGGCATCGGTGGTGAGGTGATGGCCGACGTTGCGGACCAGCATCAGGGAGCGACCCTGGAGCACGAGCTCACTGCCGTCGGGGGCCGTGTAGATCCGGTCGGGGTTGAGCTTGCGCTCGAGGGTCTCGCCGCCCTTCTGGAACGTGGTGACCAGGTCGCCCTTCATGAGGCCGAGCCAGTGGCCGTAGACGACGACCTTGTCGTCGGCGTCGACCGCGCTCACCGAGTCCTCGCAGTCCATGATCGTGGAAACGGCCGACTCGAGGTCGATGTCGGCCACGCCGGCCGGGTCGTCCTTGCCGATGTCGTCGGCGCGATCGATGCGGATGTCGGCGTGGAGGCCGTGTTTGCGGAGCAGGATGGACGTCGGCTCGGCCGCCGGGCCCGAATGGCCGACGAACTGGGTCGAGTCGACGAGCGTGGTGCTGCCCTCGCCGAGGGTGACGACGAGCGTGCCGTCGTCGACCCGGTAGCCCGTTGCGTCGGCATGGCTCTCGTCGGCGAGCGGGAAGTGGGTGTCGAGGAACGCCCGGCCCCGGGCGATGACCTTCGCCCCCCGCCGCGGATTGTAGCCCTTGCCGGCGGCGGCGTCGCCGTCGTCACTGATGACGTCGGTGCCGTAGAGCGCGTCGTAGAGGCTGCCCCAGCGGGCGTTGGCCGCGTTCAACGCATAGCGGGCGTTGTCGAGCGGCACCACCAGCTGGGGCCCGGCCACCGAGGTGATCTCGGTGTCGACGTTCTCGGTGCGGATCGCCACATCGGTCGGACCGGCATCGAGATAGCCGATGCTGCGCAGGAACTCGACATAGGCCGAGTGATCGTGCGGCGCCGGATGGCTCGTGTGCCACTCGTCGATCCTGGCCTGGAGGTCGTCTCGGCGGCTCAACAGTGCGGCGTTGCGGGGACCGAGGTCGGCGATGATCGCGTCGAGGCCGGCCCAGAAATCGGCGGCGGACACCCCGCTGCCGGGAGTCAGTTCCTGCTCCACGAAGTCGTGGAGGGTCTGTGCGATCTCGAGTTCACCGATGGTCACCATGACCCAGCAGGCTACCGGTCGGTCACCAGCCCCGACATCCCCGGGGTGCGGCGGGTCACTGGGCGGCCATGGCGGTGGCGGTATCGCCCTCGGGGTCGTGGTGGGCAGGACCGGTGACGTCGATGACGACGGTCTCGAGACGGCCCGAGAACGGCTGTGCGGCGCCGGCGTCGTCGCACGGGGGTAGCGCATCGGCACGACCGATCCGCAGTCCTGACCCGGTCATGGACCAGCGGGTGAGGCAGTGCCACGACACGTCGACCGCGGCGACGGTCTCACCATCGACGAGAAGTGTCGCCCGTCCGCCGATCTCGGTCGACTTGTCGTAGCGGACGGCCAGCTCGTGACGACCCGGCGGCAGCGCGACCGCCGCGCGAACCTCGTGGATGCGCCGAGTTGCGACGTTGCAGTGCCACACCAGGTCCCCGTGGTCGAGGTGGAAGGACCATCCGCCGAGCACGTTGCCCTGCTGGGCGAGCACGCCGTCGGGAGCCTCGTCGCCGATCTCCCCACCCACCATCTCGCCCACGACTACGGTCGCCGTGACCCGATGGTCGCGATTGCGGATGTCGGCCGCCGTCTCCTCGGGGACCATGCCGCTGCTCGGCCGGTAGACGTAGCGCTCGCGGGCCGGCACGGCGTTGGGACGGTCGACGACCCGGTCGCTGAACGCACGATTGTCGATCGGGAGTACCTGGTGCTCCTCGGCTCGCTCCCACCACGAGGCGATCATCGCGTCGAGCCGCTCGGGCTCGCGGCCACTGAGGTCGTGGAGCTCCGTCGGATCGGCCCGGAGGTCGTACAGCTCCCAGTGCTCGTCGTCGAGCGGCGCGTCCTCGTCCTGGATCTCCACGTAGGTCACGGCCTTCCAGCCGTGGTCGTAGAGCGCCCGGCAACCGAGCATCTCGTAGTGCTGCGTCGTACGGATCTCGTCGGCTCCTGGATCGGCGAGTACCGGCTGCATCGAGGTGCCCTCGATCGGGCGTTGCTCGATGCCGGCGATCACGGGCGGAGGCTCGACGCCGCACGCCCGCAGGATCGTCGGTGCCAGGTCGATCGCGTGGACGTACTGGTGTCGCAGTTCGCCACGCGCCTCGATGCCGGTGGGCCAGTGGACGACGAGCGGGTCGGCGATGCCGCCCTCGTGGACCTCGCGCTTCCACCGACGGAACGGCGTGTTGCCGGCCACGGTCCAGCCCCACGGGTAGTTGTTGTGGATCTTCGGTCCGCCGATCTCGTCGATGCGTTCGAGCGATTCCCGCAGCGAGGTGCCCAGCCCGTTCCACTGTCGTATGTCGTTGAGCGAGCCACCCACGCCGCCCTCGGAGCTGGCGCCGTTGTCGCTCAGCACCATGAACAGCGTGTTGTCGAGGTCGCCGATGTTCTCGAGATGCTCGACGAGACGACCGATCTGCTCGTCGGTGTGGCTCATCATGGCGGCGAAGGCCTCCATGAACCGGGCGTGAACCCGGCGTTCGTCATCGCTCAGGTCGGCCCAGGCCGGAACCCAGTCGGGCCGGGGCGAGAGCTCGGTGTGAGTGGGAATCACGCCCAGGCCCTTCTGCCGGGCGAACGTCCGCTCCCGCCAGATGTCCCAGCCGTCGTCGAAGGCGCCGAGGTAGTGGTCGAGCCAGCGGCGCGGGGCCTGGTGCGGCGAGTGGCAGGCCCCGGGGGCAACATAGAGGAAGAAGGGCTTGTCGGGGTCGGCGTTGCGGAGGTCGGTGACGTGGTCGATCGCGTGGTCGAGCAGGTCCTCGGTCAGGTGGTAGCCCTGCTCGTGGGTGGCCGGGGGAGGCACCTGATGGTTGTCGTGCATCAGCGAGGGACCGAACTGGTGGTTCTCGCCCTCGAAGAAGCCGTACCAGCGTTCGAAGCCCCGGCCGGTCGGCCAGGTGGTGCGGGGAGACCCGAGATGCTGGAGATCGCGGGGGGTGAGGTGCCACTTGCCGACCATGGTCGCGTGATAGCCCGCGGGCACGAGCATCTCCGGCAGGAAGCCGTTGGCCTTGGAGATCGTCGCGTCGTAGCCGGGGAACCCCATCGCCAGGTCGGTGATGCGGCCCATGCCGACCGAGTGGTGGTTCCGGCCCGTCATCAGGCAGGCCCGGGTCGGTGAGCACAGCGCAGTCGTGTGGAAGTTCGTGAACGTCAGGCCGCCACCGGCCAGTCGATCGATCGTGGGTGTCGCGATGTCCGATCCGTACGGCCCGGTCTGGGCGAAGCCGACGTCGTCGAGCAGCACGACGACGACATTGGGGGCGTCGCCGTGGGGCCGCACCGGTTCGGGCCACCACGGCTCGGCGTCGGGGTACCAGCGGCTGATGCGACCCTCGAACTGTCCGGGTTCCATCCCCGGACGCTAGTCACCGTCGGGTCACCATTGTCGAGTGGTGTGCGGGACGCGCGTCGAGTACGACTGAGCCATGCTCTCTCCGCTCGACGACTATCCGATCCACCAGGCCCCGCGTCCGATCGCGGTGCCTGCCACGGGCGACCGCAATCACTACGGCCGCTACTGGTTCGGCGCCTTTCACCGCCAGGCCGAGTTCTCGATCGAGGCGGCGTTCGGGCGATACACCAACCTGGGCGTGGCCGACTGCTCGCTGTCGATCGTCAAGGGTGACCACCAGTACGCGTTCCACGCGTCGGGTCACGCCCCCGAGGACCCGATGGTGACGACGATGGGACCGTTCCGGCTCGAGGTCGTCGAGCCGATGAAGGAGCTGCGGATCACGGTGGAGGAGAACGACACCGATCTCACCGCGAACCTGACGTGGAAGGCCCGCACCGGCGCGCTGGCCGAGGACCACACGTACATGGACGCCGGTCCGGTCCGGGTGCTCGACATGTTCCGGTTCACCCAGTTCGGGACCTGGGCCGGCGAGGTGACCGTCCGGGGCGAGACGACGACCTTCACGCACGACGACATGGTCGGCGTCCGCGATCGGTCGTGGGGCATCCGGCCGGTGGGCGAGAAGCCGGCCGGCCGGGAGATGCGCGCCGGTGGCAACTGTTGGCTGTGGGCACCGATCCACTTCGACGACGAGTGCCGGCTGTTCGGCTACTTCCAGGAGCCGGGGGGCAAGTTCTGGCGGGCTGACGGGTTCCGCGTCCCCGTGCTCGAACCGGTGCCGCCCTCGGTCGACGAATCGACCCCAGGGGTGTTCCGACTCGAACCGGTGGGCCAGCGACTGGAGTTCCGCGAGGGCACCCGCTGGGTATCGCGGGCCGAGTTCGATCTCGAGCCCGAAGAGGGCGACCCCTACACGCTCGTGTTGGAGCCGCAGCTCAGGTTCCAGATGAAGGCGCTGGGCTACACGAACTTCGTGTGGGGCCACGGCTACCACCACGGCGAGCTCGAAGTGGGGGCCGAGGAATGGAACCTGTCCGATCTCGATCCCGCCGACCCGTCGGTGCAGCACGTGCATCACACGGTGAACGCCACGATGCGGACGACCGATGGTGACAAGCACGGCGTCGGCCTCTTCGAGCAGATCATCTTCGGACCGCACACCCAGTTCGGCTTCCACGACCTGCTCGACACCTGAGCCGACATGCGAGACCTGCGTGTTCGCGCTCAGTCGCGATAGGGCTCGCGGGCCTCGATGACGCCCACGACGACGGTGCCGTCGTCGGTCGCGAACAGTCGGGCGTACTCGCCGGCGATGTCATAGCGGCCGTTCGCACCCGGACTGCCGTGGTCGACGTCCCAGACCACGCCACCGGTGGCGGCGTCGACCGCGACGATCGACGTCTCGCCGGGGGCGACCACCAGGTCGCCGACACCGATCGCGTCGTTCGGGCTCCCGGGGAGTGCCACATGCCAGAGCTGGTCGCCATCGGGTGAGTAGGCGGTCAGCCGGGTCTCCTGATCGGCCCAGTTGAAGTTGCCCGTTCCCCCGGTCTGGTCGATGACCGCGACGACGCCGGCGGCCAGTCGAGCCTCGAACCCGGGCACGACGCCCGTCCACCGTTCGTCGCCGGACTCGTCGTCGATCGTGGTCAGCCGGATCTGTTGTCGGTTCACCGAGCCTTCGGAGGCCGGCAGGACTTCCAGCCGGACGCCGTCGGCGACGTGGACCTCGGGAGCGGGCGCGGCGGGTGGGATCGGCCCGCTCGTCGCCTGGGGGGCGATGATCTCCTGGCCGACGTCGACGCAGCTGACGAGCTCGCCCGAGTCCATCGCGACGACGAGCTCGTGATCGGGGGTGCGGACGTGCAGACGATTGTCCTCGACCGTCGTGTCGCCGATGACGGCTGACCCGACCAGGCTGGTCCATGCCTCGTTGCCGGTCGCGGCGTCGACTGCGACGAGCGCAGCCGGCCCGACCTCGCCGTCGCACACGTCGTCCGACGGTTGCGCTACCGCCCACCACACCAGCGATGCCGCCAGCACCGCGACGGCCGATGCCGCCACGGTGATCCGACGCGGTCGGCGGAGGTCGATGGCCATACTGCCAGTCTCGCGGTGTTGGTCGCCCGGGTTGGCGCGCCCGCGCCGAAGTGCGCCGGTCCGACGCCGAAACTACGGTCCGACAGCACAGGGCTCGACGCATCAGCGGTCGACGGTACGAGGGGCAGACACGATGGGTCAGTTGAACGGACGAGTGGCAGTGGTCACCGGTGGTGGCGACGGGATCGGCGCCGGTATCGCTCGCGTGTTCGCCCGAGAAGGCGCCAAGGTGGTCATCGGGGAGATCAACGAGCGCACGGGCGCCGCGGTGGCGGAGGAGATCGGCGACGCAGCCTCGTTCATCCGCACCAACGCCGGTGACCGCAGCGACTGCGAAGCCATGGTGCAGCACGCGGTCGACCACTTCGGAAAGCTCGACATCCTCGTCAACAACGCTTGGGGCGGCGGGATGATCTCGCGGGTCGAGAAGAAGACCGAGCAGCTGATGACGGGCGGCCTCGACGTCGGTTTCCTGGGGCCGTTCTGGACGATGATCGCGGCGCATGCCCACATGGCGCCGGCCGGCTACGGGCGCATCATCAACATGTGTTCGCTCAACGGCGTCAACGCCCACATGGGCACGGTCGAGTACAACAGCAGCAAGGAAGCACTGCGGGCCGCCACCCGCACGGCCGCCCGCGAGTGGGCCGACACCGGCATCGTGGCCAACGTGATCTGTCCGGCGGCCAAGTCGGCGTCGTTCAACGCCGTGATGGGCGAGCACCCCGAGCTCGTGGCCGCGGCCGATGCCAGCAACCCCATGGGCCGCATCGGCGACATCGAGACCGACATCGCCCCGGTGGCCGTCTTCCTCGCCAGCGAGGCGTGCCGCTACATGACCGGCAACACGCTCTTCGTCGACGGCGGTGGCCACATCAACGGGTCGAGCTGGGCGCCGGACCTCGATTGATCTCGATCCGAGACGCTGTTGCCGACGACGTCGCCGGCATCACCGGAATCGTCAACGCGTCGATCGTCGACACCACGACGATCTGGCGGACCGAGCCGTATTCACTCGCCAACCGGGCTGCATGGTTCGAGTCGCAGACGGCAGCAGGACTGCCGGTACTCGTGGCGAACGACGACGGCGTGGTCGTCGGCTTCGCCAGCTACGGGCCGTTCCGTGACAACGAGCGGCTGCCAGGCTACCGCTTCACCGTGGAGCACTCGGTCTATGTCGACGGCGCGGGCTCGGGCCGAGGTGTCGGCCGGGCGCTGATGGACGAACTGGTCGCCCGGGCGACGGCGGCCGACGTCCACACGATGGTCGGCGCGATCGACGCATCCAACGTGGGGTCGTTGCGCTTCCACGAGCAGGTCGGCTTCGAGGAACAGGGGCGGCTGCGCGAGGTCGGCTGGAAGCACGACCAATGGCTCGACCTGGTGTTCATGGTGCGTCGAATCGGCTGAACGACCGGCGCGGGACCAGCAGGCAGGGTCAGGCGCCGTAGGCGGCGACGATCGGCGCCAGCTCGGACGGCGTGGCCCCGTGCATGATCACGCCGTCGCACCCGAGGGCGAGTTGTCCCTTCACCGCCTCGGCACAGTCCGCGGCGGAACCGGTGGCCATCGGGGCCAGCCACTCGTCGGGCAGGAGGGTGGCGACGTGGGCGAGCACCTCGGGGGTGCCGGCGACGTCGAGTCCGCCCTGGAAATTGCTGACGGTCTCGTCGGCCCGGAATCGTTCGAGCACCGCCGGATCCCAGTTGTTCGTCGACACGAGCAGGTCGCCGTAGCCCTGGAGATAGGTGGCGAGCCGGCCGACGGTCTTCATCAGCCGGCGCTCCTCGGGAATCGCGTCGCTGACGGTGGCGAAGCACGACCACACCTTCACGTCGTCGGGGTCGCGTCTCGCGTCGACGGCTGCGTTCTTGACCGTCTCGACCGCTCGCGTGGTCGTCTCGTCGGTGAAGAACGTGTGGAGCACGACCTGGTCGAAGCAGCGTCCGCCGAGTGCGAGCGAGTTGGGTCCGAACGCGGTGAGCCCCATCGGCAGGTGTTCGTCGAGTTCGCTCGACAGGTGGAGGACGGGGTACTTCCCGGCCGGGCCGTCGTGACCCATGATCACCTCGCCTCGGAAGAGTCGCCGCAAGAGACCTGCGGCATCCTCCATCTGGGCCGTGGTGATCCGACCGATGCCGTAGGCGTCCTGCATGCGGGCGATGCCCCGCCCCAGGCCGAGCACGAAGCGACCGCCGGTGAGCGACTGCATGGTGCGGGCGTAGGCGGCCGTCACCATCAGGTGGCGGGTGTTGTGGTTGGTGGAGGCCGTCGCGATGCCGATGCGTTCGGAGACGGCACCGGCGGCACCACTCAGCGTCGCCGCTTCCTTCTTGTCGTAGCGCTCGGAGATGAACGCCCAGCCGAGGCCGAGGTCCTCGGCGGCGCGCACCTCGTCGACCAGATCGCGAGACGAGGCGGCCTGGCCGGCCAGCGTGTAGAAGCCGAGTTCGGGATGGGTCGGGGCCGGTCGTGTCATCGACGAGACCATATTCGCTGGGGTACGACCGCCGCCCGTTTGGCATGCTCGGGACATGCGGGCAGGGGATCTCACGGGGATGGTCGACGAAGAGGGTGTGGTGCGCATCGGGTCGGTGGTGTTCGCCCTGATCCGGCCGACCCCGGGTCACGAGCTGGCGTTCAACCACTGGTACGAGCGCGACCACTACTACACGACCGGGCTCGCCGCGCCCGGGGTGTTCTCGGCCGGCCGGTTCGTGCAACCCGGCACCGGGTGGCATCTGGCCCTCTACTTCGTCCTGCCCGGCCATGACGACGCCCGGGTCGCCTTCGCCACCCAGCAGGTCGAACTGGCGGTGGAGGAGGACCGGATGTTCACCGAGCGGGAGCACCTCCACACCTGGAGCTATGTCCCGGACGACGCGCAGCCCGGCGGCGTGACCGGCACCGACGGTGTGCCCCCGGCCCTCGCCCTCGACCATCGCTACAGCGCCCTCGACGTCACCATCCACGACTCGCCGGATCCGGTGTTGCCGTCGTCGGACGGCGCCTCGCTGTGTCTGCGCCCGCTCGCCCGGATCATGCCGTCCGACTGGGACGGCGACATCGACCCGGTCACACGGCGCGTCGTCCTGTCGTTCCACGACGGCGCGGCGTCGACACCGGCTCCCGACGACGCCGTCTGGTCGGGACGGTTCGTGCCGATGGCGTTCGGGACGGACACCCACGTGGTGACGTGACCGCGACGACACCACCGCCCCTTCGCCCCACCCTCCGCCGTCTCCTCGTCCCCGTCTATCTGCCGTGGGGCATGGCGACGCTGGGTGCCGGCATGGTTCTTCCCGTCCTGCCCCTCTACCTCGAGGAGTCCGGACTGAGCCTGGGTTCGGTCGGCACCGTTCTCGCCGCCACCGGCATCGGCGTGGCCCTCGGCGGATTGCCGGCGAGCGCGGTCGCGGAGCGCCGTGGCACGGATCGCCTGATGCTCTACACCGTGGTGCTCATGGCGCTCACCACGGCCATGATCGGCTTCACGGGCGTCGCGGTGGCGCTGGTGGCGATGCGGGTCGGCTACGGCCTCGGGTTCGCGGGGCTGTCGCAGTCGCGCCAACTCGTGGTCGCCCGAGCCGTCGAGGTGGGGCTGCGGGGTCGCATCAACTCCTTCGTCGGAGGAATGCACCGGCTGGCCTATGTGCTCGGCCCCGCGCTCGGCGGCTGGGTCTACGACGGGTGGGGTCCGCATCCGACGTTTCTCCTGGCCGGGGGCATCACCGCGGTGGGACTGCTCGCGCTCGTGCTGACCGGCGGACGCGACGAGCACCCGGTGGCGGTGCCGGCCGACCGGGTGCGGATCGGACCATCACTGTGGCGTCACCGACGCGCGCTGCTCGTCGCCTCGCTCGGGCCGCTCCTGATCGCCGCGGCCCGTGAGGGCCGCTATGTGGTGGTGCCGCTGATCGGCGACGAACTCGAGCTCGATCCGGCGGCCATCGGTCTACTCGTGGCCGTCGGCACGGCGGCCGACTTCCTGCTGTTCCCGGTGGCCGGTTGGCTGATGGACCGGTTCGGACGACTGTCGTCGATGGTTCCGGCCTTCTCACTCATGGCCACCGGGCTCGTCGTCCTCGCCGCGGCCGACACCGTGGCGATGGCCGTGCTGGGCGGCGTGGTCATCGGTCTCGGCAACGGTCTGAGCGCCGGCAGCATGTTGACGCTCAGCACGGACCTCGCACCGGCCGACGAACCGGGCCCGTTCATCGCCGGCTTCCACACGCTGTCGGGCACGGGCAACTTCCTCGGACCGTTCGCCGTCGGCTGGGTGGCCAACGCGGCCGGCCTCGGGACCGCCGCGCTGGTGCTGGCCGGCATGCTCCTCGTCGGGGTCGCCTGGGTGGCGCTGGTCATCGGCGAGACGTCACGCTGACGCGGTCGTGTCGTCGCGACCGCCATGGCGGCGAGTCAGCCGACGGCGTCGGCGAAGCGGAAGAGGAGGGCGGCCGCCTGGCCACGGGTCACCGAGTCGTTGGGCGCGAAGGTCGTCGTCGTCGTGCCCGTGGTGATCTCGGCCATCGCCGCCCAACGCACGGCGGTGACCTGCCAAGGCGCCGTCAGGTCGGTGAAGGGCATCGGGGCGTTGACGGTCGGCTGGTCGACCAGGCGCCAGAGGAACGTCACGAACTCGGCCCGGGTGGCGGTGGCCTCGGGCGAGAAGCGGTTGCCGCCGGTGCCCGTCGTGATGCCCATCCGGGCCATCCAGCGCACGGCGTCCTCGTAGTAGCTCCCGGCCGGCACATCGCTGAACGTCGGGGAATCGGACGGTGGGGCCGGCGAGCCGGCCAGGCGCCAGACGAAGGTCGCGGCCTGGGCCCGCGTGAGCGCTGCCTCGGGGTCGAACCGCGTCGGGCTCACGCCGGTCGTGATGTCGTTGGCGACGAGCCAGGCGACCGGTGCGCGCTGCCAGGCGGCCACGACGTCGCCGATCGAGCCGAGTGTGGGCCGGCCTTCCCAGCACGGCACGGTCCACACGCCGAAGTCGATGGGGTCACAGTCGCCGGCGACCGTGGTGGTCGCCGGGTTTGCGGGATTCGCCGGGGTGCCGGGCATCACCGGGGTCTGCGACGGAGCCGCGCCGGACGGCGTGAAGTTCGGGTCGAGAACGCAGGTGCGGTACGAGTAGTCGTCCTGCGTGGTGCCGGAGATCTTCACACCCCCGATCGTGACGGTGTAGCACTCGTCGCCGCCGGTCGGGGCCGGAAGCTGGGTCGAGTCCGTGTCGCCGCCGACCGCCCACACGATCGACGGTTCGGGGGCGATCGTGGATCCGGGCACCGTCGGCTGTATGCGGCGCAGGACGTCGACGGCGACGGTCCCGAGCGAGTCGCTGACCGACACCGAGGCGGCGCTGAAGTCCGCACCGGCGAGGGAGAAGGACCAGCGGCCCCAGACCGTCTCGGGCGGGACGTAGCCGGAGGGCGGCCAGGCGACGAAGCCTCGGTCTTCGCGGACGTCGGGACGCGTGCCCCAGAGGTTGTCGTCGAAGACGTGGAGCGTGTTCGCGGCAGCGTAGGGGCCCTGGCTGTCGACGTCGCCGGAGCCCACTTCGAGCAGCTGGGGGTAGAGGATCGTGCGGCGGTGGCCGACGGCGTGGTTGTTGCCGCCGGGGTCCCGGATGTAGGCATCGATGGCGTCGATGCCGTTCACGCCGAGCGCGAGGTTGCTCTTCCCGGCCGCCTCGGCTCCGGCCGAAGTGTGACACGACCATCCTCCGCCGGGTTGGTGGTTCAAGGCTCTCTCCGCCGACATCATCACTGAGGTCTGCTGGGTGGCCGCGGAGTACGACGCCCGCTCGGTGACCGTGTCGAGGCCGGCCATCCGGCGGTACCAGTTGACCCGCTGGACGATGCTGTCGCGGAATGCCTGGCTGGTGGAGCCGGCGTGGCACGTGCCGGTGTCGCCGTTCCAGCCGCTGGCCGGCTCGGTGCGATCGAACTCCGCCCGGTAGGCGGCGAGCACCTCGGCGCGGTCGTGGGTGTCGATCCACGAGTTCTCGGCGGCCGCGGCCGGCGTGATCTGAGCGAACGCCAGGAGGGGGGCGATCATGAGACCGGCCAACAACGCGGAGAGTGCTCGCCCCTTTTGCATTGCACAAGCAACGGCATGTCACCGGGGGCACTTGACCCGGATACATGGGCCGTTCGGCCCATATCTCCGCCGACGAATAGCATCTGTCCATGCCCCCCGAAACCGCCCCTGAGAAGCTGACCGACGACGATCGTCGCGGCCTCGACGCCGCGCTCGCCGAGGCCCGTCTCGGACGTGAAGAGGGCGGCATCCCGATCGGATCTGCGCTGATGGTCGACGGCGAGATCGTCGGCCGTGGCCACAACCGGCGCGTGCAGCGCGGCAGTGTCGTGCTCCACGCGGAGATGGACTGCCTCGAGAACGCGGGCCGGTTGCCCGCCTCGACCTATGCGCGAGCGACGCTCTACACCACCCTGTCGCCGTGTGACATGTGCACCGGCGCGGCGTTGCTCTACGGCATCCCGAAGGTGGTCATCGGTGAGAACGTCACGTTCATGGGTGGTGAGGAACACCTGGCCCGCCGGGGCGTGTCCACCGTGGTCGTCGACGACGCCGAGTGCGTGGCGATCATGCGCGACTTCATCGCCGCCGAACCGGAATTGTGGAACGAGGACATCGGCGAGCAAGGTTGACCGCCATGCCGCACCCCGACGACGAGTTCCACCCGCCGACCAGCGACGACCCGTACTGGACCGAGACCTCGTGGTTCACGTTCACCGTGCCGGAGCGGGGACTGTCGGGCCAGCTCTATCCGTTCTTCCGGCCGAACCAGGGCATCACCTCCGGCGGAGCGTACTTCTGGGACGCGAGCGGCGATCAGCCCTGGAACTGCCGCTACGCCAAGAACTTCTGGCATCTCCCGGTGCCCGACCAGCCGCTGTCCGACATCGCGCTGCCCAACGGCATCCGCTACCGATGCGTCGAGCCGCAGCAGAAGTACGAGATCGGCTACACCGACCCCGACGGCGACTTGATCGACGTCGACCTGGTATTCGATGCGGTGTCGCGCCCGAACTATCTCGGCGAATCGCATCTCGATCAACCCGGTCGCTACACGGGGACGGTCCGACTCGGCGACGACGTCATCGAGGTCGACTCCTTCGGGTTTCGGGATCGGTCGTGGTCGGTGCGGTCGCAGTTCGGTCCCGGTCTGGCCGGCTCGCCGGCCCCTCGGGGCGGCTACAGCTACGCCACGGCGTCGGCCGACGACGGCTTCCACATGATCAGCATGGACTTCACACCGGGGCCGGTGGGTGAGGGCGACTGCATCGCCATCCACGGTTACCTCAGCCGGGGTGGCGAGTGGGCCAAGGTCACCAGCGGCCGCCGCGACGTCCTGGCCCGCGATGCCGCGACCGGTGCGCCCACCCGAGTCCGCATCGAGGGCACCGACGAACTCGAGCGCTCGTTCGTGGCCGAGGGCGAGTGTCTGAACAAGATCGGGATCCATCTCAACCCCAACCTGTTCACCTGGAACTGCCTGACCCGTTGGGAGCTCGACGGGCTCGAGTGCTGGGGCGAGGACCACGACAACTGGTCGGCCCCCGCGGCGACGGAGTTCTTCCGCCGCCATCTCTTCGGTGAGTCGTCGGTGCTGTCTAGTTGACGGCGACCGCCAGGACCTTGGTCCCACCGGCGGCGACCAGCATCCAGTGTCGTTCCGGGCCCACCTGGGTCGGTTCGGTGTGCGGCAGCGTGTCGCCCAACCCGAGCTGGCCGTCGCCGTTGCGTCCCCAGCACCAGAGTGATGCGGGCGATGTCGAGCGGATGCCGCACACGAACCCCTCGCCGCCGGTCACGCGGACCCAGTCGTCGTGTGTGCCGATCGGGTGCGGTTCGACGACTTCGCCCACGCCGTTCTCACCCGAGTCCGGGTACCAGAAGACGCCGCGATAGTCGGTGATGCCGTCGGCGTCGAGTCCCCAGCACCACAGCGTGCCGTCGGTCTTGATCCCACAGGAGTGGAAGCCGCCGAGTCCGATCGCCTTCCAGGTCCCACCAACCTCCGACGGCACTGCGCTTCCGAACCCTTCGAGCGGAATCGTGTTGCTGCCGTTGGCGAGTTCACCGAACTGACCTGGGCCCCAGCACCATGCCGACCGGTCGGTCTGGATGCCGCAGGTGTGGAACTCACCGGACGAGAGACTGTCCCACCCGGCGGTGCCCACCCGGGTCGGTTCGGGGACCACGGGTTCGCCTCCTTGGAAGCTGGTCCTGAGGCGTCCCCAGCACCACAGGCTGTCGTCGTCGGAACGGATCGCACAGCTGTAGGAGGAGTTTGCCGTCACCTCGTCATAGGGACCTGCGTCGACGAACACCGGCGAGGGATGGAAGCCGAACTCCGGAATGCCGAGTTCGCCGCGCTCTTCATCGTTGAGTCCCCAGCACCAGAGCGAACCGTCGGTCTCGACGGCGCATGTGTGGAGGACGCCGACGGCGACATCCAGCCAGCTGCCCTCACCGATCCTCGTGGCGGGATGGAGCCCCCTGACGTCGTCGTCGCCGTCACCGATCTGACCGGCGCCGTCCTGCCCCCAGCACCACAGGCTGCGGTCGAGTTGGATCCCGCAGCCATGGAGTTCACCGACGTCGAGATCGATCCACAGCTTGTCATCGAGCGCATCCGGCACCGTGGTGAAGACATCGAGGTCGCGCCCCCAACTGAGACGGACGCACGAGCTCGTCACCAGGGCGAGAGCGAGCAGCGTGAAGCAGATCCGGCGAAGGGGCATGTCTCCCCATCGGCCGAAGCCGCGTGTTGCTGAAGATGCGTGCCGCTACGGGATGGCGCCGATCTCGCGCCAACGTTCGACGGCGAGATCGGGGTGACCGGCGATGATGCCGTCGATGTCGAAGTCGAGCAGCGACTCGTAGAAGTCGGGGTTCTCCTGCGTCGAGGCGTCGTCCATCCACACCCAGATGCCGAGCCCCTCCTCCCGGGCCTTCTCGAGGAATCCGTCCAGGGCCAGTACGTCGAGACCGTCGAACTGCGGCGGCACCTGGAGCACCCGATGGCTCTCGAGCAGCGGGATGCCGCCGAGGAACCAGTCGGTCAGCGCGCCGGTGCCGGGGCTGGTCGGGATGTCGGGGGCGACCTCGTGGAAAGCGGCGATCACGTCGTCGTTGAAGGAGACCACGACGACGGAGTCGGCTCGGCCGAGTTCCTCGATCTCGGCGGCGAGTACGCGGCCGCTCTCGTTGGCGAACTCGAGGTCGTCTTCGCCGTCGTCGCCCTTGGGGATCTTGATCTCGACATCGAGCACGTGGTCGGGAAACGCCTCGGCGACGGAGCGGAAGGTCTCGACTCGGAAGTCGTCGGCCGTGTAGCCCTCGGGCGGCTCGACCTCGCCGGTGCGAACGCCGCGCCAGATGTACTCCTCTTCCGGCTGCTCGTCGTTGTGCCAATCGTCGGACCACCAGTAGGCGTTGTCGAGTGCCTGGAGTTCGTCGTAGGTGAGGTCGCGCACCCGGCCGGTGGTCTCGGTGGTGCGGTCGACGGTGTCGTCGTGCTGCACCACCAGCACGCCGTCGGCGGTGAGCTGCACGTCCATCTCGAGCACTTCGGTGCCGGCGAGGGCGGCTTCCCGGAAGGCGTACATCGTGGAGTGCGGCCACGACTGGTCGCCGCCCGCGTGGCCGAGCACGACGGGGCGGCCGAGGGCGAAGAGGTCCTCCACGGTGTTCGCTTCGGGGGTCGGCACGGATGGTGTGGGCGCGGCCGTCGTGGTGGTCGAGGTCGTCGTCGCGGCCTCGGTCGTGGTGGTCGCCTCGGTCGTCGTCGAGTCCGGCTCGGTGGTGGTGGTGCTCGTGTCGTCGGCCGATGTGTCGGCCGAATCGTCGGTGTCGTCGCCACATGCAGCGGCGAGAAGAGCCAGCGTGGCGAGGACGATGGCGAGACGGAATCGGAGCGTGCGGCGCATGCCGAGACGCTAGCGGTCAGGCGGGGCGGAGGTCGACGACGAGCGGCGCGTGGTCCGACGGTCGCGTGGCGCCACGGGCGGTCCGATCGATCCACACCCGTTCGGTCGCGTCCGCGACGGCGTCGGAGCACAGGGCGAGATCGATGCGCAGGCCGTGGTTCTTCTCGAACTGGCCGGGGCGATAGTTCCACCAGGTGTAGACCCCGGGATCCGGCAGGTGCTCGCGGGTGACGTCACGAAGCCCGATGTCGAACAGCGCCCGCAGGCCCGCCCGCTCCGGCTGGCTGGCGTGGGTACGACGCCGCCACCTCGAGGGCATGTAGATGTCGGCGTCGGTCGGTGCGACGTTGAAGTCGCCCGCCACGATCGACGGCCGGGCCGAGGCCTTGGCGTGGAGCAGTTCGTGGCGGAGTCGCTCGAGCCAGACCAGCTTGAAGGCGTAGTGCGGGTCCCACAGCTCACGACCGTTGGGCACGTAGACCGACCAGCAGCGCACGCCGGCGCACGTCGCGGCGATGAGTCGGGGCTCGTCGAAGGGCGACTCCTGCGGGCCGTCGAATCCGCGACGGACCCGGGTCAGACCGACACGACTGGCGATGGCCACGCCGTTCCAGTGATCGGTGCCGTGGTGGGCGACCTCGTACCCGGCCTCGGCGAACGCCCCGAACGGAAACTGGGTGTCGCCGCACTTGGTCTCCTGGAGCAGCAGCACGTCGACGCCGTGCTCCGCGGTCCAGGCGACCACCTGGTCGACCCGGGCCCGGATCGAGTTGATGTTCCAGGACGCCACGCGTCGACAAATCGGAGGCACGGGCCGACGGTAGCTGTGTCAGAGTTGTCGGCCATGAGCGGCGTCGACGACAGGCAGGGGCGACCAGGGCACGAGTGGCGGGAGGTGAACCGCGCCTGGTGGGAGGAGCGGGCCCCCATCCACGAAGCGTCGCAGTTCTACCGGGACGGCCTCGGGGGGCTCAGGGACTTCGAATGGGAGGACCTCGGATCGGTCGACGGGCTCCGGGTGATCCACCCCCAGTGCCACATCGGTACCGACACGCTCTCGCTGGCCCGCGCCGGGGCCGAGGTGGTCGGACTGGACTTCTCGGCCGGGGCGACAGCGGCGGCCGGCCGCCTCGCCGAGGCCGCCGGACTGGCCGATCGGGCCGAGTGGATCACGAGCGACGTCCACGACGCCCCCGAGAGTGTCGGCGGCCGCACCTTCGATCTCGTCTACACCGGTCAGGGTGCGCTCTGCTGGCTGCCCGACATGGACCGCTGGGCCGACGTCATGTGGCGGCTCTGTCGCCCGGGTGGACGGCTCTACGTGTCGGAGTTCCACCCGGTGCAGGACATCCTCGAAGTGGAGACGACGCGGTTCGAGCGGTCCTACTTCGGCGACGGCACCGGCGACCGCTTCGATGACGAGATCGGGAGCTACGCCGACCCCGACGCGGTGACGACCAACAACTCCATCATCGACTTCGTGCACGGGCTGGCCGAGGTCGTGCAGGCGTTGTTGACGGTGGGATTCGTGCTGGAGAGGTTCCGGGAGTTTCCGTTCTGCGTCTACCCGCGATGGGACTTTCTCGAGGAACGCGAGGAGCGCATGTGGTTCATGCCCGCGAACCGGCCGCAGATCCCGATGATGTACTCGCTGCGACTGCGCCGCCCGGAGTAGCCCAGCCGTCGTCGGGGCTCGCTCAGGGCGCGAGGTTGGTGGCGAGAAACGCGGAGGTGAGCGCCCAGGCGGACGCCGCGGCCTCGGGGTTCGAGAACATCGGGTTGCGATGGTTGTCGAACGCGTGGCCGGCGCCTTCGGCGACATGGATCTCGACGTTCGCCATGTCGGCGGTGGCCGCACGGAGCGCGTCGACGTCGTCGTTGGGCAGGAACGCATCGTCGCTGCCGAAGTGGAATTGGATCGGGCAGGTGATGGACGCGGCCTTGTCGATGTTCTCGCCGATCATCGAGCCGTAGTACGAGACCGCGCAGGCGGGATCGTGGGCGGCCGCAGCCAGGTAGGTCATCGAGCCGCCGAAGCAGAAGCCGATCACCCCGACGGGGCCGGTGACCTCGGGGCGGTCGGCCAAGTGAGCGAGCGCGGCGCCGATGTCGGCCACCCCGTCGGCCGGGTCGTGCTGCCCGGCCACCTCGAAGGCGACGGGCAGATCGTCGGGCCCCGTCGCTTCGACCGCGAAGTCGTCCTCGATGCGCCAGTACATGTGCGGCGCGAGCACGACGTAACCCTCGCCGGCCAGACGCTCGGCGACATCGCGGACGTACTGGTTGACCCCGAAGATCTCCTGGATGAGCACCACGGCCGGGCCCGTGCCGGCCTCGGGCAGGAAGAGCAGCGCCGGAATGTCGCCGGCCGCCGATGGGATGCTGATGTCGGAGGAAGAGCTCATGCGCGGATGCTACGCGACCGCGCCATGATTGTCCTTCGACTCACCCAGGAGAATCCCGCCCATGGACGTCAACCGCCTCATCTCTCTGTTCGGTCTCGAAGGTCGGCGTGCCGTCGTCACCGGTGGTAGCCGGGGCATCGGCCGGATGATCGCGGAGGGCCTGCTCGATGCCGGTTGCGACGTGATCATCACCGCCCGCAAGGCAGAGCAGGTGGCGGCGGCCGCCGACGAGATGTCGGCGAAGGGCACCGTGATCGCCGTGCCGTCCGACGTCTCGACCGACGACGGCATCGCCCACCTCGTGAGCGCGGTGAACGACCGTTGGGATCACCTCGACATCCTCGTCAACAACGCCGGCGCATCGTGGGGCGAGCCCATCGACGACTTCTCGCCCCAGGGCTGGGACAAGGTGATGAACGTCAACGTGCGGGGCGTGTTCTTCCTCACCCAGAAGCTCCTGCCGCTCCTGCGGGCCGCGGCGAGTGAGGATCACCCCGCCCGGGTGATCAACACGGGGTCGGTGAACGGGCTCACGCCGCCCGAGATGGACACCTTCTCCTACTCGTCGTCGAAGGCGGCGGTCCACATGTTGACGAGGCATCTCGGCAAGCAGCTCGCGGGCGAACACATCACGGTGAACGCCATCGCCCCGGGGCCGTTCGACTCGGCGATGATGGCCTTCGCGCTCGACGATCCGTCGATTCGGGCCGGGCTCGCCAAGGGCGTGCCGCTGGGACGAATCGGCGTGCCCGACGACATGGCCGGCGTGGCGATCTACCTCGCCTCGGCCGCCGCCTCCTACGTGACCGGCGCGATCATCCCGGTCGGCGGCGGGTTGTCGACCGTCGACAAGTAGCGCGTCGCCGCGCCGGCGGGCGCAGTCACTCGGAGATGTCGCTCAGAGATACGTGCCGCTCTGGTCGGGCAGCGGCTGTGTGGAACCCGACGGCCCGCCCGGGCCCGGCACCTGGGGGCGGCCGGCCGCCAGCTGGCGCATCTGTTCCGTCGCTGCGGCCTGCTGGGCCGCCATCGACGCCTGGAGTCCCTGCAGCAGTCCCTGTAGCCAGCCGACGAGCTGCGCCTGGGCAACCCGGATCTCGGCCTCGGTCGGCACGCCGGTGTCGTCGCAACAGTCGGTGAACTCGGTGAGTTCCTCCATGAGGTCGGCGGACAGGACCGTGCCGAGCTCCTCCATGGTCTCGTTGTGGATGCGGGCCAGCAATCGCCGGCTCTCCTCGTCGGTCTCGGCATTTCGCACTTCGACCATCAGGGTCTGGAGCATCGTGCCCAGCCGTATGAGCTTGGCCGGGTCGGAGATCGTGGCATCGGGCGCGGTGGGAGTGTCCTCGGTTTCCGTCATGAGAAGAATCTGCCACAGCCCGGCCACCGTCGACGGCGCGGCCCGGCCCGGCCGCATCTCGCCAACCCCATGTGTCGGTACCCTTCCGGCGGTGACCACCTCCCCCACGTCCTCGTTGCAGCGAGTCGAATCGCTTCGCAACGTCGCCATGATCGCCCACGTCGACCATGGCAAGACCACCCTCGTCGACGCGCTCCTGCGCCAGGCCGGCGCGTTCCGCGAAGGCGCCGCACTCACCGATCGGGTGATGGACTCGATGGACCTCGAGCGCGAGAAGGGCATCACCATCCTCGCCAAGAACACGGCGATCCGTTTCGGCGACGTGAAGATCAACATCGTCGACACCCCGGGCCACGCCGACTTCGGTGGCGAGGTCGAACGCGCACTCACCATGGTCGACGCGGTGGTCCTGCTGGTCGACGCCTCCGAGGGTCCGTTGCCGCAGACCCGTTTCGTGCTGCGCAAGGCGTTGGCCCGGCGACTCCCCGTCGTCCTGGTCATCAACAAGATCGATCGTCCGGACGCCCGCATCTCCGATGTCGTCGACGAGGTCTACGAGTTGTTCCTCGATCTCGACGCCGACGAAGAGCAGATCGACTTCCCGATCGTCTACACCGTGGCGCGCGAGGGTCTGGCCACGCTCGATCCCGACGTACCGGGCACCGACATGCAGCCGTTGTTCGACGTGCTCCTCAACACCGTTCCGGCGCCCTTGCACGACCCCGACCTCCCGATGCGGGCCTGGGTCACCAACCTCGACTCGTCGCCCTACGTGGGTCGCATCGCCGTCTGCCGGGTCGAGCACGGCACCATCCGCAAGGGCCAGGCCGTCGCCTGGTGCAAGGAGGACGGCACGATCGCCAGCGCCCGCGTCGGCGTACTGACCGTCACCGAGGCTCTCGACCGGGTCGAGGTCGACGAGGCCGGACCGGGTGAACTCATCGGCGTCTCGGGCATCGACAACGTCACCATCGGCGAGACGCTCGCCGATCCCGAGGATCCCCGTCCGTTCCCGGCGATCACCGTCGACGAGCCCACCCTGTCGATGACGCTCGGCGTCAACACCTCGCCCCTGGCGGGCGACGACGGCTCCAAGCTCACCGCCCGTCAGATCAAGGCTCGGCTCGACACCGAACTGATCGGCAACGTCTCGATCCGGGTCTTCACCACCGAACGTTCCGACACGTGGGAGGTGCAGGGCCGTGGCGAGCTGCAGCTGGCCATCCTCGTGGAGACCATGCGCCGTGAAGGCTTCGAGCTGACGGTCGGCAAGCCCGCCGTGCTCACCAAGGAGATCGACGGCACGATCCACGAGCCGACCGAACGGCTCACGATCGACGTGCCCGAGGAACACGTGGGGTCCGTCACCCAACTCCTCGGCGAACGCAAGGCCCGCATGGAGGACATGACCAACCACGGCACCGGCTGGGTTCGTCTCGACTATGTCGTGCCGGCCCGAGCGCTGATCGGCTTCCGCACCGAGTTCCTCACCGAGACCCGGGGCACCGGCCTGCTGCACCACATCTTCGAGGGCTATGTCCCATGGGCGGGCGAGCTCCGCAGTCGCACCAAGGGCAGCGTCGTGTCCGACCGCACGGGCGAGACCACCGGCTACGCCATCGCCGCGCTGCAGGAGCGTTCGGCGCTCTATGTCGGCCCCGGTGTGCGGGTCTACGAGGGCATGATCGTGGGCGAGAACCCGCGGGCCGAGGACATGGACGTCAACATCTGCCGCGAGAAGAAGCAGACCAACATCCGCACGCAGTCGAGCGACGACACCATCCGGCTCACGCCGCCGCGACTGTTCTCTCTCGAGCAGGCGCTCGAGACGATCGCCGACGACGAGTGCGTCGAGGTGACCCCGACCAACGTGCGCATGCGCAAGACGGTGCTCGACGCCGGCGAGCGGGCCCGCATCGTGAAGCGCATGAAGGCCCCCCGCGACGGGCAGTAGCCCTGCGTCGGCCAGCCCCTCGAAACCGCAACGGGGGTCTGACCCCCGTTGCAACGGGTGGGTTACTTGCGGATGACCCTGGTGCCGGCGACCCGGTCGAAGACGCTGCGGCGTTCGTGATCGTTGTTGATGAACACCAGCGACGTGATGCCGAGGGCGAACCAGATCACGATCCCGACCACCGGGATGAAGGTGGGCAGCCATGTGAGGGCCCGCATGGTGGCAGGACCGAACCCCGGTGGTGTGGTGCCGTCGGCGGTCGTGACGCGAAGGCGCAGGATGAGCTTGCCGGGGGTGCCGCCCAGCGTCGCGACCATGACGACGACGAGCGCCATCATGATCAGCGGGCCGACGTAGGCGCTGATTCCGGTGACCTCGAACTCGAAGGAGTTCGCGTCGGGGTCGGTGTCCTCGACGAACGGGATGGCGGCGACGAAGAGGAGCGCAACGAAGATGATGCCGTCGATCAGCATCGCGCCGATGCGGATGCCGACGGTGCCGTACTTGTCGGATGAGTACGGTGCGGGTGCGCCCGCCCCTGGTGGCGCGGGGACCGGCGCCCCGACCCATTGTGTGCCGTCCCACTGGCGAACGGTGCCGGGAGGGTCGCCCTCGGCGTGGTAGAGGCCGGGTGCGATGTTGCCGGAGGGATCGGGTGTGGGGGAGGTCATGGGTCCTCTTCGTCGTTGCGGTCGCCGGATCGTCAGCGATGGCGCCTGTGGATCACTCGGGTACCGGCGAGACGATCGTAGGCGCTGCGCCGCTCCGGGTCGGTGGACACGAAGACCAGGCTGGTGACCGAGAAGCCGATGGCGATGAACGTGCCGATCACCGGGATGGCCCCGGCGATCTGCGGGAGCTGGCGCATGGTCGCCTTCGCGATGCCGGGCGGCGTGGTGGCGCCGTCCTCGGTGGTGATGCGGAGGCCGACCATGAGCTTTCCCGGGCTGCCGCCGAATCGAGCCACGCAGGCGATGGAAACCGCCGAGACCAGCAGGCCGGCGAGATAGAGCGATGGAGGGATCTCGACCGCGGTGCCGTCGCCGCCGGCGTCGATGTCGTCGATCACGTCGCCCAGATAGGAGAACAGGAACGGGACCGAGAGGACGAGCCCGACCACGCCGTCGAGCAGGGTGGCGCCGATGCGTACGCCGACGGTGGCGAAACGCTCGTCACCGGGTCGGTGGTTGGGGTCGTAGCCCGGTGGCGGCGGCATCGGCTCCGGCGACCACTCGGTGCCGTCCCAATAGCGGACCGTGCCTGCGGGGTCGCCCTGCGCGGGGTAGTAGCCCGGCGGGGTGACCTCCATCAGGCGACCCGGACCGGGAGCGACTTCAACGAGTTGTTGAGGTTCGACTGCTGGCGGCGAGGTTCGCCGGTGAGTTCGATGTCGGCCCAGCGATCGAGGACCTCTTCGAAGAAGACGCGCCCTTCGAGACGGGCGAGGTGCACGCCCAGGCAGAAGTGTGTGGCGATGCCGAAGGACAGGTGGTGGTTGGGCGAACGGGTGATGTCGAACGCCTGCGCATCCTCGAACACGTCCTCGTCGCGATTGGCCGAGGTGTAGATCATCGCCACCTTGTCGCCGCTCTCGATCGAGGCGCCGCCCAGCTCGGTGTCGACGACGGCGGTGCGCCGGAAGTAGTGCAGCGGGTTGGCCCAGCGCAGGATCTCCTCGACCGCCGAGGGGATCAGCGATCGGTCGGCCCGGAGCATCGCGAGTTGCTCGGGGTGTTGGAGCAGCGCGTGCAGGCCGCCCGACAGCATGGTGCGGGTCGTGTCGTTGCCCGCGGTGACCAGCTGCACGAAGAAGCGGCCGAAGTCGATGTCGGTCATCTGCTTGCCGTCGAACTCGCCGCCGAGCAGCAGGTCGGTGAGATCGCCCTGTTCGGGCAGTTCGCGGCGCGCCGCCGCGAACGTGATGCCGTAGATGGCCATCTCGGTACTCGAATCCCCGCTGGCCTCGCCGTCGGCGATCTCGGGGTCCTGGCTGCCGCTGTTGCGTTCGGCCATCGAGTGGATCTTCGGCCAGTCGTCGCGGGGCAACCCCATCAGTTCGCCGATGACCTGGCTGGGGAGGTGGGCGCACACATCGTGGACGAACTCGATCTCGCCACCGAGGGTGTCGGCCCGGTCGAGGATCTCGCGGGTGATGTCCCGGATGCGGCCCTCCATCTCGGCGATGACCCGGGCCTTGAACTCCGGCGCGACCGGACGCCGATACGCCGTGTGGCGAGGCGGGTCCATGGCGAGCAGCATGTCCCGCATCGCGTCGAGGCGTTCGGGTGCGAGGTTCTCGAGGACCACGCCACCCTCACTGGCCGAGAAGATCTCGGGATGCTTCGCCACGTGGACGACGTCGGCATGGCGCAGGACGGCCCAGTAGCCCGGTTCGTCGTCCATCTCCTGGAACACCACCGGTTCCTCGCGGCGCAGGCGGGTGAACAGTTCGTGGGGCGGCCCGTCGACATAGGTCTCGGGACGATGGAGGTCGTAGGCCATGGGTGATCAGCCCACCCGGCGCAGGTCGACGACGAAGATCAGGGTCTCGTTGGGACCGATGACCCCACCCGCACCGAACTGGCCGTAGCCGAGATCGGGCGGAATCGTGAGCTGTCGGCGGCCGCCGACCTTCATGCCCTGCACGCCCTGGTCCCAACCCGAGATGACCTCACCGCCGCCCAGATTGAAGGAGAACGTGTCGTTGCGGTTCCACGATGCGTCGAACTCCTCGCCCGTGGACCAGGCCACCCCGACATAGTCGACGGTGGCCGACATTCCCGCGGCGGCAAGGGGCCCGTCGCCCTCGACGAGGTCGTCGACGACGAGCTCGCTCGGCGGCTCACCCGCGGGGACGGTGACGGCCGGTTTCTGGTCAGTGCTCATGAGAACGAAACCTACACGCGGGACCCCGACGTTGGGGAAGCCTGGTGTGCCCCCTACCCTCGATAGTCGGCCACAAGCAGTGGCCATACCGCTCGAGGAGGACGACGTCATGGCAACAGGACGATCCAGCTTCGCGAAACGCCAGCGTGACATGGCCAAAAAGGCCAAGGCATCGGCAAAGCGCGAAAGGAAGCTCGAGAACAACGACGAGCTCGACGAGGACGACGACGACATCGTGGTCGACGACGGACCGCAGCTCTCCAACGAACAGATCATGGACAAGGTCGCCGACCTCCACCGCCGCTACGACGATGGCCAGATGGACCTCGACTCGTTCGACGAGGAACGCGCCAACCTGATGGGCCAGATCAGCATCGACTGATTCGCAGGCCCTCAGCGAATGAGCTCCAGGCCGGCACCATCGAAGATCGGCGTGATCCCTGCCTGAGCGCGGTCGCGCGCCAGCTGCGCATCGTCGGCGGGCGCCCGCCGGTCGACGGCGATCGCCAGCGTCTCCTCGAGCAGTCGGGCGTCACTCGACGTGTTGAGGAACAGGTCGGGCTCGCCCAGCACGTATTCGATGGCTCGCCGCCGCGCGCCCTCGTCGTCGATCGGCTCGTACCAGCTGAAGTGCGGCTGGTCGGGATCGTCCCACCGCCGACGGGCGAGGGACTTGATCGTCTGGGCCGCCACTCCCTGCCGCGCGCAGACGTCACGCAGGAGGTCGACGTCGGCGGCGTAGTCCGGGAAGGTACTGATCAGCGAGTGGTTGTAGGGGAACAGCACGGAAGCGAACGGCGCCTCGCCCAGGCTGCGCAGGTGCATGCGGGCGATGCGCAGACCGTGACCGGTCACGCCGACGTGACGGCACAACCCGGCGTCACGAGCCGCGAACAACGCGGCGACGGCACCGCCGGGGGAGAAGGCCGTGCGCCACTCGTCCTCCTCGACGAGATTGTGGAGCTGCACGAGGTCGACCTGGCCGACGCCCATTCGCTCGAGGCTTCGTTCCAGGCTGCGGCGAGCCCCGTCGCCGTCGCGCGCCCCGGTCTTGGTGGCCAGGAAAACCTCGGCCCGATGGTCGGCGAGAAACGGGCGCAGGCGGACCTCCGACTCGCCGTACATGGCCGCGGTGTCGATGTGGTTCACCCCGAAGCGTCGGACCGTCTCGAGTGTGGCCTCGGCCCGAGCCGGTGACATCGCCCCCAGCGCCGCAGCGCCGAAGACGACCTTCGTGCTCATGTGTCCGGTGCTGCCGAATGGCTGTGTGTCGATCATGTGATGCTCCCTACTCGACAACCACTATCCGATACCGAGTGTCTCCAGGACCAGGGCCCGCAGTTCGGGGATGCCCTGGCCCTTGTCGGCGCTGACCCAGCGCACGTCCCGTCGTTCCACGCCGAGCTTGTCGGTCAGTTCGGCCCGACGTTTCTGGCTCTTCGACGGCCGGACCTTGTCGGCCTTGGTGGCGACGTAGAGGATCGGCCGTTCGAGGAACTCGAGCCACTCGACGGTCTGGAGATCGAGCGGTGTCGGTCCGATCTCGCCGTCGACCAACAACAGCACCGCCACGAGGTTCTCGCGCTCCTCGACGTAGGCGTTGAGCATGTCGGCCCACTTCGCCTGCTCGGACTTGGAGACCTTCGCGTAGCCGTAGCCGGGAAGGTCCATGAGCCAGCGCCCGGAGTCCTCGTTGCCGACCTCGAACGCGTTGAGCAGCCGGGTGGCCCCCGGGGTCTTCGACGTCTTGGCCAGCCCCTTGTGCTGCGCGAGCGCGTTCAACAACGACGACTTGCCGACGTTGGAGCGGCCGAGCAGGGCGATTTCGGCGTTGACGTGGGGGAGCTCGTCGGGGTCGGCGTAGGAACGCAGGAATCGCAGAGGGAGCGGGCCGGCCACGGCCCGACCCTACCTGCGTCCGCCTGCGTCAGGGGATGGCGTTGGTCGCGGCGTTCTCCAGAATGAGGTCGGCGTCGGGGCGCAGGAGGAAGCCGTCGCGCACCGAGGCCTCGATCGACGCCGTCATCGCGTCGAGATAGGCCGCCTTCGTCGGGTAGAGCTCGGCCAACTTCTCGGCGTCGAACAGGGTCGTCGATCCGAACAGGCCGCAGAACGAATCGCCCTCCGTCGGATCGCCGGTCAGCGTGGCCACCGGCACGTCGACCCACGCGGTGCGGACGCCGCCGAGGATGTTCCCGTTCGCATCGGTGACAGCGGCGTGGGTGGCCTGACGCCCTTCGGCGTCGGGGTCGACCTCGGCCTCGACGACCTCGAGGCGCTCGGCCGCGGCGGGCCGTTCGCCCCCTGCCGCCCAGCGGTTGAGCGCATGGATCGCCGCGTTCATCACGTAGTGCTGCGGGCCCGAGTTGATCGGCCCGCCGCAGTCCATGATGCCGGGAATGGGCGACGCCACCTCGACGACCTCGGCGATGGCCGGATCGTCACCGAGGTCCATCGGGCCGACGTCGAGCGAGATCGAGTAGACGTCGCCGTGGGCGGTGCCGGCCACCTCCCACAGGACGAAGTTGTCGCCGTCGGGTTGGCGGTCGGGCACCCAGCCGAGCAGCAGTAGGTCGCTGTCGGTCTGGAACGTCAGCACCGGAACGCGCACGTCATCGCGGATGAGGACCTGTTCGGGCGTGGGGATGTCGGCCTCCGGGTCCTGGGACAACGCAGCCGACCCACCGCCTCGGCTGTGGATGAGGAAGCCGTCGAAGAGTTGCGCGATCGGATCGATCGCGTTCACGTAGGTCGTCAGCCGGAACGCGGACTGCGATTCTCCGGTGGCCAGCATCTGGTCGATCTCCAACCCGTCGAGCGGATCGATGCCGGTCGGCGCCCTGACCGCCTGGGCCGCCTGGTTGAAGATGTCGTAGGAGAACGAGTCGCCGGGATGGAGCAATGACTCGTAGCGCTCGGGCTGGATTCCCTTCAGGAAGATCGGGTAGCCGATGTCGATCGTTCCCGGGCTCGGCTCGATCCCTCGGAACTGCGCGGACACCCCGACGTAGGCATAGCCCTCGCGCATCTGCTCCACGTGGGACATGGTGAAGTTCGGTGCGGCGTCGAGTCCGCCGCTGACGTTGAACCACTCCATCACGACGGTGCCGTTGAAGTCGGCGGGATCGCTCGGGCGCACCACGACGATGCGGGTGGTGTAGTCGGCTTCGTCGGACGGTTCGACCGTCCACCGGCCGTCGCTGGCGAGGTCACCGACGTTGGTGAACGAGCGGGCGGTGCCCGACAGGAAGTACTCGGTCTGTTCGTAGCCGAGCAGGCCGAGGTCGAAACCGACGCCCTGGTAGAAGGTCGACCCGAGATCGGGCGGAAGGCTGACCTCGGGATCGGGGGTGGGGAGGGGCTCACCGATGGTGGTGTCGGTCTCGGCCTCGGGGTCGGTCACGGGTTCCGGCGCGGTCTCGGCCTCCGGCTCGTCGTCGTCGGCTGGGGCCGATGTCGCCACCGCGGTCGTCGAGCCATCGTCGGTGCCGCCTGCGTCCTCGTCGTCGTCGGCGCAGCCGGCCGACAGGAGAGCAAGACCGGCGAGGAGGCCGAGGAACAGTACGAGGCGACGGTGCATCCGCTCAGCCTGGCTCAGCGGAGATCGTCGAGCCAGCTGACCATCGCCTCGGCGAGCGGCGCGCCCACGTCGTCCTGGATGAAATGGCTGGCCTCGGCGAACGTCTGGTGGGGCTGACCGACGGCGCCGGGGAACAGGTCGAGCACCTCGTCGCGCAGCCCGCCCAGGACCGGGTCGCTCATGCCCCACAGCGACAACACCGGCGCGCGCCAGACCGCCAGCGCCTCGCGGGCCGCGATGTTCTCGGTCACGCCGCCGTGGTCGGGCGTGATCGGCACCAGACAGGGGAACTCGCGCGCACCGGCCAGGTAATTCTCGTCGGGGAAGGGCGCACGGTAGGCGTCCTTCTCGTCGTCGGTGAGGTCGCGGGTGCCGATCGTGCCGTTCACGAGGGTGCCCGCGTCGAACGGGTCCATCGTCTGCGAGAGATCCAGCCAGAAGTCGAAGCCGGCGCCGGGACTCTCGCCCACCGGCAGAGCCGTGTTGGCGACGACCAGACGGCTGAATCGTTCGGGTGACTCGGCCACGACACGTAGCCCGATGAGCCCGCCCCAGTCCTGCACGAACGCCGCGAGCGGTCCGAGGGGGGTGCCCGCGTCGGCGGCCTCTTCGAGCACTCGATCGAGGAACTCGTGCATCCAGGCGACGTGGCCGTTGTAGGTGTAGGCCCCGCGATCCGTGGGCTTGTCGCTTCGACCGAACCCGATCAGGTCCGGCGCGATCACGCGATGACCGGCGGCGACCAGCGTGGGGATCATCCGCCGGTAGAGGTAGCTCCACGTGGGTTCGCCGTGCAGCAACAGGATCGTCTCCCGCTCACCCGATCGTGGGCCCTCGTCGAGGTAGGCCATGCGGAGACCGTCGACCGTCACGTACTCGGGTGTCCATGGGTGGTCGGGCAACCGGGCGAACCGTTCCTCCGGGGTGCGGAGGAATTCGATGCCATCGGTGGTCGTCTGCGTGCCCATGGGGTGACCGTATTCGCTCGGCTACGGTCGCACCATGGCCACCAACGACACGGCAGCACTGAACCAGGTAGGACGGTCCGTCGACGACGTGATCGCGGATCTCGAGGCGAAGCGAGCCGATGACGTGAAGTGGGCCGACGGCCGGGCCTTCGGCATGGTCTACGACGGCGGCCCGACCGTCCACGAGGTCGCGGAACGTGCGGCCAAGATCTATCTGCACGAGAACGCGCTCAACACCAAGGCGTTCCCGTCGCTCGGCTCCATCCAGTCCGAGGTCGTCGCGTGGACGGCCGGCCTCCTCAACGGCGACGGCGCGGCCGGGTTCCTCACCAGCGGTGGCACCGAATCGATCTTGTGCGCGGTGAAGGCCGCGAGAGAGCGAGCCAAGGCCGAGCGCGGTATCGAGGCTCCGGAGATGATCGTGGCCGAGAGCGCCCACGCCGCCTTCCACAAGGCCGCTCACCTCTTCGGTCTGGAGCTGCACAAGACCCCGGTGCTCGACGACTGGACCGCCGACGTCGATGCGATGGCGGCCGAGGTCAACGAGAACACGGTGCTCGTCGTCGGGTCGGCGCCCCAGTATCCGCAGGGGGTGATGGACCCCATCCCGGCCATTGCCGCCCTGGCCGCGTCGGCCGACGCCAACTGTCACGTCGACGCCTGCATGGGCGGGTTCGTCCTGCCGTTCGCCGAGCGCCTCGGCCGTGACGTCGGCGAGTGGGACTTCCGGGTCGAGGGCGTCAGCTCGATCTCGGCCGACATCCACAAGCTGGGCTACGCCCCCAAGGGCGTGTCGGTGATCCTGCATCGCACCAAGGAACTGCGCCGCTACCAGACCTTCGTCTTCGACGACTGGCTCGGCGGGTTCTATGCCTCACCCAACCTCCAGGGCACCCGGAGCGGTCTGCCGATGGCGGCGGCGTGGGCCGTGATGCAGCACCTCGGCGTCGACGGCTATGTCGAGCTCACCCGCCAGACGCTCGAGAACGCCGATGCGATGCGGGCCGGCGTGGCCGAGATCGACGGCATCACCACGCTCGGCGATGGTCAGTTCCACCTCGTGGCAATAGCGTCCGACACCGAGGCCGACGATCCGATCGACGTGTTCGCGTTGGGCGACGCGCTCGAACGACGGGGATGGTTCCACGACCGCCAAGGACCGCCCGACTCGCTGCACTCGACGGTGTCCAACTCGAACACCGGCGTGATCGGTGACTACCTGGATGCGCTACGCGAGAGCGTGGCCGAGGTGCGGGGTACGACCACCGACGACCGTTCGACCAACTACGCCACCCTCGAGTAAGGCGGGCTCGGTCCAGGCCGGTAGAAGCCGATCACTCGGTTGCCATCGACTCCATCGCCGCGTTCATCTCGTCGGGAGTGACGTCGCGAACGTGCGTGTGCAGCGACCACTGGTGTCCGAACGGGTCCACCACCAGCGCGGCGCGGTCGCCGTAGAACTGGTCGGCCGGCGGTCGTAGGAGCGTGCCGCCCGCGTCGACCGCTCGCGCGGTCGCAGCGTCGACGTCGGTGACGTACTGGTGCAACAGCACGCTGGTGCCACCGAGCTTGGCCGGGTTCGCGGCGTCGCCCTCCATGTCGTCGGGTGCGTCGGCGAGAAAGACGGTGGCGCCGTTGACGACGATCTCGGCGTGACCGATGGCGCCGCCCGGCATCTCCATCCGGTAGTTCTCGGTCGCCCCGAACGCCCGGATGTAGAAGTCGATCGCCGCAGCCGCGCCGTCGATCATCAGGTAGGGGACGATGCGCCCCTCGAGTCCCTCGGGAATGGGCTGGACCATGCTGGTGCTCCTCGTCGGCCGCTCGTCGGCACCACGATCACACCATCCCTGCCGCCGACCGGCAAGCGCCGCATCCCGACCCCAGATGCAGCACTGGGGTCAGACCCCCGCTGCAACTGACCGAACCGCAACGGGGGTCTGACCCCGATGCAACGGTCAGGCGCCGAGTTCGTCGAGGAGGTGGTCGATGCGGCGGGTTTGTTCGGCCATTGCGGATTCGAGCGCGGCCACACGCGCTTCGAGATCCGTCCGGTGCGCGGCCGGCTCGACCGACCCGGCGGACATCGGCGGAGGTACAGCGTCGGGATCGGTCCCCTGGACGGGAGGCGCCGGGGCGACGGAGGTGTGTGAGGCCGACCAGCACTGGTCGACGCGGGGTTCGCGCTCGCCTGACTGGCGGGGTAAACGCACGGCCAGCGGTTCGGGGCGGGTGGCGAGTCGGTCGATGGCGGCGTCGACCGCGGCCTTGTCGCCGTGGGGACCGTCGGTGTAGCGCTCGGTGCGGGTGGCGATCTCGTTGAGGGTCTGCGGGCCCCGGAGCACGAGGGCCGCGAGCACGGCCAGTTCGTGGCCGTCGAGACCGAGCGCCTCGTCGACCACGTGCTTGTGCTTGCCGACCCGATGGCCGCTGCCGGTGACCGTGCGGGCGAGCTTCATCTCGCGCAACTCGAGCATGAGCGCATCGACCTGACGCTCGCTGTAGTCGACCACCGGGTTCCGGTTGGTGCTCTGGTTGCACGCGTTGGTCAGCGCATTGCTGCTCAGTGGGTAGCTGTCGGGCGTGGTCTGGGCCTTCTCGATGAGGCAGCCGACCACCCGGGCCTGCTCGGCGGTGAGGTCCACGGCGTCACGCTAGTAGCGGTGTTCGGCGAAGAAGTGCTCCACGAGTCCGTTGACGATGTCGGCCCGCTCCCACTGCAGGAAATGTCCGGCGCCGGGGATGGCAACGGGGCCGATCCGGTTGCGGAACGCCACCTCGCAGCAGTGGACGAAGTCGGTGCCGACCACGGCGTCGTCGGGTCCGTAGAGCACCAGGGTCGGCACGTCGACGAACTGCGACATGAGGGCCGGTTCGCTCTGGGCTCGGCCGTAGCGGCCCTCGTAGGGGGCCCACGCCGAGCGGAGTCGATCGCCGTCGCGAAACGGCTCGGTCATGAACGCCAGGTCGTCGGCGGTGAACGCCCCAGGGGAGGCCAGCAGTCGGTGGGTGTAGAAGCCGCGCACCCAGCGTTCACGCTTGTCGGGCGTGTCGAGTTCCTCGATCAGCGCATCGCCGTGGGCGCCCTGATCGACCTGGTAGTCGGTGGTGGGCCCGTCGCCCATCGCCCGGATGCTCGTGAGGTCGATGCCTGCCTCGATGAACTCCTCGAGCAGGATCGGCGGCACCGTGTTGAAGTAGACGAGCTTGTCGACGACGTCGGGGAAGCGATGCAGAAGGTCGACGGCGACCGCCCCACCGACATCGCCGGCGACCACGCCGAAGCGTTCGTGGCCGAGGCCCGTCATCAGTGCATGGAGGTCGCGGCTGTAGCGGGCGATGTCGTAGACGTCGTCGGCCGAGAGGTCGGAATCCCCGTAGCCACGGAGGTCGGGGGCGATCACCTCGTAGCCGGCCGCCGCCAGCGGTTCGATGTTGCGCCACCAGACGCGTTTGGTCTCCGGGTAGCCGTGGATCAGCAGCAGCGGGTAGCCGGCTCCCTCGCGGACGTAGGCGAGGTGGAGGTCGCCATCGACCGGGGCCCGATGGATCGTGAAGGCATCGGCCGCCGGTGTGCGAGGTTGGGTGGGGCGAAGCCGGTGGTCGTAGGGCGGGTGCATGCGGCCATCCTTGCCGCCGGTCAGTCCCAGAGCGAAGCGAGCAACGCGTCGACCTCGTCGGCCACGCCGACGGTCGTCAACGGCATCTCGTCGCGGAGGTCGACCTCGCGCGCCGTGGTTCCCTCGTCGAACAGCTTGCGCACGGGGTCGATGAAGCGGCTGAGCTGGGCGTAGACGTGGCGATCGTCGGTGGCATGGCGGTTGACGTGGAACCGCAGCGGGAAGTTGACGGTGAGTTCGTCCTTTGCCCTGGTGAGCGCCACGTACATGAGCCGGAGCTCTTCGGCGAGACCGTGCTCGTCGCCGAGCGCCATCTCCGACGGCATGTTGCCGTCGGCCGCGTGCAGCAGGTGCACGCTGCGCCACTCGAGCCCCTTGGCCGAATGGATGGTCGAAAGTGTGAGCCAGTCGTCGTCGAGATGGGGAGGCCCGGCCTGGTCGCTGGTCTTGCTCGGCGGGTCGAGAGTGAGCTCGGTGAGGAATCGACTGCGGGTGGTGTAGGCCGCGGCGGTCGCCGCGAGCTGGTCGATGTCGGCGACCCGGGCGGCCGCATCGTCGTAGCGGTTGGGGAAGACGAGCGCGCAGAAGGTCTTGAGCCGGTCGACCTGGAGGGCCGGGGAGATGTCGGTGAGACATGCGGCCAGCGCCGAGCGCAGCTCGTCGGCCTGATCGGCGGCCGACGCCGGGACCCTGCCGGCGCCATCGACGAATCGGGCCAGCGCGTCGTCGTCCTCGCGTTCGATGCCCAGCTCGTCGACGAGGCGGCGCACGGTGGCCGGACCGACCCCCTCCATGGACGAGAGCACCCGATGCCAGGCGAGCTGGTCGGCCGGATTGTCGAGGATGCGCAGCAGCGCGAGGAGGTCTTTCACATGGGCCGACTCGAGGTACTTCAGGCCGCCGTACTTCACGTAGGGGATGTCGCGTCGGGTCAGCTCGAGTTCGAGCCCGTCGGCGTGGTGGCCGGCCCGGAACAACACGGCTTGTTGGCGGAGATCGATGCCGCGCTCGCGGGCATCGAGCACGGCGGTGGCCACCGACGCGCTCTGGGCGCCTTCGTCGTGGTGGGTCTTCAATTTCGGGGTGAGCCCGTGGGCCCGACTCGACCACAGCTCCTTGGCGAAGTGCTCGTCGCTCTGCGAGAGCACCGCGTTGGCGACGGCGAGGATCGGCATCGTCGAGCGATAGTTCTGCTCGAGGGTGACACGGGTGGCGCCGGGAAAGTTCTCGGCGAAGTTCCACATGTTGGCCACGGTGGCGGCCCGGAAGCCGTAGATGGCCTGCGCATCATCGCCGACGGCACACAGATCGGTGTCGGGTCGACACATGCCTCGGATGATGTCGGCCTGGATCGGATTGGTGTCCTGGTACTCGTCGACGAGGATGTGGTCGAACAGGTTGCGCATCGAGTCGCCGGCCGAGCCCGCGAGCAGTCCCCGCCAGAACAGCAGCAGGTCGTCGTAGTCGAGGACCTGATGGGTGCGCTTGCGGGTGGTGTAGGCGGTGAAGATGGTGCGGAGATCGTCGCCGTGCTCCGCGCACCACGGGTAGTCGGTTTCGAGGACGGCATCGAGCTTTGCCTGGCTGCTGACCATCCGCGAATAGATGCCGGCCACCGTTTCCTTTCGGGGGAACCGTTTGCCCCGTTCGCCGAACCCCTCGTCGGTGCGGGCCATGCCCATGAGGTCGGTGGCATCGGGTTGGTCGAGCACCGTGAAGCCGGGAGCGAGTCCGGCGCTCTGGCCGAAGTTGCGAAGCAGCCGATTGGCGGTGGAATGGAACGTGCCGCCCCACACGCGAGCAGCGGCGCGATCGGTGGAGACGGCCGCCACCCGGGCCAGCATCTCGCCGGCCGCTCGCCGGGTGAAGGTGAGCAGGAGTATCCGGCTCGGGTCGGCGCCGCCGTCGATGATGCGGGAGACGCGGGCGGCGAGGGTCTTGGTCTTGCCGGTGCCGGCACCGGCGACGATGAGCAGGGGCGAGCCGACGTGGTCGACGGCGGCCTGTTGCTCGGCATTGAGCGAATCGAACATGCGTTCGACTCTAGCCGCCGGGCCCGTCCGGTTCCGGGGAGTCCGGTTCTAGGGAGCGTCGTCGGAGACGGCCAGGATGATCTCGACGGTGTTCTGCCCCGTGACCAGGCGAAGCAGGCCGAGCGGGATCGCCTCGCCCGCGTCCGCGGTCGTCGCCGAAAGCGTCAGCGTGGTGGAGTCGCCAGGAGCGAGCGTGCCGTCGGATGGACGGGCGGTGTAGGGCCCCACGGTCTCGGTCTGCCAGGACATGGCCTCGTCGCCCACGTTGGCGAACGTGAACTCCACCGGTGCGCCCGAGGTCAGAATGATGGGGTCGGTGCTGCCGAAGAAGACCGGTCCGAACCCGCCGGCATCGGGAACGGTGGGAGAGGTGCTGGTGGTGGGTGCGTCACCGGGCAGGCTGTCGGTGGACGTGTCACTGGTGATCTCGCCGGACGTGCCGCTGTCGGGGGTGTCGGCGGGGATCGCGTCGGGAGGAATCGTGTCGGGGGGTGGTTCGTCGGGGCCGGTGAGCACCGGCCAGGCCAGGATGGCCCCCGTCAGCACCGCAGCGGCGATGAGGAACCCGGCGATGGCGGTGAGCAGCGCCCGCAGGCGGCCTCGGCTCTCACCATGAGCGACGGGATCGCCGGCGGGCTCGGCCGTGCTGTCGGCGTCGAGTTCGGTCGGGATGCCCTCGTCGGGCTCGGTCGGGATGTCGGCGTCGGTCGGGAGGACCGCGTCGATACGCGGGGAGACGTCGTCGCCGGTTGTCGATGGAGGGTCGTCGACGGCAGGACCGAGCGCGGCCAAGACGAGCCGGCGGACCTGAGCGGGGGGCAGCTTCGTCGGCATGGTCCCCGCGAGCGTGGACCACGGCTCCAGGCCACGTCGTGTGGCGGTGCACGTCTCGCAGGATTCGACGTGGCGAGCGATGCGGGCGCGGATTGCAACGCCGACGTTGTCGTCCGCATCGGCGAGGATCCGGTCGAGCACGACGCAGGACGCTCGCCCGTCGGCGGCGACGAGGAGCGAGCCGACGGACGCGGTCAGGCGATCGTCGAGGCGCTGTTTCCGGCTGACGAGCTGCTCGGGCGCTTCGTCGAGGGCGAGCGCGAGGTCGGCGCCGTCGAGTCCGTGGCGGGTGTGGAGCCAGAAAAGGTCCTGGTCCTGGGGTTGGAGGTCGGCCACGGCATCGTCGAGCAGCTGGGCCGGGGTGTCGTCGGGCGAGGCGACGGCGCCCCACTCCCGTCGGTGCGGACTGTGGTCGCGACGTCGGGCAGTGTCGCCGACCACGCGACGGGCGATGCCGAAGAGCCAGGGGCGGAGGGTGGTCGGATCGCCCAGTCGGTCGATCTCGCCGTGTGCTCGCACGAACGTCGCCCGGAGTGCCTCGGCGGCCTCGGTCGTGTCGCGCAGGCGGCCGAGGCAGTACGTGTGGATCTGCGGCGCGTAGTGGTCGTAGAGCGCGGCGAACGCCTCGGCGTCGCCGCTGATGGTGGCTGAAACGAGCGTGGTCTCGGGGGGAATGTGCGGCATGGGCTCCTCGTGCACCTGAACCATCCTAGGTGCGTTGCCATGCGCTGGGAGGGCCACCGACGGCCTGGGATTTCCTTTGTGGCGCCGACCGGCGAGACTGAGACGATGCCGCCGCCGATGTCTCGACCGTCGAACGAACTGTGAGCGAGATCCCGGCGGGGATCGTCACGTTCCTGTTCACCGACGTCGAGGGGTCGACGCGTCTGTGGGCGGCTGATGCGGCAGCCACCGCCCGCAGTCTCGAGCGTCACGATCGGATCATCCGTGACGCGATCGTCAGCCGTGGGGGCTACGTCTTCGGCTGGGCGGGCGATCACTTCCGTGGCGCGTTCGTGGATCCCAAGGCGGCGGTGGGCGCGGCGATGGCCGCCCAGGCCGCGCTGGCGGCCGAGGACTGGGAGAACGGCCCCGCGCTGCGTGTGCGCATGGGTCTGCATCGAGGCCGGGCCACCCAGCGCGACGGTGACTACTTCGGCACGGTGCCGAACACGGCGGCGCGCCTCGAGGCGCTCGCATCGGGCGGTCAGGTCCTGCTGTCCGATGCCGTCGCGAGCGTGGTCGACGTCGAGATGCTCGCCCTCGGCCAGCACCGCCTGCGCGACGTTCCCGATCCGGTCGACATCTCGCAGGTGGGGGTCGCATCGTTCCGGCCGCTCCGGGTGATCGATCCGTCGTTGTCGACACTGCCGCTGCCGGGCACCCGCATCATCGGACGCAACGACTCGGTCGCCCGGGCCCGACACCTTCTCGAGTCGGCGCCCATCGTCACGCTCACCGGCACCGGCGGTTGCGGCAAGACCCGACTGGCCGTCGAAGTGGCCTACCAGGAGCTGCCGAGTCGGGCGGACGGTTGCTACTTCGCCGATCTGTCGAGCGTCTCCGACGGCTCGGAGTTGCCCGCCGCGCTGGCGGCCGCGGTACGGCTGGAGTTCGGCGGTTCGCGCGAGGGCGCACTCGATCAGGTCATCAACCACCTCGCCCGTCGCGACGCCCTGCTCGTTCTCGACAACTGCGAGCACATCCTCGACGACTGTGCGGACTTCGCCGAACGTCTGCTCGCCCGGGGGAGCGCGACGGCGCTGCTCGCGACGACCCGTCAACGACTCGAGGTGCCCGGCGAGCGCGTGATCGCGGTGGGTTCGCTGGGTCTCGACGGCGAGGCGCACGCCGTGGAGTTGTTCGTCGAGCGGGCCACGACCGCCAACCCCAACTTCCGCTGCGGAGACGACGAGAGCGACCCGGTTCGGATGACCGTGGTCGACATCTGCCGACACCTCGACGGGATGCCGCTGGCGATCGAGTTGGCGGCGGCGCGCATCGCGGTGCTGTCGCCGAGCGAGATTCTCGATCGGATGGCCGACCGGTTCCGCTTGCTGTCGGGTGGTCGGGGTCGGCAGAAGCGGCGGACCCTCCAGGCCACGCTCGACTGGTCCTACGACCTGCTCGACGACGACGAGCAGCAGTTCTTCCGACGCTGCGGGGTGTTCGTCGGGTCGTTCGACCTGCCCGCGGCGGTCGCGGTCTCGGGCTTCGATGACTACGACGCGATGGACCTCCTCGGCTCGCTCGTGGCCAAGTCGCTGCTGGCCGTCGACGAGGCGGCAGCCAACCCCACGGCCCGCTATCGCCTGCTCGAGACCATCCGCATCTATGCGAGCGACCACCTGGCCCGAACCGAGGACGTGACGGCGGCTCGCGACGCGCACCTCCGCTGGTTTCTCTCGCAGACGGTCACCACCGATTTCGGCGAAGCGACCGACCTCGTCCGTGCCGGTGGTCTGCGGCTCGACTGGGCGAACATCGCCAGCGCCCTGGAGTGGGCGGTCGTTCGCGAGCGCGACGGGGCAGTGCGCGACGGGACACCGCGCGATGGGGAGAAGACGGACGCCGGTGCCGACACGGCCGCCGCCATCGCCTTCGGTTGCCAGGGGCTCTGGGAATCACAGATCCCGGCGATCGAGGGTCGCCGTTGGGTGGAGCAGATCGCCGACCGCCTCGAGCCGGGGCCTCACCGCGATTGGATGCACTACATCCGCGCCGTCCTCGCGATGCAGCTCGACGATTTCCCGGTCGTGCACGACCAGCTCGACGCGCTGCTGGCGGCCGAGGGCACGACGCCGGAAGTGCGGGCCCAGGCAGCCGGGCTCATGGCCTTCCTCTCGTGTCGCCAGTACCCCGACCGTGCCCGCGAGCTGGCGAGTCACTCGCACGACATCGCCACGCAACACCAGCTGCCCGACGAGTACCTGAGTCCCGGGGTGTGGGCGCAGGGGTGTCTCGCGCTCTACGAGAATCGCGTCGCCGACTCGTTGCCCCACTTCGCCCGCGCCTACGACCTGCTCGAGGGGATGGGTCGCCACACGAATCATGTGGTGATGTCCGGGCTGGCGCTGGCCTCGGCCCACTTCCTCGCGGGAGAGCCCGAGCGCGCCCTCGAGGTCGTCGACTCGAGGGAGTGGTCCTCGTCGGTGTGGGACAGTTCGCCGATCGTGCGGGCGATCGCCCTCATCGACCTGGATCGGTCGGCCGAGGCCGCGAATCACGTCGTGGAGTTCGGCGTGGCCGCGCTACGGGGTCGGCTCAGTCGCATGGCCAACGACGCCCTGGTGGGGTTCGCCGCACTGGCCATCCACCGCGAGGAGCGCGACCACGCATGGCTCCTTCTCCAACAGGCAGCGTCGCCGAAGACGCCCTTCACCATCGGGTTGGCCGAGGGGCTGGCGGACCGACTCGGCCACGGAGAAGAACTGCGGGCCATCCATCGGGGGCGGCAGAAGCCATTGAGCGAACTCGACGCGTCGGAGCACCTCCGCGCCGAACTCGATCGCATTCGCCGGGCGGCCATCTGAGAGCAGGGGGTTGACAGAAAGCACTGAAACAACATGAAATGGGTGATGTGTGACTTGACGTACCCACTGAGAGGTCTGCCGTTGGGCTAAGTTCGGGCGATGGCGGGGACGATCGTGTACATCGACGGGCTGAATTTTCATGCAGGAGCAGTTCGGGGAACTCCGGAAGCGAAATGGGTCGACTTCGAGGAGCTATCGCGGCGTTTGCTTCCCGCCGGCGACACCTTGGTTCGCGTCAAGTACTTCACGGCCCCAGTGTCGGCACAGGTAGCCGAAGATCCGGGTTCAGTCCGCCGCCACAACTACCTACTCCGGGCTATCGACGCCAACCCATTAGTGGAAGTGCACAAGGGGAAGTTCATTGCTCCCAACGAGTGGCGTTCGATTGCTGTCGACCGACGTTGGGCGGACCGGACCCGGCCAGCCTCTTGGCCCGCCCTGGGGAAGCTCCTAGACCGCAAACAGTCCAAGTCGCGAGCACAGAGAAGATGGAAGGTCAGGGTGCAGCTACCGCAGGAGAAGCACACCGACGTGGCGTTGGCGTCACACCTCTTGGCGGACCTTCTTTCTCCATCGCCGCCTTGCGCTCAAGCAATCCTGGTTTCGAACGACTCGGACTTGATGCCTGCCGTCAAGATGGCGGTCTCGCTGGGGAACGTCGTGGGGGTCGTCAGCCCGATGGCCGTCGTGGCCAAGGATCTTGAGAAGGTCGCATCGTGGAGTTGGCCCATGCGGCGAGAGCTGCCCGGCCAGTGCCAGATGCCTGACATCGTCCCGCTCAAGAAGGGCCACGTGGAGCGCCCCAAGGCCTGGAAATGACAGAAGCCCACCCTTGCGGGTGGGCTCCGAATCTCACCGACGAAGCGGTGAGAGGGTTATGACTGCATCATACCCACAGCGACGCTCTAGTCAACTAGGTCTTCCGATTCAGTTCCGTCCTCAACGGGGTCGCGATCGGGGTCGACGGCGAGTAGCGCCTTCAGCGCCTCCTCGGGGTCGAGCGGTATGGCGACTCGTTCGTCACGGTCGGGTACCCCATGATCGCTCATTCTTGAACCTCTTGACAGTTTGTGTCGATCCTGCTTATCTCATAAGCATGGTCTACCCAATCCCGGAGCCGGATGATGTGCTCCCCGTCGTACTTGACGATCTCGCCCACCTTGTGCCCTCGCTCTCGGCCGGTATCGACTTCGCGAATGATCTTCTCTCCGATGATACCGACAAGGACAACCACTACTGGTCCCACAGCGCTCGGTACAAGGCTCGTCGCGAACTCATCGCCTCGGGCGCGCCGGTTCGGCCCGACGTGGCCAACTCGGGTATCCACCTCGTTCTCGGAGATCTACACACTGCTCGCGTACTTCGGTCGGTCAATCGGGAAACCCCGCCCCCAGGACACAGCACGGAACGGCGCAGCGAGTACAACGTTCAGCAGACTCTGAATCTCGCGATTGGTGTGAACGGCCAGAGGCTTCCATCCCTGCCGTTCGTGATCGATTGGTATGACCTCGACGACGAACCGGTCGTGCACATCGGGCTTCCACGCGAGCCATGGTCATGGGGCAAGAAGATCAAGATGTTCTGGCGTGTACCCCTTCCAGGCGCAGAAGGCGGCTACTCAGGGCTCAGGTTCAACCCGTCCGACGATGGCGGCGAACCCGACATCGTCTACGTTCACCCAGCCGAAGAATCGAGGAAGGGTCAGTCAGGGTGACGGTCGGAGATCGAATCCGCCATGTACTCGAGTACTACGGCTGGACGCAGAAAGACCTCGGTCTTCACCTTGGAGTGACGCAACCCCGCGTTAATCAGATGCTTGGGGCGATTTCGCTCGATCCAAGCCGGCTGGATGAGCTCGCGGCGGCCACCGGATTTTCGCCAGATTTTTTCTCGCGGGGACCGCTTCCGGACCTCCCCGAAGGAAGCCTTCGATTCAGGAAGAAGGCAAGAGCGACCCAGCGCGACGACGACCGCGTGCGCGCTGTCGTGCGTCACACGATCGAGGCAGTCCAGCTGGCATCCACAGTCGCCTCACCGCCACCGGTCCGCATCCAGTCTCTCCACGACGACATTCCCCTGAACGAGATCGAAACCGTGGCCGAGTCGGCACGAGAATGGCTTGGGGTGGGACGAATGGACCCGATCGCCAACATCGTCCGTGCAGTCGAACGCGCCGGTGTCGTGGTCGTCTATGCCAACGCGGAGGTCACCAGCACGGACCGACTCGACCACGACGGTGCCGCGTTCTGGCCCGACCCTCCCGTTGGGGTACCTGTGATCTACGCAACACGTGGACGCACGGGCGACCGGACGCGACTCACCGTTGCTCATGAACTCGGGCATCTCGTCTTGCATCAGTATCGCCATCCCCCGTCGGTCCAGGCCGCCGAGGAAGAAGCGTTCCGCTTTGGCTCGTCCCTGATCGTGCCGGCCGATGCAATCCACTCGCTGCGCACACCGATCACCTTGAAGGTCTTGGTCGAAGCCAAGGCGCGATGGGGGATGTCAGTGCAAGCGCTTGTCAAGCGGTGCTACGACCTGAACGTCATCGACAAAGACCGGCAGACGTCGCTCTACAAGCAGATCGCGTCCCGCGGGTGGCGGACCGCAGAACCGGTTGAGGTTCCGGTAGAGGAACCGGCACTGATGCGGCGTCTTATGGAAGCGGCATACGGGTCTTCGGACCCGATGCGGGTCGGAAAGAAGCTGGGGATACCGGCGATTCCGACTCGCGATCTAGTCGCTTGACCTCCTGCTAGGGGCATGTTCTGGTTGACCGCTGCGGGCCTTGGAAGCTGCTGCGTCGGGTCCGATCCCCGAATGCTCCACCTTACCGATCAGTCACGCCTGAGTGGCTTCCAGGACAACCGGCGCCCCTGCGTCTGATCGATGACCCGGCGCATGCGCTCGGTGTCGGTCATGTCCCGGGTGGAGTAGCGGTAGTCGAACTCGGCGAGGTACCGGGGCAGGTGCTCAGGTGAGACGTGGTGGTGGGTGCCGTCGATGCTGCGCTTCAGCTGGCTGAAGAAGTTTTCGGCCTGGTTCGTGGACACGTCGCCGCGGACGTATTCGTGGCGGTCATGCGCCACATGCTCGTGTGACACGAACTCGTGGCCGATCTGGCGGTAGCCGGCGTGTCCATCGGTGTGGAGGTGGCTCGATGGCGTATCGACCTGCTCGGCGATCGCGTCGCGCAGCGTGTCGCCGGTGACGTTGGGGACGACTCGTGATCGGACCTCGCCCGTGGTCTTGTCGACCAGCGACAGTACAGCGGTCTTGTGATGGGGGGTGCCTGCGTAGCCCTTGGAGGTGCCGGGGCGCTTGCGGCCTTGCTGGTGCTTGTTCTTTGGCAGACCGCCGATGAACGTCTCGTCAGCAACGACGGTGGTGTTGGCCAGGAGTCCGGCCATTGGCTCACGCTTCATCGCTTCACGAATCCGATGCGTCATGAACCACGCCGACTTGGCAGTCAACTCATACTTGCGTTCGATCTCGCGGGCCGAGATGCCGTTCTTCGATGCACACATCTCGAAGATCACGAACAGCCACTTGCGCACCGAGATCTTGGTGCCGTGGAAGATGGTGCCGGTGAGTACCGAGAACTGGTGGCGGCAGTCGGCGCACTTCCAGCGACGACGCTGGGTTGCGGTGCCACGGTTCGTCTTGCGTGTCTCGCCGCCGTCCTTGGGGGCGATGAAGTAGAACTTGCGAACGCTGCCGCACTTCGGGCACGACTGGCCGGAGCGGTCCTCGCCCCAACGCATGTCCTCCAGCAGCTTGTACGCCTCTGCCTCGGTAGTGATGCGCTCCGCTAGGCGGATGATCGAGATGGGTTCGCTGCTCATGCACCCATTATGCCTGTTCAACGTGGGTACGTCAAGTCACACATCACCATGAAATGCTTTCAATGTCCGACACCGCTACCGCCGCCACCGCTACCGCTGACACCCTGCTGATCGATCTTGGCGCGGCCCGCGAGCTCGCGGTCCTCCTCTCCGCCGCGGCGGAGGAGATCGTCGCCGACCAGATCGCCCTGCGGGACCATCTCGACCGGGCGTCGGCGCTGTTGCACACCGACCGCACGGGGGCGCTGGTGCCGCTCGCGTCGGCTCGGCGAGGGTTCGAGGACCTTGCCGGCGATCTGCGCGGGCGCCTCGACCAGATCGATCGCACCCACCACGGCTTCGGGGTGCTCGACCACCTGTCGACGCAGTTGGACGCCTGGCAAGGCAGTCCCCGAGCGGAGGGTCGCGAGGCGCTGCTCGCCGAGATGCGGGAGGTGATCCTTCGACTCGTCGACGGCGACGAGGACCACGCCCGTCGTGTCGAGCGAGCGATCCGCGGTGGGCTCACCGCGGCCGCGGCGTTCGAGTTCGTCGCCGCCGAGCTCGCGTTCGACCAACGGGTTGCGGCTGTCATGAGTGGTTTCGGCCTCGACGAGACGTCGGCGCGAGAAATGATCGAGCGGTTCGACGCGAACCTCGTCGACCTCCGGGCCCGCGGATTCGGCGACGACGAATCGCTCGCCGCGTTGACCATCGTGGAGAACTTCGAGCTCGACCTGGGCGTGATCCTCCACCATGCAGCACAGACCGACACCGGCCTGCTGGACACGGTCGGGCAGGGTCTCGCGGCACGGGGACTCGGCGTCACCCTCACCGAGTTCGAGGCGCTGGCCGGGCTCGAGGAGCACTTCTCGGTGTTCGACAACGCCACCGGCGGGGCCCGTGACGAGCGGGTCTCGGTCGGTGACCTCGAGTTCGTGGTCGAGCACCCCTGGCTGTTCGCACCGAGCCAGGTGGTTGCGGCGCAGGCGCTGCTCGATCTTCCCGGGTTGCGTCATCGCCTCGACACGGCCGAGGCCAACACCGACCTGTTCGCCGCCGGCGGGTTCGGGTCGACCGAGCCCGGCGACGGAATGATCGCCGAGGTCGACCTGCGGGCCTTCATGCTGAAGGCGCAACTCCACACGATCCTCGGCGACTACGCCGACGAGATCGACATCGCCGCCGACGCCTCCGGCGTGGTCGACGGATACCGATCCGAGAACGACTTCCGCGCCTTCGTCGCCGACAACCCGGACCTGCCCGAAGAGGTCGTGGCGGCGGCCGAGGTCGCCCTCGAGGCCGGTTGGTTCGACGAGTCGTGGTTCCAGGAGCACAAGGACGAGCTGGCGATGGCGGCGGCGCTGCTGGCGTCCGGCGCCGTCATCGTGGCCACCGGTGGGGCCGGTTCGTTCGTACTGGTCGTCGGGTCGGGGATGCTGGCCGCCGGCGGCACGACAATCGCGATCAACCTCGCCACCGGCGAGCCGATGCTCGACGACCTGCTGGCCAACACGGCGAAGGGCGCCTTCATCGGCGCGGGGATCCATGCCGCGGCGGCCGGCGCCGCGGCCTCGCTCACCGCGACCACGGGTCTCGGGCGGGTCGCCGCCATCGCCGGTGTCACCGGAGGGTCGGCCGACGTGATCGCCACCGGCGGGTTCGATCTGATCATCCCCGAAGAGGACGAGGGGGCCGTGCACGATCTCGCCGAGCAGATCGGCACGGTGGCCGGTGGCATCGAAGCAGCGGAGGGCATGGGCGAGTGGGCCACTCGCCACATGGCCAGGTTCGACTCGGTCGAAGAGCAACTCGCCGCGTTGACCGACCGGGTGAGTCGACAGCGCCAGGCGCGTCATGTCCAGGGCTCGCCGAACCAGATCGACGGCGGCTACTTCGACGATGCCGCCGATGCACAACGGGTGCTCGACGCCGTCCACGACCGCTCGGCCGACGTCCTCTGCATCACCCGCAACCAGGATCTGCTCGTCCGCTACGACGGCGTGACGGGGATCCACCGGAGCATGCCCGAGTCGGGGCTCGAGATCGCCGAGACCAACATGTTCCTGATCAAGGGCACCTCGATTCCGAGTGTCGTCCCGACCCGTCCCTGGAGGACCCGCTGATGTCGACTGACCACGAGTACGTCCCGTTCCGGCGACCGGAGACCACGCTCCAGGAAGAGTTCTGGCGGCACATGAGCAGCGTGGTCACCCGCGCCGCGCTCGGCCACTTCGTCGACAACGTGTGGGGTCTGTCGATCACGACCGACCTCGAGACCGAGTGCGTGAACGCCTACCTGTGGTTCGAGTCGGAGCCGACCCACCTGGATCGCTTCGAGATGGCGGAGTTCGCATTCGAATTCGACGACTACAGCGGCGGTGTCGAGTTCAACCTCCATTGGCTGAAGGTGACCCGACAGGAGTACGGGAAGCTCGACCACCGCATGCAATGGATCTACGTCAAGCGGCATCCCGAGCGGGTGCTGCCCGACGACTTCGTCGAGAGCGAGCTGCGTTACTAACGACGGATCAGCTCCAGGCGACGGCGGGGTCGTCGACCTCGACCACGTCGGCGTCGTCGGTGAAGGCGATGAAGCGGTCGAAGGTGCGCAGGAACCAGCGGTCGTGGGTGACACAGACGACGGTGCCCTCGAACACGTCGAGGCCGGCCTCGAGCGCCTCGGCCGAGGCGACGTCGAGGTTGTCGGTCGGCTCGTCGAGCAGCAGCAGGTTGGCGCCGTCGATCTCGAGCAGCAGGATCTGGAAGCGGGCCTGCTGGCCACCCGACAGCGTGTCCCAGGTCTGCTCGGCCGAGAGGTTGAGTTCGTAGCGGCGCAGCCGGGCCATGGCCGGCCCGCGATTGAGATCGCGGGCCGCGAGGATGTCGATCAGCTGCTTGCCCCTGAGCTCGGGGTGATCGTGGGTCTGGTTGAACAGCCCGGGCACCACGCGGGCGCCGTGCTTCCATTCACCGGAGTGGGCGACGTCCTGGCCGGCGAGGAGTCGGAGGAAGTGCGACTTGCCCGTGCCGTTGCGGCCGACCACCGCCACCCGTTCGCCGAACCAGATCTCGAGGTCGAAGGGAAACGTGAGGTCGGTCAGTTCGAGCTGCTCGCAGATCACGACCCGTTTGCCGGTGCGCCCACCCTGCAGGCGCATGTCGATCTTCTGCTCTCGGGCGAGTTCCGGCGGTGCGCCCTTCTCGTCGAAGTGGCGCAGGCGGGTCTCCGCGGCGCGGGCACGGCTGGCGTTGGCATCGCTCATCGCGGCGCGGCGCTTCTGTTCGCGCATGTGGTTCACGAGCCGCTTGCGTTCCTGGGCCCAGCGTCGCTGCTCGTCGCTGATGAGCGAAAGGCGGTGTTCGCGGGCCTCGCGCCAAGAGGTGAACGACTCGCCGTGGGTCCACGCGCCGTTGGCCTCGATCGTCACGACCTTCTGCGACGACTGGGCCAGTAGTTCGCGGTCGTGGCTCACGTAGAGCACCGACTTGGGAGTCGAACAGATCCGTTCGGCCAGCCATTCCTTGCCGGGCACGTCGAGGAAGTTGTCGGGCTCGTCGAGCAGCAACACGTCGTGCTCCGAGCGCAACAGCAGTTCGAGCGCCATGCGCTTCTGCTCGCCGCCGGAGAACGTCGCCATCGATCGCTCGTTGACCTCGGACCAGGAGAGGTCCGTCACCCGGTGGGCGCATTCCTCCCACAGCACCTCGGCGTCGTAGCCGCCCACCCCACCCCAGAGGTCGAGCGCCTTGGCGTACTTCATGCCGTCATCGGTGCCCTCGGCCATCTGTCGCTCGGCCCGGGCGAGGCGGCCCGCTGCGTCCTGCAGCTCCGGGCTGGAGAGCGAGACGTAGAGATCGCGCACCGTCGTGGTGCTGCCGAGCGAGCCGACCAGCTGGGTCATCACGCCGAGCGATCCATCGACCGAGATCGTCCCGTCGGTGGGTGTCTCCGTGCCGGCGATCAGTCGCATCACCGTGCTCTTTCCGGCCCCGTTGGCCCCGACGAGCGCAACGTGTTCACTCTCGCCGACACGAAACGACACATCGTCGAGCAGCATCTGCCCGCCGGGAAGCGACCATCCGAGATGACTGACCTGGATGGATCCCACGGCCGACGACCGTACCGGGCCGAGCGCCGGCTCCGGCCGGAATATGACGCCGCCGCGCCGGTGTCCCTACGATCCTGCGATGCCCGACATTGCCGACGACCGCCGACTCGACCCCCGGCTGAAGCCGATGCTGGCCGCGTTCCCCGACCTCACCCGCGGTGACGCGGCGAGCTGGGAGGAACTGGTCGAGGAGGCCGCCGCCAACCGCGAGACGGCCCAGCTGATCGCTGCGTTCATGGACGCCAATGACACCGAGGAGATCGCCCCGTCGGCCGGTCTGCGGATGGCGAGCCACGAGTTCACTTCGTCGCCCGACGGCAACACCGTGAAGATCAACGTCATCCGCCCGGACAGCGACGAGACCGTACCCGGCGTCTACTACATCCATGGCGGCGGGATGGCGTCGCTGTCGGCGTTCGACGGCAACTACCGGGCGTGGGGCAAGATCATCGCGGCCAACGGGGTCGCGGTGACGATGGTCGACTTCCGGAACTCGATCTCGCCCTCGACGGCCCCCGAAGTGGCGAAGTACCCGGCCGGCCTCGACGACTGTGTGGCCGGACTCCACTGGGTGATCGAGAACGCAGGCGACCTCGGCATCGACCCCGACCGGATCGTCCTGGCTGGCGAGAGTGGTGGCGGGAACCTGTCGATCGCCAGCACCATGCGCCTGAAATCCACCGGCGAGCTCGGGCTCATCAAGGGTCTCTACGCGCTCTGCCCCTACATCGCCGGCGAATGGCCGTTGCCCCGACATCCGTCATCGACCGAGAACGAGGGGATCCTCCTCAGTCTCCACAACAACCGGGGTCGCATGGGCTACGGCATCGAGGCGTTCGACGCCGAGGACCCGATGGCGTGGCCGTCGTTCGCCACGGTCGATGACGTGGCCGGCTTTCCGCGCACGATGATCAGCGTCAACGAGTGCGATCCCCTGCGTGACGAAGGCATCGAGTTCTATCGGTTGCTCCTCGAGGCCGGGGTGGACGCGCGATGCCGGCAGGTGATGGGCACCATGCACGGCACCGAGATCTTCCCGATGGTGTGCACCGACATCTCCCGCGACACGGCCCGCGACCTGGCGGCCTTCGCCCGGAGCTGAGTCCGGGTCATTCGGAGCTGTCGAGGAGTTCGAACGACGTGGCCGCGAGGACCCGGCCGGCCACTTGGAGCTCCACCACGTGCGGGCCGGCGTGGTAACGCCGCGTCGAGGCCGTCGCGATCCTGCGGGACTTGGTGAGCTGGGCTGACTGTCCCGGCGCCAGTTCGATGGTGGTCCACTTGAAGACCTTGGGCGACGTGGTGCCCTTGGCCGCCGGGTGATGGATCACGAAGTCGACGACGAGGCGCTGGTGGGCGCCGGCGCGCGATGTGAGACTTGCGGTGAGCTGGATGGATTCGCCCAGCGAGAGTCGCTCGGGGCTCACGGCGAAATCGTCGACCTCGACCTCGGGATCGGTGGTGAAGCCGAGCACTGCGAGCGCACCGGCGTTGCCCTTCTTCACCAGACTGCGCAGGGCGTGGCGGATCATGGTCGGGTCGGTGGCGGGCTCGGCCTGCCAGTGCTCGCAGATCTCCACCACACGGGCCGGGTGATTGCGGGCGATGTCGTTGAGATGGTTGGCCACGGAGCGGCGGACGGTCTCGCTGGGGTCGTGACGCAGTGCGTGCAGCAGCTCGATGCCGATCTCGGGGTCGTCGAGCAGGGCCTGCACCTTCGGTCCCCACGGCAGATACGGGCGGGTGCCCTCCGAGGGCAACCGTCGCACCGCCTCGTCGGATGATCGCACCCAGACCCGCATCGCGGCGAGGGTCAGCGCGAGATGATGTTCGAGGAACGGACGCACCGCGAACTCGCAGGAGAACCGGCGGGTCAGGCGAGGCATCGCGACAAGTGATGCCGGCGGGTCGACCAGACCATGGCGCTCGACGAATGAGCACAGCGGCCACGCGGTGAACCCCTCGGTGCCGTCGGTCTCGGCGACGGCGACGACGAGCTCGAGCGCAGTGGGGTAGTCGTCGGGCAGCGCGGCACGGAGCTCATCGGCGATGAGGTTGATGCGATCCTTCAGTTCGAGCAGCGGGAAGGCCGCGACCAGAGTGTCGGCGAAGGCCACCGGGTCGAACGTCGGGTGCACCGATCGAAAGCGCGTCCCGAGGTGGGTGACGAGCGCTCGGTCGAACTGGTTCTTCAGCGGCTCGGCCACGGCCGCACCGTAGCGGAGGTAGTTTGCGGCGATGCCCAGTGACGTGATGCTCAAGGGAATGAACACGCTCCACCGGGGGCTGCTCAAGCTCAGCGGCGGCCGAGTCGGGTGGACGGCCGGGAAGATGCCGGTGCTCGAACTCACCACCATCGGCCGCAAGTCCGGGAAGCCCCGCAGCGTGATGCTCACGTCGCCGCACCAGGACGGCGACTCGCTGCTGATCGTCGCATCCCGCGGCGGCGACGACGTGCACCCGGCCTGGTTCCTCAATCTGCGAGAGGAGCCGGCCGTGAAGGTGGCAATGGGCGGAAACGAGGCCGAGGACTATGTGGCTCGGGTGCTCTCCTCGGAGGAACGGGCGGCACTGTGGGACACCGTCACGACGCGCTACACGAACTACGCCGGCTACCAGAAGAAGACCGACCGGGAGATCCCGTTCGTCTATCTCGATCCTGCCGGCGCGTAGCTACGCCCCTTGGCGCGGATGAAGGGCCATGCCAGCGCGATGCCGATCGCGGTGAGCACCAGCATTCCCGCAGCCGCGCTGCCGTAGGCCGCCGCCCGACCGGGGCCTTCGTAGACTGCCGCGATCACCGGCGCCGCGATGCCCGCGACGAGTGACTGCGATGCGCCCATCAACCCCTGGGCACCGGCCTGGCGCGATTCGGGCACGGCCATGGAGATCGCCACTCCCGAGGATGCAACCGAGATGCCGTCGGTGCACGCGTGCAACATCGCGAAGGCGAAGATCCAGCCGCCCGTGGGCAGCTGTCCGTAGAGGAACATGAAGAACGCGCCGCCGATCAGACCGGCGGCGCCGATACGGAACGGACCGATGCGCTGGGCGAGTCGGCCCGAGGTCGGGCCCAGGACCACCAGCGGCAGGGCGAAGAGGGTGATGCCGAGGTTGGCGAGCCAGTCGGTGGTGTGCAGATCCTCGTGAACGATGTCCCACAGCGCGTCGAACCCGCCGATCATCAAGAACACTGCCGCGCCGAGCACGACCGCGCCGGCGACCACGCGATCCCTCAGCAGGTCGAACGCGAGGCGCTGGGCGGTGGCGTCGTGTGTCTCGACCACGTCGACCGCGACGGCGAACGGCACGAGGGCGAGCGTGAGTGCGCTGACGACGAGGAAGGGGGAAGCCAGGCCGAACGGGCCCACGAGTGCCGCGCTGATCGCCGGCCCGGTGGCGAAGCCGAACACGTCGGCGCTGAGAAGACGGCCCAGGTTCTGACCGAGATTGTCGGGGTCGGCGAGGATCACGATGCGCCGAATCGCCGGGAGCGAGGTGCCGATGCCGATGCCCGAGATGATCCGGCCGATCATGAGCGGCCACAGCGACGTGCCGACGGCCATCAGCAGGAGACCGCCCACGTTGCCGAGCACGCCGGCGATGATGAGGCGACGGGCGTGGCCGCGGTCGGCGAGTGGCGCGATGATGATCTGGGCGAAGAAGGCGGAGATGAACCCGGCCCCGATCAGCAGGCCCAGCCACTTCTCGGCGATGCCGTACTCGTCGCGATAGTCGCCGACGATCGTGAACAGAACGCCGTAGCCGGCGGCCAGCGACGCCGACAGTGCGGAGAACACCCAGCCGGCCGGCACGCGCCGTCGTCGCGACAGTCGGGGTTCAGACATCAGCGCAGGCTACGGACTCGGGCCCCGGCCCGGTGGCTATTTCCGTCGGCCCCGCGAGCGACCTCTAGGATCCGGTCATGGCGGCAGGGATCAGCAGCGGATTCTCCTGGCTCGGCGTGCTCATGGTCACCCTCGCTGCGCCGTCCGTGGTCGACGGACTGGGCTGGAACGATCCCTGGATCGTGACCGTCGTGTCGGCGCTCCTCGGTGCGTTGTCACTCTGGAACATCAATGTCGCCTACGCCGCGTGGATCACCGATCCGACCCGCTGGGACGTGCGCCGTTGGCTCACCACCCACCTGACGCTCGCCGCCCTCGGCATCGCCGTGGTGGCCGTTGCTGCGCTGATCATGGCGTGGTCGTCCACCGAGAACCTCCAGATCGGTATCGCCAACGCACTCGGGTTCTGGCTCGCCGGCACGGTCCCGGTGGTGCAGGTCGTACGGGCGAGGTTGGGGGAGATCACCGGCACGACCGATGCGGTGCCGTTCGCAGTGGCCTGGGGACTCAACGCGCTGCTCATCGCGGGTACGACGCTGCTCCCGGCCGCGCTGCTGACCGGCTGGGAACGTTCCGGCGTGGTCGCCGGTCTGGTCGCCTTCGCCGTGTGGTTGGCATTCGAGGTCGCCCGGCGGGCCATCGTCGAAAGCCCCTGGCTCGTCGGGTTGGGTGCGTTCTGCATGTTGCTGCCGGCGGCGTTCGTGCTCTTCGCCGATGCCGACCGGGTGCGGTGGCCGATCCTCTTCCTGTTCCCCGTCGGTCTGGCCCTGGTATCGGCGCGACGGCGACCTCGTCTGCTCGGTCGAGTCGGGCCGGTGGCCCCGCCAACCCCCGACGCCTGGAAGGTCACCGCCCTCATCGGCCTCGTGGCCCTCGCGGTCGGACTGCTCTGGTGGGTGCTGGCAATCGGCGACGATGTCTCGCGGGTCGCGGTCTTCGCCGGGGTCGCCGGGGCGATGCTCTTCGGCGCCTCACTCGTCACCCGGGGTGAGGGTCTCGTGGTCCTCGTGCTGCTGGGACTGGTGATGGTGTGGGTGGTCCAGGACCACACCGGTGGGCCGGCGCCCGATCCGGCGGTCGATGCACCGGCGGTGCTGGCCGCCTTCGGTGATTCGTATCTCTCGGGGGATGGCATCGGTTCGTTCTACGAGGACACCAACACCGCGGGCCGGCGGGACCTCTCGGCCCGCGGAATCAACGAGTGCCGTCGGAGCGAGTTCGCCTACAGCCCGCTGGTGGCGGCCGATCGTGGTCTCGAACTCGCCTTCTATGGCTGTTCGGGCGCGCTCGCGACGACCGGCGCCACCGGCGTGCTCTCGGCCGAGGACGAGGCCGTCGAGTTCGAGTCCAACTCGGTCTACGGACAGTTGCTTCGCTGGGAGGTCGAGCGGGGCAACGACAACGATCCCGAGCTCGTGCTGCTGTCGCTCGGCGGCAACGACGCCGGCTTCGCCAAGATCGGCGCGGCGTGCTTCCTTCCCGGATCCTGCGACAACGCCCTCGATGCAAGCTCGACCCCCGCACTCGAAGGGGTGACCGCGCGGGCCGCCACTGCGATAGGTAGGGCCCGTGAGCTCTTCCCGACCAGTCCGATCGTCGTCGTCGCCTACCCGCAGATGTTCGGCCCCGACGCCGATGCGTGTGGCGGTCAGGTGCCGTTCAACGGCACGGAGACCATCGCCCTGAGGAAGTTCGTCGAGGCGCTGAACCGGGCCGTCGGTCTCGCGGTGGCCGATGTCGGCGGCGACCAGGTCGTGCACTTCACCGCGGCGGCCGCAGCCTACGAGGGTGCGCGCTTCTGCGAACTCGGCGCCGACGGGACGCTCGTCGCCCCCGATGCGATTCGGGCGCTGGCGTTCCAGCCGACCGAGGGTGACGACCTGCTGGACCGGCTCTCCCCGGTGAAGATCATCCACAACACCTTTCACCCGACGCGTCTCGGTCACGAGCTGATGGCGGCGGAACTGGTCGCCTTTCTCGACGCCGACTGCCACGTCGGCGCCACCTCCACCGACTGTGCCTCGGCGACCGCGCGGCCGGTGATGTCCGGCCCGGTCGAACCCACGGCCGAGGGTGATGACGGCGAGATCCCCGATGATGCCGAGGTGGTGGTCGACGCGCCCGTGGGCGGCTGCAACGAGCTGGACTCGTTCAATCAGTGCACCATCATGCAGAGCCTGCGGCTCGTGCTCGTGTCGCTGGCGGCGATCGCCCTCGGGGGCCTCATGCTGACCCGCGCCGCCGGCCAGGCGGGACTCGTCGGACGCCTTCTTCGCCGGCTTCCGTTCGCCGGCTTCGTCAGTCGCGTCACGCCGCTGTAGCGCTCGAAGTGGCGCTACGTTGGCGCGATGTTCCCTCTCGCCCCGACGCTGCTGGCAGCTTCGGAGTCGGCCCGCGACAACTTCGTCGACCTCGATGTCACGGCGGTCTGGTGGGTGGGTCTCGCGGCGGCGATCGCGATCCTGCTCGGCGTCGACCTCTACCGCCATCGCGACGACCACGAGCCGAGCACGCGCGAGGCGCTGACCGAGACGCTGATCTGGATCTCGTTCGGGCTGTCGTTCTCGGTCGTGGTCCTGGTCGGGTTCGGCGGCGACGCCTTCGGCGAGTACACCTCGGGCTATCTCATCGAGAAGTCCCTCAGCATCGACAACGTGTTCGTCTGGTCGATCCTGTTCTCGTCGATGGCGATCCCGCTGCGTTACCAGCACCGGGTGCTGTTCTGGGGCATCTTCGGCGCGCTGACCCTGCGGCTGGTCTTCATCCTCGTGGGCGCGGCGCTCATCCAACGCTTCGTGTGGATCCTTGTGGTGTTCGGGGTGTTCCTGATCTTCACGGGTCTGCGGATCATCCGGCACCGCGACGACGAGGGCGAGAAGGAATCGACCCTCGGTCTCGGTCTCCTGCGACGCATCATGCCAGTGACCGACGAGTTCGACGGCCACAAGTTCTTCACCGTCGTCAACGGCGCGAGGGCGGCGACGCCGCTCTTTGCCGCGCTCGTCGTGGTCGAGTTGACCGATGTGATCTTCGCCCTCGACTCGGTGCCGGCGGTGCTCGCAGTGTCCAACGAGCCGTTCATCGTGTTCGCCTCGAACGCCTTCGCCATTCTCGGGCTACGGGCCATGTATTTCTTGCTGGCCGATGCGCGCCAGCGCTTCCACTATCTGTCCCATGCCCTCGGTGGAATCCTGATCTTCGTCGGAGCGAAGATGGCGGCAAGCCAGTGGTATCACCTCGAGACCTACATCTCGCTGGGCGTGATTCTCACCATGATGGCGGCCGCCATCGTGTTCAGCGAGGCCAAGACCCGACGAGAATCGGTGGTGGTCTGACTCGTGCTGACGCCCTCGTCCCGATCCGCCCGGCTCGACGAACTCGAGGCCGATCGCTTCGACCTGATCGTCGTGGGTGGGGGCATCACCGGTGCCGGCGTGGCCCGGGATGCGTCGGGGCGCGGTCTGCGGGTCGCGCTGATCGAGGGCGACGACTTCGCGGCCGGCACCTCGTCCCGGTCGTCGAAGCTGATTCACGGTGGCCTGCGGTATCTGGCCAGTGGCGAGGTCGATCTCGTGCGCAAGACCGCCCGTGAGCGCACCGCCGTGCACGCGATGGCGCCCCACCTGGCCGAGCCGTGCTGGATGGTCGTGCCCGCTCGGAACCGGGCCGCGGTGACGACCTTCCGTGCCGGCATCGGCACCTACGAGAAGCTCGGTGGCATCGACGGCGCCGACCGTCACCAGGTGTGGAAGGGCGACGATGTGGCCGCCCACGAACCGCTGCTGCGTACCGACCCGTACAACTACGCCGTCGCCTATCGCGAGTACCTGACCGACGACGCCCGACTCGTGCTCGCCACGCTGCGGGCGGCGGACGCGACGGGCGCGGTCACCGCCAGTCGCCTGCCCGCGGTGGGTGTCGTACACGAGGGCCAACGGATCGACGGGGTGGTGGCCCGGTGTACGACGACCGGGCGTGAGGTCACCGTGCGCGGCGACGTGGTGGTGAACGCGGCCGGCCCCTGGGTCGAACGGATCGCGAGGATGGAACAGGACCCGCCCGCGACCAGGCTGCATCTGTCCAAGGGTGTCCACATCGTCGTGCCCCGATCTCGCTTTCCGGTCAACCATCTGGTGATCTGCAACACCGCGGACAAGCGGTCGATCTTCGTGATCCCGCGCGGTGACACCGTCTACATCGGCACCACCGACACGAGCTATCACGGCGACCGGCCGCTGTGGCCCGAGATCGAGCGGTCCGACGTCGACTACCTCCTCGCGCCGATGACCCGCTACTTCGACATGGAGCCGCTGACGTCGTCGGACGTCGTGGCCGCGTGGGCGGGGGTCCGGCCGCTCATCGCCCAGGAGGGCAAGGAGGCCAAGGAGATGTCGCGCAAGGACGAGGTGACGGTCGGCCCGGGCGGCATGATCTCGATCGCCGGCGGAAAGCTCACCGGGTTCCGACGTCTCGCCGAGGACGTGATGGACGTGGTGGCCGACCGGATGGGACGGCGCCTCGGCCCCGGACCAGGACTGGCCCCACTGCCCGGTGGCCTCCCGGTCGACGCCGATCCGGACCGGCTCGCCACCCGACTGCGCCGGCTCTACGGGTCCGAGGCGGCCGATGTGCTCGCCCTCGGCCCGGTGCCGCTCGTCGACGGCGAACCGGTCGTGGCCGGCGAGGTCGACTGGGCCGTCGACGTCGAGGCGGCCACCACCCTCGTCGACGTCGTCTATCGACGCACCCGTCTCGCCTGGTACCTCCCGGCCCGCCGAGCGGAGTTGGCGGCGGCCGTCGCCGAGCGCATGGCCGACCGCCTCGGCTGGTCGGCCGAGGAGCGCGCCGCCCAGGAGGCCACGGTGCACGCACGTTTCGCCGACGAACTCGCCTTCGACTCCTCGCCACCGGCCGACCAGGGAGCCCACTCATGACGCTGCTCGATGATCTGCGCGACAACCTCGACCCCGCGTCGCTGCTCCTCGGCGAGACCGAGCGATCCGAGCGGGCCCGCGACACGTGGATGCGGTCGCAGATCCCGATTTCGGCCGGTCGGGCGGTCGTCGCTCCCGTGGCCGTCTGCGCGCCGGTATCGGCCGACCAGCTCGCCGAGGTCGTGCGCATCTGTCGGCGTCACGGTGCACCGATGATCCCGCGTGGCGGAGGGTCCGGGGTCGTAGGCGGGGTGCTGTCCTCGGCCGGCTCGGTCGTGCTCTCGACCGAGCGCATGACCGGGCTGCGAGCGCTGTCGTCCGACGATCTCACCGCCACCTTCGGCGCGGGCACCAACGGTCTGGCGGCCGAGGAACGGATGCAGGCGGAGGGACTCACGATCGGTCACTGGCCCCAGTCGATCGAGATCTCGACGGTGGGTGGCTGGGTGGCCACCCGGGCATCGGGCCAGTACTCGACGGCCTACGGCAACATCGAGGACGTCGTGCTCTCGCTCGAGGCCGTGCTCGCCGACGGCACCATCTATCGGGGCCGAGACACACCACGAGCGGCCGCGGGGCCGGACCTGCGGCAGCTGCTGCTGGGATCGGAAGGCACGCTCGGGATCGTGACCGAGGTGACGTTCTCACTACGTGAACGGCCCGAACCGGGCATGCGGCAGGCCTTCCACTTCGCCGACTTCGACGACGGTCTGGACGCGATCCGTCGGGTCATGCGAGCGGGTTGGCGTCCGCCGGTGGTGCGGCTCTACGACGGTCGCGAGTCGTGGCGTCACTTCCGCGACCAGATGCCCAAGGGCCACGCCATGTTGATCTTCCTCCACGAGGGACCGCCCGGACTGGCCCCGCTCGAAGCCGCCGCGGTGGCCGGCATCTGCACTGCAGGGGGCGGCTCCGTCGCACCGTCCGAGGCCGTCGACGGCTGGTTCGAACATCGCAACGCCGTGCCCAGCTGGGACGAGCTCCTCCGGACCGGCGTGGTGGCCGACACGATCGAGGTGGCCACCGACTGGTCGCGGTTACCGGCGCTCTACACCGCGGTGAGGGCCGCGCTCGAGGCGGTGCCCGGGGTGGTCGCGGCCTCGGCCCATTCGTCACACGCCTACCGGTCCGGCGCCAACCTCTACTTCACACTGGCCGCCACCCCGAGCGATCCGTCCGAGTTCACGGCCACCTACGACGCCTGTTGGGCGGCGGCGATGACGGCCGCCGATGGCCTCGGTGCCGGACTGGCCCATCACCACGGCGTCGGTCGGGTGCGCCGTGACTGGATGACGGCCGAGGTGGGTGAGTCCGGCGTCTCGATGCTGCGGGCGGTGAAGTCGTCGCTCGACCCCGACGGCCTGATGAATCCCGGCGTGCTGATCCCGTGACCGGCGGGCGCGGGCTGGTGGCGGGCCTCGACGTCGGCACCACCACGATCCGGCTCGGCCTGTTCGATCCGGCCTCCGGCGAACGTGTCGCCTTCGTCCACGAGCAGGTCGCGCTCGAGGTGCCCTTCGTCGGCGCGGTGGAACAGGACGCCGCCGCCTTCGTGGCGGCGACCGAGCGATTGTGGGGCGCGGCACTCGGCCAGGCCGGCGTGGCGGCGGGCGACGTCGACACGCTCGGCATCGCCAACCAGCGAGCCACCATCGTGTGCTGGTCGGCGGCCACCGGCCAACCGATCCGACCGGCCGTGGGGTGGCAGGACAGCCGCACCGCAGCGACCGTGGCCGAACTCGTGGCCGAGGGGATCCCGATCAACACCTCGGCGTCGTGCACGAAGATGGCCTGGCTCCTCGAGCACGACCCGGCGGTGGTCGCAGCCGCGGCCGACGGCACGCTACGGATGGGCACGGTCGACGCGTGGATGACCTGGGCCCTGTCCGACGGCGCTGCGTTCGTGACCGAGCCGGGCAACGCGGCGGCGACGGGGCTCTACGATGTCCGCCGAGGTGACTGGTCCGAGGGTGCACTCGAATTCTTCGGCGTGCCCCGGCAGCCATTGCCCGACATCGTTGCGTCCGACGCTGCCGTGGGACCGGCCCATTGGCTCGATCCCAGCGGCCAGGTCGTACTCCACGCCCGACTCGGCGACCAGATGGCGGCCTGCGCCGCCCACGAGCTGCGTGACGGCGAAGCCAAGCTCACCCTCGGCACATCGGCGATGCTCGACGTCCACGTCGGCGACACCGCCACACCCGCGCCCGACGGCTGCTACCTGCTGCCACTGTGGCGCCGTGCGCGGGGCGGTGCGCCCTTCATCCACGAGGGGTCGATCAACACCGCCGGAAGCGTCGTCGAGTGGCTGGTACGGATCGGGCTGCTCGACCGGGTCGCCGACCTCGACGCAGTGGCGGGCGAGGGCCGGACCGGTGCGGTGACCTTCGTGCCGGCGCTGGCCGGACTCGGCACCCCGCACCACGACCCGGCCGCTCGCGGCGAATGGTCCGGTCTCGCCCTCGACACCACCCGCCCGGACATGGTCCGGGCCGTCGTCGAGGGCATCGCCCACCGCGTCGACGAACTGGCCGCTCACATGGGCGTCACGGCGCTGGCCGTCGACGGTGGGCTGAGCCGCTCGGCCGTGTTGCTCGAGAGCCTCGCCGGGCGTGGCCTGGCCGTCCGCCGGCCCGACGACGTCGAGGCGAGCCTGCGGGGCGCCGCCCTCTTCGCCGCTACGAGTTGATGACGGCCTCGAGCTCGACGACGTCGATGCTGAGCGGGGTCGTGAGGCTGACCGTGCCCCAGACCGTCCACTCGCCGGCGGTCCGATCGGTCTGCTGCCAGATCGTCCAGTGGGCGGTGGCCGACGCCGCCATGGCCTCCTCGCCACTCGACCGGTAGGCGTAGGTGCACGCGCTGGTCTGGTCGTCGGGCCCGTCGGTCGACCATCGGGTGCGGGCGTCGTCGGTGCACACGAGCCGGTCGCCGTTGCCGAGGTCCCAGGTGACGTGGCGGAACTCCGGTCGCACGGTGGCCCACACCGGGCCGGCCTGGGCCGACGCGGCGTCGTAGTCGAGTTCGCTGTCCACCGCGAACCACGACTCGACCCCGACGACATGGGTCACGGCCGGCGCGGTGACCGCCACCGGGGACTCGAACACGATGCTGTCGAGCGCGAACCGGGCGACCTCGGGTGTCGTGATGAGCGGGCCGGGCGGATCGACGACCGGGTCGAAGACGGCGACGATCGGGTAGCCCGGGTAGATGTCGGCGAAGGGGTCGGTGTACCAACAGTTGAAGACATACGTGTCGCCCACGGTGGGGTCGGCGATGCCCACGATGTCGACACCCGTCGACGTGACCACCACCGAGAACCAGGCGCAATAGATCCGCGGCCCGTCGTAGGGCGCGCCGGGTGTGTCGGTGAGCGAGAGCGTGCCCGGTGTGGCGGCGGTGACGACGAGCGTGTGGTCGTCCCAGATCGTGCCGGTGGGTTCGTCGTCGTCCGTCTGGGCGGCGGCGGGCCCACCGACGATCGTGACCAGCGACACGATCGCCGAGACGATGCCGATGGCAAGTGTGTGTCTGCGCATGGCGTGCCTCTCGGGTCGTGGCCGGGTTCAGGACGCCGCGTGGGTTGCCAAAGCTTCCAGCACACTCGCGCGACTCCAGGTCGCATGTTGGTATTGCAAGCCTGCCACGTCAAGGCCCTGGCGGGTTGCGTGGCCGCAATGGGTCCAGATCAGCACGACCACGTCTCGCGCCGGGTCGACGGCGCCGACCCAGTCGAGGCTGGGCGGCTTTCGTCGCTCGCTCTCGTGCCAGCGCAGGTCACGTAGTCCCAGATCGGCTTCCAGCGGCTCGGCCCAGGGTTGGCGGCGACCGCCCACGATGTGCACGACCTTGCCCTGCAAGGAGGGACGGAGCCGGGAGGCGATGTCGCTGTCGCGCTTCTCTCGCCATTCCTGGAAGTCGACCAGGTCGTCGAGTACGGCGCGGAGCCGCTCGACCGCGGCGTCCACCTCGTCGTCCTCGCCGGCCGGCCATCGCTCGCGCAGCGTGAACGCGATCTCGGTGGCGAAGTCGGGGTCACCGAGTCCGGCACCGTCGATCGCGGCCGCGAGCAGGATCGACCGTCCGGTGTCGACGGTGTCGTCGTGTTCGAGAAAGAGGCGAGCGGTGGCGGCCCGGAGACGCACCTGGTCGCGGCGGGGCAGCATGGCCCGGGCCCGTTCCCCGAGTTCGAGGACCTCGTCGATCTCGCCGGCGTCGACATGGTCCTCGATGGCCTCACGGAGATACGGCGCGAGAGCGGCCGTGTTGATGTCCCACGTCAGGAGTTCGGCCAGCGCCTCGTCGGGCATGCGATGGGGCTCGGGCCAGCGCTGCAACGCCCGTTCGAGCCAGGCCTCGGGATCGGCCGGTGCACACTCACGAGCGACCCGCACGGCGAGGTCGTCGCGTAGGCGGGGGAACACGGCCGGCAGGAGCCGATCGAGCACTTCCTTGCCCGCGAGCTCGTCGAGGATCACCTCGGCGATCTCGCGGACCGCACCGTCGGGCAGCTTCGGGAGTTCGGCGGCGAGCCGGGCCACGTTGGACTCGACGCCCAGATCGATCTCGCGCAGCAGCGAGGCCACCTCGGTGGGAATGCTGTAGTGCAGACCGGCGCTCAGTCGGCGGAACGCATCGCCGGCGCGGAACCGGCTCGGTTGGTCGAGCAGATCGATGACCGTCTGGTGGTCGCCGATGTCGTAGGCGGCTTCGGCGGTGATCGAACGAACGACGGGGTCGTCGGGCGCCAGGGGCAGGATGTGGTCCTGGAGCAGGTTCAACCACTGCGTCGGTTCGATCGCGTCGATGCGACGCAGCCGTTCGGCCAGGGCCTGCACCAGCGCCGGGTCGGTTCCGCCACCCGGGGCCGCCGGTGCGGTCCCTCCCTCTGCTGGGTCCGCCGCCGGTACCTTCGGCACCGGCGGCTGTGGTGCAGGGGCGGGAGCGACCTTGTGGGTCTCGATGGCGAACGACAGCCGGGTCGACAGCAACGGCTCCGGCACGAACGAGAGATCGACCGAGTAGGTGCCGGCGGCGAGAGGCCGCACCGGGACGTGGAGATAGTCGTCCTGGTCGGCTCGCTCCTTCTCGATGCCGCCGACGACGGCGCCGGGTGGGTCGGAGTCGACGAGCACCGAGTGGACGTGGTCGCCACCACCCGGCGAATGTACCTCGATCACCGCGGTGGCGACTTCGCCCAGCTCGAGGCTGCGTTCGCGCACCTCGTGGCCGTGGGGATCGAGCACGCGGACCAGGCGACCGAAGTTCGATTCGGCGTAGAACGAGTTGCCCCGGAGTCGATGCACCACCCGCCGCCAGGCCTCGCGCGACTCGTGGTCGGAACGGGGCGGCCGCATGCCCTCGGCCGGGGCTCGCCAGGCGAAGTACGGCGGTTGGGTGGGGTGCGAGCGCAGCGGCGGGGTGAGTGCGTCGTCGTCCTCCACCACGGGCCAGGGACCGACCTTGATCGTCAGATGGAGTCCGTTGCGGCCCCGGTCGGCGCCGGTGACCGAGGCATAGCGAGCCGGGTCGACCTGGCTGTAGGGCGAATCCGAGAGGATCACGATCGCACCGTCGCCCACCTGCACCTCGAGGTCGGGGGCCAGCCACCGTTCGGCGTAGGTGATGTCGAACTCGGTGCCCTCGGGTGCGGACACGAGCGCGACGTTCTGCTGGCGGTACTGGAGAATCCGTCCGGCCTTGAGCAGGTGCAACAACTGAGGGGTGCCATCCGCCATGGCGGGAGGTTAGGGGCCGTGCCCGGGCGGAGCGAGGCCGGACGCCTACGCTGCCCGGGTGGCCCGCATACGACGTCGCCGAGCCCGCTCGGTCAGAGAGGTCCTCGACGGGCTCGGCCTCGAGCCCGAGCTCATCGAAGAGGCCGAGGAGGCCGGCACCGCCGAGCTGTTGGCCATCGATGCGCTCGTGCTTCCCGAACGAGGCAAGCTCACCCTCGAGGAGCTGGCCGACAAGGTCGGCGCCGAACCCGAGCAGATCCGCCTCATCTGGCGGGGTCTGGGTTTCGTCGAGCCCGTCGAGGACGACCCGTTCTTCAGCAAGACCGACGTTCGCATCCTCAAGAACCTCCTGGCGCTCACCGAGGCCGGGATCATCGAACCACTGGTGTCGTTGCAGCTGGCCCGGGTGCTCGGCCAGGCCATGTCCCAGATCGCGACTGCGGTCGTCGACGCCACCGAGGCCCAGGCGGCCGAGGCCCGCGAGTCCGACACCGAGTCACGGGCCGGCCTCGCGTTGAGCGCCGGCGAGTTGCTCCCGTTTCTGTCCGACGCGGTGGAGTACACGTTCCGGCGCCATCTTCGGGCCGCGGCGCGGCGCCGCGTCGATCTCGCGATGCTGGCCGACGGTTCCGCGCAGGTGATCGGCTTCGCCGACCTCGTCCGGTTCACCGAACTCAGCCTGCAGCTCGACGACGCCGCGCTGGCCGAGGTCGTCGGCCGCTTCGACGCCATGGTCCATCGCGTCGTGGTCGAACACGACGGGCGGGTCGTGAAGATGATCGGCGACGCGGCGATGTTCACCACCGTCGACCCGTCGCATGGAGGCCGCATCGCGCTCGAGCTCGTCGAGGCGGTTGCTGCCGACAAGGCGCTGGGCGGTGTTCGCGTGGGCATGGCCTACGGACCGGTGCTGTCGCGCGACGGCGACGTCTACGGCCCCGTCGTGAACATGGCGAGTCGCATGGTCGGCATCGGCCGGGCGGGCGCCGTCAACGTCAGCCAGGAGCTGCGCGACGCGCTCGGCCCTGACCCCCGATTCGCCCTTCGGAGCCTCGGTACCCGGCCGCTGCGCCACATCGGCGACACCCGCGTGTACCGCCTGCGTCCGGGCCCCGACTGGTCGACACACGCCGATCGTGCCACGATCGCGCCATGAGCGACGCAGAGTACGAACCGAGCAGTTGGGGATGGGTTGCCGATCAGGTGGCCGAATACGAGGCGTCGGGCGGCGAACGGGCCAACACCCTGATGGACACCGGCATCCCGATCATCGTCACCACGATGACGGGCCACAAGAGCGGCAAGATCCGCAAGGTGCCGTTGATGCGGGTCGAGCACGAGGGCGAGTACGCGCTGATCGCCTCCAAGGCGGGCATGCCCACGCATCCGGGCTGGTACCACAACCTCGTCGACGCCACCCACGTCACCATTCAGGACGGTGCGACGCCGGCGGAATTCACCGTGCGAGAGGTGACCGGCGACGAGCGCGACGAGTGGTACGCCCGCGGTGTGGCCGTCTACCCCGACTACGCCGACTACGCCGTCTCGGCCGCCGAGCACGACCGGGTGATCCCCGTCTTCGTCGCAACACCCGTCAGCTGAACAAGCCCCAGCCGTTGCATTCGGGGTCAGACCCCCGTTGCAGTTCGCCCTGTTGCAGTTCAATAAGCGCAACGGGGGTCTGACCCCATTGCAACGGGTCAGATGCCGCCGGCGGAGAGGGCGTTGGCGATGCGGTTGATGGTGTGGACTAGGCCCGTGTGTTCTGCCTCGAAGCGCGACAGCGCATCATCGAGGTGCTCGAAGATGTTCGGATCGTCGTCCTCGTCCTCGTCGGCCTGGGACTCGATGCGGCGAACGAGATCGTCGAGTCGGCCGCGGTCGTCGTCGCCGAGACCGGTCTCCGCGATTGCGGCCCGCAGCTGACTCAGCAGCTCGTCCATGTCCTCGTCGGGGAAGTGCTCGCTGCTCACTGAAGTCCTCGTCTTCTCTCAGGTCGTCGTTGCGGATGCGTACTCGTTCTACTCGCTCGGCGGTTCGGGGGTGACACCCCGGCGCCCGGTTCAGACAAGCGCGAGCAGGCGACGCACCGCGAACAGCAGCATGGCGGCGATCGCCCAGCTGAGGACGAGGCAACCCACGATGCAACCGGTTCGTCGCCGCGCTCGTCGACGCCACTCGTCCCTGTCGCCGTCGTCGACTCCGCCTTCATCTCCGCCCACCACGACCTCACAGTACGGTCACGCCGTGACACCCGAAGCCGCCGATCACTCTCCGCGACGGCAGGTACGAGACTGGCGCGGTGCCCGAGGTCTCGACCGTCCGAATGAACCAGACCATCGATCTGCTCCAGGCGCTGATCCGCAACGAGTGCGTCAACGACGGCACGGCCGGATCGGGGCAGGAAGTCCGCAACGCCGATGTGCTCCAGAACTGGCTCGAAGGGTCGGGCCTCGATGTCGAGCGCTACGAACCGACGCCGGGGCGAGTTTCGCTCGTGTCTCGCATCGAAGGGAGCGACCCGTCGGCGCCGAGCCTGTGCCTGATGGGACATACCGATGTCGTGCCCGTGAACCGCAGCGGCTGGAGCCGCGATCCGTTCGGTGGTGAGCGCGTGGTGTCGCCCGACGGCATCGACGAGGTCTGGGGTCGCGGCGCGGTCGACATGCTGAACCTCACCTCCGCGATGGCCGTGGCGTTCCGAGAACTTGCCCGGGGGAACTTCCGCCCGCGTGGTGATCTCATCTTCTTCGCCGTGGCCGACGAGGAGTCGGGCAGCGCCCACGGAGCACGGTGGATGGCCGAGCACGAACGCGACGCGATCTACGCCGATTTCGTGCTGACCGAGAACGGCGGTCTGCATTCCGGTCCACCCGATGCGCCGAGGGTGGGTATCAACGTGGCCGAGAAGGGCGTCGCCTGGCGTCGGCTACGGGTGAAGGGCACGCCGGGCCACGGCTCTCGTCCGTTTCGCGCCGACAACGCGCTCGTCAAGGCAGCCGCAGTGGTGCAGCGCCTGGCCGACTATCGCCCGGCTCCCCGCTTCCACGAACTGTGGCCGCAGTACGTCGCCAACCTCCACGCCGACGAGGAGACGAAGGCCGCCATGCTCGACCCGAGCCGCCTCGATCGGACGCTCGACGAGCTGCCCGATGCCGGCCACGCGTCACACCTCTATTCGTGCAGCCACACGACGTTGTCGCCCAATGTCCTCGTGGGTGGTGGCGACGATGCCGAGGGCGACAGACCACGGATGAAGACCAACGTCATCCCCGACACGGTGGACATCGATGTCGACATCCGCACCATGCCGGGCGACAACGCCGCCGAGGTGCAGGCCCATCTCGATGCGGCGCTCGGGGATCTCTCCGAGAAGATCGACGTCGAGGTGCAGGTGTTGATGAACGATCCCGCCAGCATCAGTCCGACCGACACACCGCTGTGGCACAGCCTGCAACGGGCCGTGGCGAAACCGTTCCCCGGCGCTCGGCTCGCGCCCCAGTTCATCGTCGGCTTCACCGACTCCCGCATCTATCGCGAGATGGGGTCGGTGGCCTACGGCGCCGGCTTGTTCAGCCCCGAACTCGACGTCGGCTCGTTCGGCCGGCGCTTTCACGGCAATGACGAACGCATCGACGTCGAATCCCTCCGTCTCAGCACCGACCTCTTCCTCGACGTCGCCACCGACCTCCTCACCTGACCGTTGCATTCGGGGTCAGACCCCCGTTGCAGTTCGAAACCGCAACGGGGGTCTGACCCCATTGCAACGGAGGGGGTAGCGTCGACGGCGATGGGGGACGACACGCTCGACGGGCAGACGGCGATGTCGACGATCGATCGCGTGGTCGCTCGGGGGCGAGATTCGGCCGGCCGGAGCGACGTGAGCGAGGGTTTCCTGCGCTGCTACTTCGCCCATGTCGACCGGACGGACCTGGCCGAGCGCACCCCTCAGGATCTCTTCGGTCTCGCCGCGGACCACGCGGCGCTGGCCGCCGACTGGGAGCGAGGCACCACGGCCATCGCGGTGGTCAACCCGCGGATCGACGTCGACGGTTGGGAGAACGCCCACACCGTCGTGATGATCGTGACCGACGACCTGCCGTTTCTCGTCGACTCCGTCACCATGGAACTCAGTCGACTCGAGCTCGGCATCCATCTGGTGATCCATCCGATCCTCACCGACGTCCGCGATGCCGCCGACGGGGGTCGAGGCGACGCCGGTCCGGGCTTCGTGAACCCGCGGGATCACCCCGAGGTGTTGAACCGCAAATCGTCGTTCATTGCGATCGAGGTCGATCGGCGCACCGAGCCCGAGGCCATCGTCGCAATCGAACAGCACCTGCGACGGGTGCTCGGCGACGTGGGCGCCGCGGTCGACGATTGGTCGGTCATGAAGGACCGCATGCGCGAGATCAGCGACGGACTGGCATCCGAACCCATTCCGCTGGCGCCCGCCGAGGTGGCCGAGACGCAGGAACTCCTGGACTGGCTGTCCAACGATCACTTCGTGTTCATCGGCTATCGGGAGTATCGCCTCGACGACGATGCACTCACCGCCGACCCGTCCACCGGACTCGGCATCCTTCGACAACGCGGCGCAGCCGCCGCCCCCGCCCGCCTGCTGCGCGACATGGCACCGCGGGCGCGAGAACGGGCCGCCGCGCCCGAGCTGCTCAACATCACGAAGACGGCGGCGAAGTCGACCGTGCATCGAGCGGCGCACCTCGACTATGTCGGCATCAAGACCTTCGGCGACGATGGCACGGTCACCGGCGAGCGACGCTTCCTCGGGCTGTTCACCGCCGAGGCCTACACGCGGGCGACCGAACAGATCCCGATGTTGCGACGCCTCGTGCGCGAAGTCGTGGATCGCTCGGGCTTCCCCACTGGCGGCCATGACGAGAAGCGGCTGCTCACGATCCTCGAGGACTACCCGCGCGACGAGCTGTTCCAGATCGATGTCGACGAGCTGTTCGAGACCTCGATGGCGATCGCTCAGCTCCAGGAGCGCCGGCGGGTGCGGGTGTTCGCTCGTCCGGAGCTCTTCGGCCGGTTCGTGACCTGCATGGTCTACATGCCGCGCGATCGCTACAACACGGCGACCCGGTCGGGCATCCAGAAGCTGCTGATGGACGCCTACGGCGGCGTCAATGCCGACTGGAGCACCGACATCACCGAGAGCGTGCTCTCGCGGACGCTCTTCCACATCCGGATCGATGCCGACGTGGTCAGCGACGGCATCGCGGACGACGTCGACACGGCGGCGCTCGAGTCGCGCATCGAAGAGTTGTTGCGCGACTGGCACGACGATCTCGACGCCGAGGTGCAGCGCGCGTTCGGCGAGGACGACGGCCCGGTGATCGCCCGCCGCTACGGCGATGCGTTCGCGATCGAGTACCGCGAGGCCTTCAGCGCCCGTGCCGCGGTGGCCGACATCCACCAGCTCGAGTCCATCGGCGACGACGGTGCCCTGCGACTCAGCGTCTATCGCGATCCGGGGCAGCCGAAGAACGCGTTCAAGATCAAGCTCTACCGTCGGGGCGAGCGGGTCTCGCTGACCTCGGTCATGCCCGCGCTCGACAACCTGGGCGTGACCGTGCTCGACGAGCGGCCCTATGAGGTGCGTCCGGCCGACGGTGAGCCGATCTGGATCTACGACTTCGCGCTCGAATCGCCGGCCGACTCGCTCGAATTCGGGCAGGTGTCGGCGCTGCTGGCCGAGACCTTCGATGCCGTATGGCGAGGCGACGTGGCCAACGACGGCTTCAACCGGCTCGTCCTCGGTGCCGCGATGGGACCCCGCGAGGTGTGGATCCTGCGGGCCTACTCGCGCTACCTCCAGCAGACTCGGATCACCCACAGCCCGGCCTTCGTCGAGCAGACCCTGGTCGACCACCCCCGTGCCGCCCGCCTCCTCGTCGACCTTTTTGCCACGCGATTCGACCCGGCCGGAGCGGCCGACCCGACCGCCCGGGCCGAGCGGGTCGACGCCCTCAACGCTTCGTTCTTCGCGCTGGTCGACGACATCAGCAGCCTCGACCAGGACCGGGTGCTCCGCCGGTTCCACAACCTGATCGAGAGCACGCTGCGCACCAATGCCCACCAGCGGGTCGACGACGCCGCACCGCCGTATCTGGCGTTCAAGTTCGACCCCCGGAACATCACCGATCTGCCCGAACCTCGGCCTCGCTACGAGATCTACGTCTACTCGGCGCGCTTCGAAGGTGTGCATCTACGGGCCGGCTCGGTCGCTCGTGGTGGGCTGCGCTGGTCGGACCGGCTGGAGGACTATCGCACCGAGGTGCTCGGCCTGGTGAAGGCCCAGATGGTGAAGAACGCGGTGATCGTGCCGTCGGGCGCGAAGGGCGGATTCGTCCTCAAGCGTCCGCCGTCGGAGCCCGATGCCCTGCGCGACGAGGTGGTCGCCTGCTATCGCCTGTTCGTCTCGGCGCTGCTCGACCTCACCGACAATCTCGTCGATGGTGAGGTCGTGCCCCCGGCCGACACCGTCCGCTACGACAGTGACGACACGTACCTGGTGGTCGCGGCCGACAAGGGCACCGCCACCTTCTCCGACATCGCCAACGAGCTGGCCATGCAGCGCGGACTCTGGCTCGGCGATGCCTTCGCCTCCGGTGGATCGAACGGCTATGACCACAAGGCGATGGGCATCACCGCTCGTGGCGGGTGGGAGTCGGTGAAGCGCCACTTCCGCGAGCTCGGCAAGAACATCCAGGAGGAACCGTTCACCGTCGTCGGCATCGGTGACATGTCGGGCGACGTGTTCGGCAACGCGATGCTGCTGTCGCCGCAGATCCGTTTGGTCGCCGCGTTCGATCATCGCCATGTGTTCGTCGACCCCGACCCCGACCCGGTCCGCTCGTTCGACGAACGCCGGCGCCTGTTCGAGACGCCGCGATCGAACTGGGCCGACTACGACGCCGAACTGATCTCCGAGGGCGGCGGGGTCTTCCCCCGCTCGGCCAAGGCGATCGAGGTGTCGCCCGAGATGCGCGAGGCGCTCGGGCTAGGCGATGACGTCTCGTCGCTCCCACCGGACGAGCTGATCGCAGCGGTGCTGCGAGCCCCGGTCGAGCTGTTGTGGAACGGCGGCATCGGCACCTATGTCAAGGCCGCCCACGAAACCCATGCCGACGTCGGCGACAAGGCCAACGACGCGATCCGCATCGATGGACGCGAGTTGCGAGCCAAGGTGGTGGGGGAGGGGGGCAACCTCGGGGTGACACAGCTCGGACGGATCGAGTTCGCGTCGGCGGGCGGCCGCATCTACACCGACGCCATCGACAACGCCGGTGGGGTCGACTGCTCCGACCACGAGGTGAACATCAAGATCGCGCTCGACCGGGTCACCGCAGCCGGCGACCTCACCGAGAAGCAGCGCAACGAGCTGCTCGAGGAGATGACCGGTGAGGTCACGATGCTCGTGCTCGCCGACAACTACAGCCAGACCCAGGCCCTCAGCACCGCCCGATCGCAGGCGGCCGGCATGGTCGACGTGCACGCCCGCTACCTCTCGTGGCTCGAGGGGCAGGGGCTGATCGACCGGGCCCTCGAGGGGCTGCCCGACGCCGAGACGATGGGCGAACGGATGGTCTCGGGCGAGGGCCTGACCACACCGGAACTCGCCGTGATCCTCGCCTACACGAAGAACGTGCTGTCCGACGCCCTCCTCGCCTCGGACGTCCCCGACGATCCGATCTTCGAGCCGATCCTGCACGCCTACTTCCCGTCGGCGATGCGGGAGCGGTTCGCCGACCAGATCGACGGTCACCGGCTGCGGCGCGAGATCCTGGCCAACCGCATCGCGAACCTCGTGGTGGAGCGGGCCGGCACGACGATGCTCTATCGGCTCGGGCAGGAGACCTCCGCGCCGCTTGCCGATGTCGCCGCGGCCCACATGGCGGCGTGGGAGATCTTCCGACTGGGCGAGCTCGGCCGGGCCGTCAACATGCTCGACGCCGAGCTGCCGGCCACCCGTCAGCTCGCGACCCACCTGTCGGCCCGCCAGCTCGCCGAGCGGGCCACGCGCCTGATGCTGCGCAGCCGGCCTCACCCCTTCTCGGCCGCTGATGCGGTCGCCGATCTCGCGGTGCCGGTCGGTGATATCCTTGACCACATCCCCGACTCGTTGGTGGGAGCCGAACTCGACGCGTTCGAGAACCTGAGTCGCCGGCTCGCGGCCGATGGAATGTCGCCGCCGCTGGCCCGGCGAGTGGCCGCGCTGACGCCGTCGTTGGCCGCGCTCGACATCGTCGAGATCGCCGTCCGCACCGGCGTGGACGCCTCCACGGTCGCGGCAGTGCACTTCGGTGTCGCCGACCGGCTCGACCTGAACTGGCTGCGCGATCACATCCTCGCTCTGCCCCGCGACACCCAATGGACGTCGCTGGCCCGACTCACCCTGCGCGGCGATCTGTACACCGACCACCGCGATCTGACCGCCCAGGTGGTCGCGAGGGCCGAGGACGCCACCGATGCCGAGGTGCTGCTGGATCAGTGGGTGGCCCGCAACACCTCGCCCGTCGACTACTTCCGTCGTACGCTCGGTGACATCCGGGGGGCGGGGCCCAGTGACCTCACCACCCTGCTGGTTGCCGGTCGCGAACTGCGCAGCCTCATCAATCGCACGTCCTGACCAGTCAGGCGAGCAGGAGTCCGTCGAGTGAGCACCCGAGTCACCCAGCAAGCCCAGCCGACACCGGCCCGCGACGGTCACATCTACGGCGAGCGTGTGCTGCGGCAGCGCGACGACGTGCCCGGGATCTATGGCGACGTCGACTTCTCCATCGTGCCGGAACGGCTCGACGCCACCGCGACCGTCGACGACCCGCGGTTCGCAAAGCTGCGCGACGCGGCGGTGCGGGTGTTCGACCGACCCGAGCTCCTGCAGACGATCCACGACTACACGATGACCGGCGACCGAGTGGTCGACGCCTACGCCGCGCTCATCCCCGAGCACGGCTTCCGGGCGCTGGTGGACCTGCTCGACCGGGCCTGCGAGCACGGCGTCGAGAACGTCGACGGCGCGCCGCCCGAGCTGTACGCGTTCATCGAGGCGATGGAGGCCACCCCGGACTGGGTCGACATGGACCTCGTCGCACAAGGCGCTCGAGCCGAGCGGGTGCCCATGGCCACGGCCACACCCTTCGCCATCCGGGGCGCCTTCCTCGCCACGTTCCTGAACAAGTACGCGGCCCTGCCGATGACGATGACGGGCGCGCTCTCGTCGAATGCGGGGTCGGATGCCGCAGCCGCGAAGCGCGTGTTCGAGACGGCCAGCTTTTTCTCCGCCACCACGATGCCCGGCGCGCTCGAGCGAGACGGCAAGGGCTTCCAAGCCGCTGCAAAGGTGCGGCTGATGCACTCGATGGTGCGCTTCCACCTGATGTCGTCGGGACGCTGGGACGTCGCCACCTATGGCATCCCGATTCCGCAGGTCGACCAGATGCCGGCCGGCACGATCGGCACGTTCTTGATGTCGGCTCGCTTGTTGGCCAAGGGAAAGACCGAGTTCACGCCCGCCCAGAAGGCCACGGTCGAGCTCGCTCGCTACCGCTGCTTCCTGCTCGGCCTGCCCGAGGATCTGCTGGGGGACACGCCCCAGGAGATCGTCGACCTGCTCGTCGCCCGCCACATCTCGCTGCGCGAGGCGTACGACGACGAGACATGCGGCGTGCTGGTGCGGGGCACCATGGACGCTGATCTGTTCGATCGGTCGACGTGGCGAGGACGAGCGCACGGTTGGCTCGAGAACGGGTTCTCGCGGTTCGTGCTGATCAACAGCTTCCTCAGCGGCGACGCGTCGCGGGCCGGGTCGATGGGGATCGAGTTCGGGCTGATGGACAAGGTGGCAGCCGGCGCCGCAATGGGTGTCATCGGCGTGAAGACGCTGGGCTACAACGTCGGCCTGCGTCTGCCGGTGGTCGGACCCATGGTCGACGACCGCCTCAACCGACGCCTCGCCCGGCTTCTCGAGATGTACGGCCACGCCGACTTCGTGACCGAACCCGGGAACTATCAGGTCGAGGTGCCCGTGTAGTTTCCCGGCGCTCCTTCCCGGGCGTTTCCCGCGCGGGTTCGTGTGGGCCATGATCGGCGGATGGACACACGACAGATCGGTGGGCTCGAGGTTTCGGCGGTGGGCCTCGGGTGCAACAACTTCGGCATGCGTATCGACGCCGACCAGACCCGCAAGGTGGTCGACGCGGCCATCGAGGCGGGGATCAACTACTTCGACACGGCCGAGGGCTACGGCGGTGGAAAGTCCGAGGAGTTCCTCGGGGCCGCGCTGGCCGGTCGGCGAGACCAGGTGTGCATCGCCACCAAGTGGGGGATGCTGCCGGTGGAGAACGGCCCGGCCAACGGCACCCGCGAGGCCGTGCGCTCGGCGATCGAGGGCAGCCTGCGTCGGCTCGGCACCGACCACATCGACCACTATCAGTTCCACAATCCCGACCCGGCGACGCCCATCGCCGAGACGCTCGCAGCGCTCGACGAGCTGGTGCGCGAGGGCAAGGTCCGCGAGATCGGCTGTTCGAACTTCTCGGCCGAACAGCTCGACGAGGCCGCGGCCGTGTCCGAGGCTGCCGGGTCGGCCCGATTCGTCACGGTGCAGAACCACTACAGCCTGCTCACCCGTGACCCCGAGACCAACGGCGTGCTCGATGCTTGTGCCCGTCACTCGATCGGGTTCGTCCCGTACTTCCCTCTCGAATCGGGTCTGCTGACCGGCAAGTACAAGGCCGGCGAGGATCTGCCCGAGGACAGCCGTCTCGCGGCATGGGGCGACCGGGCCGGCGCGTTCATCACCGACGAGCGCCTGGCCACCGTCGACGCGCTCTCGACCTGGGCCGCCGAGCGGGGCCACACCGTGCTCGATGCAGCCATGAGCTGGCTCACGTCCAACCCGCAGGTTGCCACTGTCATCTCCGGCGCCACCAAGGTCGAACAGGTCACCGGCAACGTCGCCGCCGGCTCCTGGCCCATGACCCCTGACGACCGTACGACCCTTGAGTCCCTCCTCCCGTAGCAGCAGCGTTGCATCCGGGGTCAGACCCCCGTTGCATCCGGGGACGGGTTTGGTGCCGTAGGGCAGGGGGAAGGATCCTGCCTATGTTGAACTTCGAACGAGAGACCGTCGACATCGGTGACACTCGGCTCAGTCGACTACGCCGATTCAACCTGTTGATGGGCGCGCTCCATCTCGTGTCCGGTGCACTGATGGTCGTGCTCGGCAACGACTTCGAGCTCGAGGTCAGCTCGTTCAGCCTCGGCGGTCCGCCCGGCACGCCGATCGCCGACGGCACCATCGACGTCGTCACCGGCGTGCCGCTCGCCTGGGGAACCGCAGCGTTCCTCTTCCTGTCGGCCTTCTTCCACTTCCTGATCGGCACGGTCGGCTTCGGCGCCTATGCCTCGGAACTCCGTCATGGACGCAACCGGTTCCGCTGGGTCGAGTACGCGCTGTCGTCGACGCTGATGATCGTTCTCATCGCGCTGGTCACAGGCATCACCGATCTTGCCGCGCTCATCGCGATCGCGTTCGTCAACGCGGCGATGATCCTGTTCGGCTGGATCATGGAGATGGTCAACGACGCCGAGCGGCCCACCTGGTGGACGCCGTTCTGGTTCGGGTCGATCGCCGGCATCGCCCCGTGGTTGGCGATCGCGACGTATCTCGTGATCAACGTCAACCGGGAGGGCGCCGAGGGTCCGCCGACGTTCGTCTACGGCATCATCGTGACGATCTTCGTACTGTTCAACGTGTTTGCCATCAACCAGTGGTTGCAGTACCGCCGGGTCGGGCGTTGGGCCGACTACGTCTACGGCGAGACCGTCTACATCGTGCTCAGCCTCGTGGCCAAGAGCGCGCTCGCCTGGCAGATCTTCGTCAACACCCTGATCTGACTCCAACTGCAACGGGGGTCTGACCCCAAGAGGGCTGGTCAGGTGGTGATGGTGCGGTAGAGGCGGGCGATGAAGGCGGCCATCTGTTCGCGGGTCACGTTGTCCGCCGGCGCATAGGTGGTCGGCGAGGTACCGGTGGTGACACCGAGTCCGGCGATGCAGCCGATGTCGCCACCGGCGAAGGAGCCGGCCGGGACGTCGCGGAACGGGTGGGGCAGGGGCGAACTGCAGTCGACGAGCAGGGCCGACAGCACGGCGGTCGACGGTCCCGAGCTCGCGCTGACGCCCGCACTGTTGCGGGCCGTGACGGTGAACGAGTAGGTGACCCAATTGATCAGGCCGTTGACGACGCACGAGGTTGCCGGGGCCGTGGCCGTGCACGATCCGCCGGGAGAACCGGTCACGGTGTAGGTGAGGTCAGGGTCGCCACCGTCGTCGGCCGGCGCGGTCCACGACACCGTCGCCGACGTGGTCGTGCGGTCCGCGGTGACCGCGGTGGGCGCGCCCGGGGCCGTGGCCACGAGCTCTGTCGGGGGAGTGGGGAGCAGAAGCTCACCGGTGCCGAACACGTTGTCCGACCCGGCGGCGCCGCGGTCAGCGGAGGCGCGGTCGAGGAGGAACGATCGAAGGGTCGGCGGAGTGGTCGCCGATCGGGACTGCAGCACGAGCGCAGCGGCGCCGGCGACGACGGGGGTGGCGGCACTCGTGCCGTTGAAGCAGTCGGTGAGGCTGGTGGCGACGCAGGACTGCCCACTCATGTCGGGCTTGACCCGCAGGTCGTTGGTCGGACCCTGCGAGCTGTAGGTCGCAATGGCGTTGCCGGTGGCGGGGTCGATCGCGCCGATCGACATCGCGCCGGGGTTGGCGGAGTCCGACGCCGGGCCGGAGGCGCTGAACGGGTTCGAGGAGTGCTCGAATCCATTCGAGTTCAGCATGAACTCGAGCACGTCACCGTTGGTACCACCGTTGGGGGAGAAGAGTCGGATCGTGAGGTAGGCAATGCTGCCGGTCTGGCCGCAGGTGTCGAACTGCTCGACGGGATCGGAGGTGGGCTGCGCGTCGTAGCTTCCGCCAATGACGTTGAAGGACGAGTCCAGGATCTGGATGTCGTAATCCGTGGCGTTCGGGTCGCCCCAGTCGCTCCAGCGCACACCATTGCTGAATCCGCAGAAGAAGCCGAGGGTCTCGTCCCCCGGGGCGAACTCGATGTAGCCGTCACCGTCTTGGTCGACCCACTGGCCGCGCCAGTACGACCCGCCGGAGGCGCCGGACGCGCTGGCGTTGTTTCCGGCGGAGTTGAGCCAGAGCATGCCATCGGCGACGGCGTTGTCCATCACCGCGGCGAGCGGGCCCGTGCCGTTGCCGGGTCCGTCATATTGCGCCGTGAGGGAACGGGAGATGATGTCGACGCCGTTGGCGTCGAAGTAGTCGACCGCGGCTTGGGTGTCGGCAGTGGAGATGGCGAGGGCAATGTAGATCTCGGCACCCGGTGCCATGTCGTGGATGAGTTCCGCGACGTTGTTGCCGTGGTTGTTGCTGGCGTCGAACACACTGCACGATCCGCCGTTGACTCGGCAGAACGTGCCCGACGCCGGCGGCAGATCGCCCGACGCGACGGCGGCGTTCCAGTTGGCTTCGTGGAACACGTCGATGATGCCGATTGTGACGCCGGAGCCGTCCCAGCCGGCTGCATGCCAGTCGTCGGCATTCGACTCGACGACGTGATCGCCGGTCGTGCCGCCCGCTTGGCCGGGACCGGCCGCGTTGGTTGCGCCGGCGCCGTCTTCGATGGCGGACTCGCGGGGCACGGTGAGGTACTTGATCGCCGGTTGTGCTTCGAGTGCTTCGAGGCGGTCGACCGGGACGAAGGCTTCGATCAGCCAGCCGTCGACCTCGCCGGTGATGGTGCCACCCGCCGCCGTGACGAGTGAACGAGCCTCGCCCGCGGTTGTGGTGTCGACGTAGTGCACCTCGACCAGAACCTCCTGCGTCGGTGACGCGCCGCTGAGCGAAAGGCCATCGTCGAGGAGTTCGACCGCGGTTCGCAGGTCAGAACTGGACAGCGTCGAGCCGTCCTTGGCCGGCGTCGGTGGCAGGGTGGCTGGTGCGCCGGTGGTCGGGTCGGACGCCGAGGCGGTTGCCGCCATCGTGGCGGCGACCAGTGCCGCGGCGGCGATGATCGCCCCGGTCCGTCGGAGAATGGGTCGCCCGTTCATAGTGATCTCCCGTATCACCCGTGGGTGATCGCCTCGCCTTGTATCGGCACGCCCTGCACCGCCGAGTGACAGTGGTACCACTTTCGGTGGTCAGCTGCCAGTGTCCGCCCATCATTTCAGATCGGTACGGGCTACTCCAGCGTCGGTGCCGCGGCCCGCCGTCACTCCGCCAGGACGAGACCTCGGGTGCCGTCGATTCGGACTCGTTGCCCATCGCGCAGCGTGCTTGTGGCGGTGCCGGTGCCGAGCACGGCAGGGATGCCGTGCTCGCGGGCGGCGATCGCCGCGTGGCTCAGCACGCCGCCGCCGTCGGCGACGATGGCCCGGGCCAAGGGGAACAGGGGTGCCCACGACGGGCTCGTCACCTGGCAGACGAGCACGTCACCGTCGACGAGTCGATGCATGTCCGCGTGACTCCGGATCACCCGTACCGTGCCCTCGGCGACACCGGCGGATGCGGCCACCCCGGCCAGGATGACGTCGTCATCGGCCGGCGGCGGTCCGACGACGGGGTATTCGTGGGCGACGACCCACAGCACTGGTTCGTTCACCTGGCGCAGTGCTCGAGGGAGTCGACTCGTATCGGGCGGTTCGCCCTGGGCGCCAATGGTGGCTGGACCGGGATTGGCGCGGACCCATGCCTCTTCGCCTCGCCGCTGCACGACCAGGGCGGCGAGGTCTGCCGGGTCCGGGCTGGCGGCCGGAGCGGTCAGCGCGTCGCAGAGCTCGTCGACGGTGAGGTACGCGGCATCGGCCGGTGTGGAGATGGTGCCGCACCCAGCGAGCCGTCGCCCGGACTCGAGCATGGCGAGCCGCAGCACGGCAAGGGGCCGGTCGCCGACGATGATCGTGTTGTCGTCGCGCAGGGGATAGACGGCGCGGGCGGCGGCCAGTACCCGATCGAACTCGTCCCGCCGGGCCGGGGAGAACGCGGCCCGGGCGCGCTCGGCCGCGTCGATCGCCGCAGCATGGTCGACCGCCTCGGGTTCGGCCAACAGCAGCTGTGTCACCATGCGGGGACGCTCGGCCAGAACTGGCATGCCGGCGTCGTAGTTGACCGATGCCCAACCGTGTTCGGCCACCCAGTCGTCGACCTGGGTGGCGAGATCGGCATGCACGGATGCGAGCGCGTCGACCGGTTCGCCGGGGCGGGCTTCGAGGGCGGCGAGCGCGCCGTCGGTGCGGCGGATACGCGTTCGGATGTCGTCGAGCGCATCGTCGGCGGCCCGGGTGGCGGCCGAGTGGCCGCCCAACATCGTGGCGATTGCCGCATCATCCCAGCCGAGTTCCTCCGCCACCAGCGTGTTGAGCGCGTGCAGGCGTTGGGCCCAGGGCATCACCAGACGGAAGTGGATCCGTTGACCGTCCTTGACCAGCGTGACCGCCGCGCGCATGTGGGCGGCGAGGGCCGCGTCGTCGAGCGTGTCCGGATCGATGGCTGCGAGGTCGGCGGCGCGGCCGGCCATGTGCGCCCGGTCGTGGTCGTGCCACTCGTCGACCCAGCGCTGCACCTGGTTGTCCGCGATGAGTCGACGGGCGATGGCGGTGCGGCGACGGAGTTCGGGAACGAGCCGGGAGGCGATGCCGAGCACGAATGCGGGTGGGGGCTTGCCGGCGCCGTCGGCATCGCCGAACGCGGGCATCACGCGGCCGTAGATCTCGCCGCCGACGAAGACCTGTTCAAGACCTCGGATGAGCATGCCCACCTCGTCGAACACCGCGCGGACGTCCTCGTCGCAGGCCCAGAGCAGCGACCAGCCGAACGGCGTCATCGGCTCGGGATAGTGGGCGGTGTCCTTCTGCCAGTTGTTGCCCTCGGGTAGAGCCGGTTGGATCGGGAGCGTCGTGATGGGCCGGGCCTGGACGAGCCAGAGGGTGTCGTCGGCCATGGCCCACTCGATGTCGTGCGGGCGACCGAACGAGGCCTCGACGGCACGAGCGGCGTCGGCCACCCGCAGGGCGATCTCGGTGGGTAGCGCCTGCGCCTGGCCGGTTCTCGCGGTGCCGCCGGCCACGTCGACCCGGGTGCCGCGAACGGTCAGGTCGGCGCCGATCACCTCGCCCTGCACGAGCGCCTCGCCGAGGCCGGAGGTGGCGGCCACGCGCACGACGTCGCGCGCACCGGTGATCGGGTCGGCGCTGAAGGCGACGCCGGCCCACTCCGCGGGCACGAGGTGCTGGAGCACGACCGCGATCTCTCCGGCGGCGCCGTGTTCACGGCCGGCCTGCGCTGATTCGTCGAGGCAGTGGCGTATGGCGGCGAGCGTGTCCTCGGTCCCGGTGACGTCGAGCACCGTGGCGGTCGCCCCGGCGTGGGCCCGGGTCGTGCCGTCCTCCCACGTGGTCGACGTGCGTACGGCGAGCGGTCCGTCCAGACGGCTGCACGCGTCGGCCACCGCAGCCGCGATCGTCGCCGGTGCCTCGCCGTCGGGCCAGGCGGCGGCGATACCGACGGGGAGGACCACACCGTCGGGCACGGCGAATCCGGCGGACCGCAATCGAGCCAATCCGGCCCCCTTCGTGCCGGCCACGTCGGCGTCCGCGGCGCGGGGGTCGTCGAGGTCGACCATGGCGAACGGGGGAAGCGCCGAGCCGGCAGTGGATGCGATGGGTGTGGTCATGTGGCCCCCTTGGTGCGGGTGTTCTCAGGCTTGTTCGTGGCGGACCCGGGGTCGGGTAGTCGGCCGTGTTCGGCCGCGTCGATCAGCGTCTCGGTCGCCCAGTTGACGAGTCGAGCAACGTCGTCGGAGGTGAGGCCGTATTCCTTGGTCAACCAGAACCAGCTGCGGTGGCTGGCGAGATGGCGCAGCATGATGGCGATCGCGTTGGCATCGGCGGTCGGCGCCGACGGCATCTGTGCGGCGAGGAACTCGGTGAGCTGCGCGGTGCGTGCGGCCCGGTCCCGGTCGCCGCCGACGTTGCCCAGCGGCATCTGAGCGAAAGCCTCACTGATGCCGCCGAGCTGCTCGAAAATCGTGGAGTTGATGGCGACGGCGTCGGTGAAGTCGGCAAGGGTCTCGAGGTCGGCGGCCTGGCGTTGGCCGAGCGCCCTTGTCCGTTCGTTGACCACCTCGCCCAGCGCGTCGAGCATGTCCTCACGGGTGGCAAAGTGGTTGTACAAGGTGCGCAGCGACACGCCGGCCCGTTCGGCCACCTCCTTCATCGTGAAATCGAGGTGGTGACGCTCGGTCACGAGGGCGGCGCAAGCGTCGACGATCGCCTGTCGCCCGAGCGCTCGCTGTCGTGTGCGCAGATCCTTCATGCACGGATGATACGCAACGTGCACAAAGTGTGCAATGAGCGCTCGTCGAGTCTCGCCTCGTCGAGCCCTACGAGAGGATCTCGAACGTCAGGCCGGCGTGGGTCCGGAGAGCCTCGATCAGGTGATCGCCGAGGGCGGTGGTCGGGGTCCAGAACCCGCCGGGCACCGAATCAGTGCCGGTGCGGGGGCGGGCAAGGAGCACCGATGCGCACTCGCCCAGCATCTTCGCGGTGGATCCGTAGCCCGGGTCGCGATCGCCGGTGACCTTGGTGTCGATGGTGCCGCCGTCGGCGGTGGTGCCGTACAACCGGATGTCGAAGAAGCCGGCTTCCTGCGCCTCGGGACTGGGGCCGTCGCCGGGCTCGGGGAGTACCCGGCCCAGGAGCTTGCGGGCGGGGCCGAAGGCGGCGACGCCCATGAACCCGCCGAGACCACCGGCGAGCCCTGCAGCCTTGGCCGCGCCGAGCGGGCCGGCCCCCATCATCATCGCCTCGTCGTAGAGGAAGTCGTCGCCCCAGGGCCGGTCCAGCAACGCGTGGGTGCGGTGTACGACCCGGGTGTTGATCGCCGCCATCACGAACGGTGCGACCCACTCGCCCGACGCGTCGTCCTTCTTCGGGACGACGATGTTGGGCTGATCCACGCCGGTGCGCATGCCGTCGGGGGCGAGTGCGTAGGGGTTGGCGAGCAGCTTGCGCAGGCCCGGGTCGCCGGCCGTTTCCTCCATGACGTTCATCATGCTGGCGATGGTGCCGCCGCTGGCCCCTCCCTTCATGGCCTTGACCCGCATGGCGATGCGAGAGCACGGCAGACCGAACCGCCCGATCGCCGCCTGTTGGGTGAACCACACGCCGAGGTCCGACGGGATTGAGTCGAACCCACACGAGTGCACGATGCGGGCGCCGCTCTGTTCGGCCGCCGGGCCGTGGGCGTCGATCATCTTCTGCATCCACTGCGGTTCGCCGGTGAGGTCGCAATAGTCGGTGCCGGCCGTGGCGCATGCAGCCACGAGTGCTGATCCGTAGAGCGCGTAGGGGCCGACCGTGGAGATCACGAGTCGGGCCGACGTCGCCAGCGAAGCCACGTCGTCGGCATCGGCGGCGTCGGCCACGATGCGGGGCACGTCGGCGCCGGTTTCGGCCGCGACCGAGCCGAGCTTGGCCCCGTTGCGACCCGCGATCGCCCAGCGGAGGTCGCCGTCGATCCCATGCCGGTCGACCAGGTACCGGCAGAGGATCTGACCGACGAAGCTCGTGGCGCCGAAGACCACGATGTCGTAGGGGCGATCAGCAGGAGGAGTGGACATGGTCGAGACACTAGGTGCTCTCACCCGGCGCCCGGCCTCCGCCCGCCCGGCCCACCCTGTCGGAGGTGCCGGCGCCGGCGATCTCGGGGTTTCGACCCGCCCGGACTGGGTAGGTAACCGTTACCTCTCTCACACGGAAGGAATCGTTCATGCTGTGGTTCTTGTTGGTCCTCTTCGTTCTCGGCCTCGTCTTCGGGGCGATTGCCCGACTGCTCGTCCCCGGTCCCGATCCCCTCGGCATCGGTGGCACGTGGCTGCTCGGCGTCGTCGGTTCGTTGGTGGGCGGCTTCCTCGGCTACCTGCTCTTCGGCACCGATCTCGATGACGGCCCGATCCAGGCCGCCGGTGTGATCGGCTCGATCATCGGTGCGGTGATCGTGCTTCTCGCCTACAACGCCATCAGCGACCGTCGAACGGTGAGCTGAATGACCTCGCCGGACCATCCCGCCGGCGACGGTGGCGGCGGGCCCGGGACACCGCCCGGTCCCGGTCCCGACCGCCCCATCACCCCTGATCCGACCAAGCCCCCCATGCCCGAGGTGCCCAAGCCGCCCACCTGAGCCGGTCGTATGTTCTCTCGTCGACTCTCATCATGACGAGCGGTCGACGAGTGGCCAGATCCGCTCGGTCGGCCGCAGCGACGCCGGCGTGGGTGCCCATCTGCGGCCGCGGTCGCTCGGCTGACGCCCGTTGCGGAATGGGGCGGATCAGCTGAAGGCGCCGGCGGCGAGGAGCGAGGCGAGCGTCCCGATCATGAACACCGCGAGTGTGAGCGCCATCGAGAAGAACCCGACGGTGACGGTTCTGGAGAGATCGCCGATCCGATCGCTCATCGTGTCGATGCGTTCGTTGGTGCTGTCGAGTCGGTCGGCGACGTTGTCGATTCGCTCGTTGGTGCTGTCGATGCGTTCGTTGGTGCTGTCGAGTCGGTCGGCGACGTTGTCGATGCGTTCGTTGGTGCTGTCGAGACGGCGGTCGATGCCCACGAGCCGGCCGTCGAGGCGCGCCATGTCGTCCTTGGTGGCGAGCTGCGTCCACGGGATCGGCGGCATGGACTCCATCATGGCATTCGCAGCGTCCTCGTCCATCAGTTCGAGCAGGTACTGGCGGATACGAAGGCGGGTGTTCTCGTCGACGGGCATCGGGCTCCTCCCGGTTCGGCATGTGGAGGGGAAGTCCGTGTGGTCACCGTAGGGCGGGAGTGTGACCGCGGGTGGCTCGAGGGTTCTGGCCGGCCGCGCGATGGCGCAGCCACGACGGCGGTGCCGTGTCAGGCGAGGATGGTGGCCATCACCGCGACGACGCCGACGAACAGCGTCATCATGGCGAAGACGATCATGCGTGCCGTCTCGGCGAAGCGCACCGAAGGCGCCCTTCGATCAGCGCCATCTCACCGGAGAAGCTGTGGAGCTGGGCGTCGAAGCGTTCGCCGAGTGCGTCGATCCGTCGGACAGGCGCCGGTGGAGCCGCAGGCGTGCGGGTTCGTCGACAGGGCATGTGTTCCTTCGTGGTTCGAAGTGCGACGAGGGGGAAGTGACCGCGAACCTCGGCGGCGAGTGTGACACCCGGTGGAGGTGCCGGGAGCCGTGGGGGCCCGTGGTCGCGCCGGAACGCATCGGCTCAGGGCCGAGCTCTGGCACGGCGGAGCCGAATCGGACCTTTCGCGCTCGACGGATCGACCACCCGACCCCGCTGCACGATCTCGATCTGCCCGTTCGCAACGAGTCGGTTCGCCGCAGAGCGGACCGGCGTCATCAGTTCTCGCCAGCCCACGGGATCGACCAACCTGGCCGCCTCGCTCGGACAGATCGTTGCACCGTTGGCGCGTTGGTCGAGCAGTTCGACGATGGCGTTCTCGAGTGCAGTGTCCGCGGGACCGATCTTGCGACGTCGGCACGCCTCCGAGCAGTACTTCACCTCGTCCCAGTTCTTCGCCCACGCCTTGCGCCACACCATTTCCCGGCCGCACGACGCGCACACCTTGACCGGCGCGGAACGACCCGCGTCTCGACTCACGACGGCGCGGTCCGCTTGCGCCACGCGCTGAACGACCGCACCGACCCCGGGCCTGGCGTTCGCAGCCAGGGCCACGGGTGGGTCTCGACCGGTTGCAGTGCGGCGGCCCTCGTCCGGAACCCGGGGACCGGCGCGTGGGTCACCGCGAGCGCCCGACCCGCCAGCTCGACGGCCGGGTGACCCAGGTGGAGCTCGACCGCTCGCATCTCCGCGAGCTCGGCGAGTGTCTCGGTCAGGAAGACGAGTCGCTTGCCGTCGAGGTGCAGGCGCGCCAGCAACGGCTCGTCGAAGACGAACACAACGGGCAGATCGGGGTGTGCGGCCAGTGCCGGGTCGGCGTGCCCCAGTGATTCCGCGGTGAGCCAGACGGCTTCCGGCTCCGCGATCGTGACGACCTGATTCGGACCGGTGAGATCGGTTTCCGCAGGCCACTCGACCGGCTCGGTCGGTCTGTCAGGCGGCCAGTCCTCGATGGGGCACGCAGCGCGGTGAGGGCACTGTCGACAGCACTGCGGGGCGCGCTTCTCGACCTGCCGGCGGCTGAAGCCGTAGGCCTTCGACGATCCGAACCCGGTGGTCCACTGCCAGCCGAGACGGTTGGCCGCGCGCGACCCGTCGAGCAGGTGAGCGAAGAACCGATCCTCGCCGCGGCGCCAGTCCTGCCCGTTACGGACCGTCCAATCGCTCGCGAGCCACATGCGCGACTGGTTCACGAGCCACCCGTCCTGCTCGAGTTCGGCGACGACGAGATCGAGGCACGGCAGCATCCGGTCCCACCCGTCGCCCGGCTCGGTCGCGACCGGCTGTTGCCGCAGCGGTTGTGCGGTGGCGTGACCCAGCCGTGCGTACCAGTGCCGCGCGTACTCCTGCCAGAGCAGCTCGTCCCGGAACTTCCGCACATCTCGCGTGGGGCCGCCGCCGACGGCGTCCCAGACCTCCCCGAGGCTCAACAGGCCATGGCGGATGTAGGGCGACAGCCGGGAGGCGCCGCGTCGTTCGGGTGGGTCGACCTCGTTGCGCCGAGCCGCGTATCGGGTCACGTCGAAGCCGGTGAGCGCGGCGTCGGCCTGCCCCTGGCCGCCTCGAATCGACGGGGACCCGATGACCGGTCGGTCGACGAGGTGGCCAAGGTTCTCCGTCACGAACGTCTCGACCGAGCTGCGGGTAGGGGACGGAAGCTCGAGTCTGGTCACCTGGTCATTGTTGATCATTGTGGCGATTCCGAGCCACGCGGCCACGACTGATGAACACGAATCGTCCCGAACCGCAGGTTGGTGAATCCGGTGAGCGTTCAGTCCGGCGAGTAGGAATCGACGACCCCCGTGGCGTGGGCTCGTTCGATGATTTCCAGCCCGAGCACCGAGAACACGAGGTAGACGATCGCCGCACCGAGCAGCGCCCATCCCCAACCGAAACCGGCGACACCGGCCACGACGCCGGCGAGACCGACGACCGGGGCGACGAGGCCGCTCACGCCGAATCCGATCTTGACGAATGAGGTGGTGATCGGCGAACGGCGCCAGAGGCCGAGCGACCACGCCAGCGTCGACGAGATCGACAGAGCGACGGCGAGCCAGCTCATCGTGCCGATCCACTGGTTGGCGAGCGCGAAGAGCGTGCTGCCGACCAGCATCAGCAGGGCGAGCACGTTCAGGTCGCCCGCCGCCGCGAGGCGCCGCTGTTCGTCGGTGAGGTCGCCGTTCACGGGCTCGACGCTCCCCCGGTGAGTCCGATCCGCATGGTGCACACGCTACTGGCGGGCCCGGCCGGAGGTGATCGGTCCCCGATCGACGGCGGGCCACCCGCCAGACTGGCCGCGTGTCCATGAGATCGACGATCGATCGCGTCAGGGTCCCGCGCCGCCAGTTGGCGCCGCTGCACGCCATCGCCCGCCGCGTCGGGTTCGCACTCGGACTGGTGGTGTTCGTCGCGCTCGTCGTGGTGCTGGGTGGCGACGGCTACGTGGATGTGACCGGCGAAACGATCGGGTTCCTCGATGCGCTCTACTACGCGTCGGTCACGGTCACCACCACCGGCTACGGCGACATCACCGCCCTCAGCGACGGTGCCCGGCTGGCCACGATCCTGCTGATCACCCCGGCCCGCATCCTGTTTCTGATCCTGGTCGTGGGCACGACGGTCGAGGTGCTGACCGATCAATCACGACGACTCATCAAGGCCCGACGTTGGAGGCAGCAAGTGAACGATCATGTGGTCATCTGCGGATTCGGCTCGACCGGTCACAGCGCCGCCGCCGAGTTGCTCAGCCGGGGGGTGGCGGCCGAGGAGATCGTTGCCGTCGACCGCGACGCCGCCGCGCTGGCCGCGGCGGCCAAGCTCGGCATCGTCGCGATCGAAGGAGACGCCACCGAGAACGACATCCTTCAGCAGGCGGCCATCGATCGGGCGAGAGCGGTCGTGGTGACCCCCAATCGCGACGACACTGCCGTCCTCATCACGTTGACCGTGCGGGAACTGAACGAAGGCGCGCACATCGTCACCGGCGGTCGTGAGAAGCAGAACCTTCACCTGCTGCGCCAGGGTGGTGCCGACGAGGTGATCGACTCGACGGCCTCCGTCGGTCGCATGCTGGCGCTGGCCACCGTGGCTCCCAGCGCGGTCGGCGTGCTCGATGACATCATCGACGCAGGCACCGGCCTCGAGTTGGCGGAGGTCGATCCCGACACGTCAGGTCCGGCCCCGGCGGTGCCCGAAGCGACGACGCTGCTGGCGGTCGTCAGGAACGGCGTTCGCCTTCCCGCGCATCTCGGGTTGGATCCCAACGGCGTCCGCGACGGTGACCGGCTGATCGTGTTGCGCCCGTCGTACGACGTCGGTCAGCAGTCCGTCTGACATCGATGGGTCGGGACAACCGCTTCGCTGAAGCTCCCCCGCCCGTCCGGTATCAGAGTGACGCCATTGCGGGCTCGTGGGTCGCCACCGACTCATTGGTGATCTGGGGGTGTCGCGTACTCGCTGAGCCGTTGCATGACGGCATCGCTCTCGTCGTCGAAGACGCCGCCGTACACTCCGAGGACCAGCGCCGGGTTCGAATGTCCTGCCCACTTGGCGGCGGCTCGAGGTGACGCCAGCGAGCGGCTCCACATCGCGACGCAGGTGTGGCGAAGATCGTGGATCCGCAGGCCGCGGAGTCCGGCGGCTTCGCTGGGCCGAAGCTCGGTGTGCCGTCGCGGCTGAGGGTCCGCGTTTCGGTGACGACGATCGTGGCGGTCGTGGCGTGGACCCTCTTGGCTCGGAGGGCCGCGAGCTCGCCGGGTTCGAGGAACCTGGGCTCCTTGTGGGGCACCTGGGGCAGCGAGAGTCCCCGTATCGGGTTGACACCGAAAGATCGACTCGTCACGCAGGCGGGTCGCCGGTCGAACACCGACCCTGGTCGAGATGAATTCGGCCCACCAGTCGCGAAACGACGGCACTTGTTCCGCGGGGAGGCCGCGCGATGGCGCGTCCACGATGCCGGCGTCGTGTCAGGCGAGGGTGGTGGCCATCACCGCAACGACGCCGACGAACAGCGTCATCATGGCGAAGACGATCATGCGTGTCGTCTCGGCATACCGCACCGACAGTCGCCCCTCGAGCAGCGCCAGCTCACCCGAGAAGCCGTGGAGCTGGGCGTCGAGACGTTCGCCGAGCGCGTCGATGCGTTCGCCGAAGGCGTTGGTCCGGTTCTCGATGCGTTCGCCGAGCGCGTCGATCTGGCTCTCGAGGCGTTCGCCGAGCGCGCTGGTCCGGTTCTCGACGCGCTCACCGAGTGCATCGATCCGGTTCTCGAGATGGTCGCCGTGTTTGGTGAGCTGCTCGAACCGCTCGCCGTGGTCGACGAGTGTTCGTTCGATGCGTTCCGTTCTCGCGTCGAGACGATCGATGTCGTCCTTCGTGGCGAGTTGGTCCCAACGCATGGGCGGCATGGACTCCATCATGGCATCGGCGAGCTCCGCGTCAAGAAGCTCGGAGAGGCGTCGGTGCAGACGCAGGCGTACGGGTTCGTCGATAGGCATGTGTTCCCTCGGATCGGAGTGCAACGAGGGGGAAGTGACCGCGAACCTACGCCGTGGGTGTGACATCGAGCGTCGTATGTGAACTGAGCGACACACCTACTACGTGCATAGAGTGTAGACTACGTGTACTCTCTGGGTCATGGCCCGAACCAACATCGAGATCGACGACGAAACGCTCGACGTCGTGATGCGGCGCTACGGCATCCACACCAAAACCGAGGCCGTCGATCTTGCGTTGCGTCGGCTCGCCGGTGAACCCATGACGATCGCCCAGGCGTTGGAGATGCGCGGTGCCCGCGCGATCGGCGACGTGCCGGCTGATACCGGTCCATGATCCTCGCCGATACGTCGGCCTGGGTCGAGTTCGACCGTGCCACGGGCTCTACCGCCGATGAGCGCCTCGCCGAATTGATCGAAGCAGGCGGCGACGACCTGGCCGTCACCGAACCCGTCATGATGGAGGTTCTTGCCGGCGCACGGAGCGACAAACGAAGCAGCGACCTCCGGCGGCTGCTGACATCGTTTCAATGGATCGCGGCCGACCCCGTCGCCGACTTCGAAGGTGCGGCACTGCTCTATCGACAGTGTCGATCTGCCGGCGTCACCCCGCGAGGCCTCATCGACTGCATGATCGCCACGATCTCGCTGCGATCCGGAGCAGAACTCCTGGCGGTCGACGGCGACTTCGCCGCGATCGCCCAGGTCGTTCCTCTGCGGCTCGTCTAGCGCAGGCGGGAATGGCAAGCGTCGCGGGCCACCGGTGTTGGCCGACGAGTGCCGACCGGTTTCTCGTTCCGCAAGACGAGTGAGCGCGGGGTCGAGTTGCTCGCCCGTGGCGGGTTGTCGACGCGTCAGCCCACCCCGACGGTGCAGACCTCGAACCACGGGACCACCCCTGGGAGTCGCTCCGCCCGTCCGGACCCGGCATGTTCATCATTGCTGTCACACCGCTTGGACAAGATGGACTCAGTCAGCCACTCGACCAGGGAGCTATCGTGACCGCCGTGCCTGAAGGCAAGATCTGGACCACCGATGAACTCCTGGCCATGACGCCGAACGAACGCCACGACGTTGTCAACGCTGGCATCGTGACAGACGTGCGCGCGGTCCCGCCAGACCTTCTCGAGCGTGCGCGCTCCGATATACGGGCCCACATCGCCGACGACGAGGCAGCGCCTACCACCGAGACGTGAACGAGCGGCAGCCGGTCAAGGTCGACGAGCGCTTCCTCGAACTTCTCGACACCCAACTCGGCGGTGAACGCGACCCGAAGGAGCGGTTTGCCACCGCGTTCCATGAACTGATGACGCCAATTGCCGATCGCCCCGACTACCGGTCAGTCCTGAGTGTCGGCACCCTTGTTCCACGGGTCCTGGTAACCGGTGTCGTCGAAGCCGACGGCGCGGTGAATCCCATCAGCGTCCGCATCGACATGGAAGCCGGGTGGTGGAGATCACCCAACCTTCTCGTCGGTTGACGAATCCGAGTTGCGACCGGTTCTTCTCCCCAGAACAAGGCGCGGGTCTGGCCGGAACTCGCCCCGTCAGCGGCGCCGCCAACTCGCTGTTCAGCCGGTTCGGGGCCGCTGGGTGCGATCCATGAACCTCTCGACGGCCTCGATCACGTCGCTCACGAGCCAGACTCGGTTGCGGCGTGATGCCGAGTCGGTGTGCACGACGCCGGCTTCTTCGAGCTGTTCGAGCCCGGCACGTACCCGGTGTGGGGTCATGCCCAGGGCCTCGGCCGCAACCGACGCGCTGATCGCCGGCGATTGTAGGGCGTAGTCCAAAAGCGGCCAGACCGCCGAGTCAGAGCGCGCAGTGAACCTTTCGCTCCACCGGTCGCGGATCTCGGTGAGCTCCTCGGCGAGGCTGTTGGCGTTCGCTGCGGTGGCGAAGGCTGCGTCGGTGAACGCTGCCACTACCGGAGCGACGTCGCCGTCTCGGTATGCGGTCAGCGCGTCGAAGTAGCGGTCGGTGTCGGTGAGCAGCCCGGCGGAGACAGGCAGAACGGTCTCGCGTGTGAGCCCGCTGGTTCGCAGCTGACGTTGCACGATCACGCGCCCGGTGCGGCCGTTGCCGTCTGCGAACGGATGGATGTTCTCGAAGTGGGCGTGAGCGACAGCGATGTGGGCGAGCCGGCCCAGGTCCCGGCGATTCGTGAAGATGGCCCAGTCGTCGAGCGCGGCCGGAACTCGGTCGTGGTGGGGAGCGACGTAATCGGCGTCGTGGGGTGAGTGGACGGTGCCGCCGATCCAGACCTGTTCGGCTCGGAGTCCGACGAGTTTCGGCGTGTGTTCTTCCAGAAGGATCCGTTGGATCTCTTCGATCTCACCGGTGGTGATGTCGCCGTCCCGGTGCATGGCTTCGCGCAGGGTTTCGACGTTGGCGGAGATGGCTTCGGCGTTGGATCGGGTGCGGGCGGTCTTGGGGAGGTGTTCGGCGAGCGCGATCGAGGTGGCGGTGGCGGACAGGTTCTCGATCCGTGACGAGGCGACCGCTTCAGTGCGCAGTGCGATGACGGCGAACCCCGAGAGCGACGAGCCGATGGTGGCGTCGAATCGTTCGATGGTGGCTTCGGCTTCGGCCAGGTCTGCGATGAGCTCGCCGGGGAGGTCGATGCGTGCGATGTCGGCAATGGCTGGGAGGACGGCGGCTTCGTAGGTGGGCTTGATCCGAGAGCGTTGCCTTCCGGAGAGGCCGCCCATGCTGGAGACCCAGTCGCGGGTCTCTGTACTTACGACGGGCCAGCCGGATTCGGCCGAGTCCGTGGCGGTGGAGTCCAATCTGGGAGCGTCACGATCTCTACGCATAGGTGTACTATACGTAGATTTAGCCCATTAAGTCTACGTATAACATCTCGTGCGGCGGGTTTCGCTGAACGAGCGCGGGTGGTGCGGAGTCTGCTCTCAAAGAATGGCGCCTCCACTGCCTCCAGGGCGGTCGAGGTCTTCTCTTCGTGAGGACGGGTCGCCTTGACCGGCAACGAGATCCAGAACGCGCCGCTATGGGTGTGGGAGAGCGGTATCCAACAGCGCGGGAAACCGGCAACGACGATCCTGCGCCCAGCACTAGACCGTTGTCATCGGCCAATGTATCGCTTACGATACGTTCGATGAATTTCGCCCACGTCTTCCAGGAAGCTCGAGAACGGGCGAGCCTCACCCAAGCCGAGGTGGCGGAGAGAACAGGTATCGCGCGCCCGAACATCGCGGCCTACGAAGCTGGACGGCGCGAGCCCAAGGCCTCGACAATCGAGCGTCTTCTGCAGGCAGTCGGATACAGGCTCAGCGTCGAGCCACTCGTCGAGTGGACCTGGACGAACACCCTCCGCCCCTACCCGGTGCCATCCGCCCTGTGGCGGCTGCCGATCCACCGAGCGTTCCGTACCATCACGACGTCGACCCATCTCTGGTGGAGCGGACCTCCCCGGACATTCGACCTGTCTGATCGGAGCCAACGTCCGAGGGCGTACGAGATCGTGCTTCGAGAAGGCGGACCCGACGACATCGAGTCCATCGTTGATGGGCTGCTCCTCGCCGATTCGTTCGACGAGCTGGTCGTCCCCCGCCCGCTCCGCGCCGCCTGGCAACTGCCGCTCGGTCGAACGGCAGTCACGGAGCGGCCAGCAGCGTGACGAAGCTCGCTCCGCCTCAGCTCGAAGTCGCCCGCTGCCTCTTCGGACGCCAAGGACGGCGAGGAGGTCGAGATCGATCTCGCGGTCGATTCTCCTCGGCTCTTCCCCACTGAGGTCATCGACGACATCCCCATGCTGGCCGAACCCGATCTCGCCGCCCGGAAAGTGCTCGCCATCCTCGACCGCTCCGAAGGGCGCGATTTCACCGACCTCGAGGCTCTCCAAGCCTCCCTTGGACGCGAGCAGTGCATCCGATGGGCCAAGGAGCTCGATGCCGGCGTGACCAACGAGGCCATCGCCAGTGCCTTTGCCCACCTCAACCACCTTTACGACAGCGAGCTCCCGACCGCGACGCCGGCGAGCACGCGTTCGATCTACGACCAGTGGCGAGCCGAGCTGGAAGGAGGCTGAAACCGGTTGGCCGCGTTCGAAGCTGCACCGGCGGCACCCCGCTGAGGGGAGCCCAGGAGAACTCCTGGAAGCCGTGACCCTCCGCTACGGCACCAGCCCGGCCTTGTCGAGAATTGTGATGAGCGTCGGGCGGCGGTGGTACTGCTCTCGAAGGGTGGACAGTCGGTCATCGAACTCGCCTGACCGCTCGGCCGTGGCGGCCGCGCGTCGAGCGGCCTTCAACCGCTTCGCGGCTTTCTGGTACGCCTGTCGATTGGCGCTGAGCAGCGTCGATTCGGCGAGGCGGAGGTAGACCTCAAACGCCGCTCCGGGGTCGCTCGGTTCGTGGGCCTCGGCGAGTAGGGCCCACCGGCTGTCGCCGAGGTCGTCCGAAGCGGCGGTGGCCGCCTCCCAGGCGGGCGTCGACGTCGCGGTCGGCCAGCAAGGCATCGACGAGTCCGCCCACGTCACGGGCGGCGAGCACGACGCGAGCATCGGCTTGCTCGACATCCCACACGCCGAGGTCCGAGGCGGCCTTGCGCAGCGTGGCGTAGGTGGCCGACGTCGGCATCCGCTGGTGTTGCTAGCGGCGAAGGTTGAGCGCCTTGGACTCGGCGCCTTGCCCCAGCAGTATCTCGGTCGCGAGGTCGTAGAGCTTGCCGACCTGCCAGCCGGTGGTCGACTCAATGCCCCGAGATGCCCACTCGAGCGCATCGTCGCGACGGCCCAGCTCGAGCATCGCCTCGGCGACACGAGTGAACTGGTCCGGCGCGGAGAGATCCCCGCCGAGCAGCGACACGATTCGGTCCACATCGCCATCGAGGACAGCCAACCGTTCCTCGGTGTACCGCGCGGCGAACGGCGGATCAGCTGCCTGCGATCGCTCTTCGACCGCTTGGCGAAGAGCGGCGACGCCCTTCTCCCCCAACGCCGTCGCGTAGCGGACCGGGTCGACGACGAAGAAGTCCTGGAGGTCGAATCCGAACCGCACCATCCACCTCGCCAGGGCCTCCGGATCGGCCACGTCGGCTGCGCAAATCGCTTCGTGCGCTTCCAGGAGCTGCTGGGCGAGATCGCCGATCGTGCCCGACGAGTCGTTGGCTCGCAGGAGGGTCTTGACTACCCGATCGAGCGCCAACTCGACCAGCTTCAAGAGTTCCCGCGATGGAGCCCGCTCGCCCAGATCTCGTCGATCACCCGACCGGCATCTCGTGCCCACGCCATGGATTCGTGGTAGCCCAGGAACCGGCGGGTGCGGAGCTCATCGAGTTCGGCGCGCAGCGCCGGCACCCGGCCTGCTGGTGATGCCGCCGCCCGCCGGATGGCCTGGGCCGCGCCGTCGTGCCGGGTCGCGAGGTCCCCGGAGTAGATCGCGCGTCTCGCCATCGCTGAGCTGATCGAGCAGGGCGTCGAACTCCTCCACGGTTTCTGGGTCCTCCGGCGATACCACGGTTCACGAACCTACCTGGGCGGATCCTCGAGCAACGGTGCCGGCACACACTCCGCAGGTGACTTGGTCAGTTGCACCGCCCGGCGGTCGACGGCTTGTCTACGCAGCGGCCATCTGGTCCGAATCGGCTTCCCACATTGATCCGGCAAGCTTCCGCTGCGTCGGTCCGCCAGATTCGACGCGTGCTCTTCCTCAGAACGAGTCGGACTGTTACCCCTTTCGCTCGAACCTCGATGTTTGGCGTTGATTCTCACGGCGTGGTAGGCCAACAGAGGTGGGCGATGTCGATCGAGATGGACTAGCGGTGTACACCCGCGAGGTCGATTCGGCGGAAGCAAGACCTGGGTTTGGTCGTGTCGCAAGCCCCGGCAGCCGGAATCGAAGTCGATACACGACCCGCTCTGGCGCGCTGCGCTCGTCACCCTTCTGTATCGGTACTTCTGCGAGCCGCCTACTTCGACAACCGTCAGCTTCGTGGTTCCGGGTGCGCTTTGCGGAGAGGCCATGAGTTGGGCCGTCGAGACCGAGCTGACCGGCGGCGTCAGTGCGACACACTTCGGAAGAAGTGTCGTGGTGATCCGTCTGGAGGCCGTCGTGGCGCTCTACCGGCTGGAAAGCGCGCCAGACCCGGTTGTCGAGTGAGTCGGCTTCGTCGGAACGCAGACGTCACCTCTGCGGTTCTCACTCATGGTGGAATGGTTGCGGTCCTGGCTGGCGCCTTCATGCCCTGGGCGGTCGTCGGGGGAGTCGACCGCAACGGTTTCGAGACGGCCAACCTGTTGCTCACGCTGTCTGCCGACGGTGTGAGTGACGGGCTCGGGTGGCTCGGATGGCTCTGGTACGCGGCGGTCGCGACCGCGCTGGTCGGATGGGCCATGCTCGCATTGGCTTGGCCGAGGATCCCTCTCGTGCGGGTGGTGCCCGCCCTGGCGGCCACGACATTGCTCGTCGGATTCGTGGTCACCGTCGACGCCGAGACGCCGCTTCACCAACGCCGGTTCGGCCCGCTGCTGGCCTTCATCGGTCTCTCGTTGCTGGTCGCCACCTCGGTCCTGGTGTGGTGTCGAGGTCCCCGGCGGCGCTCCGTTCGCGGAGACCTACTCCAGGGTCACCTGGATCGTGGAATCGGCGGGCCCGGTGATCACGACCCACCTGGTTGAGTCCCAGAGCTCGAGAAAATTCGAGCTCTGCGCCGGCTGGTCGAGCAAGATCACTTGCTTCCCCGAGAACCACCCGTTGCCTTCGATGCGACCGGTGGTCGTGAGAACGCTCTCTCCGTTGGCTTCGACGATGACGACGGCGATTCCATTGGCGTCGAGCGCGATGTCATGGTCGCCATCACCGGAAATGGTTGTCGGCGCGACCGGCTGGGAGGAGACCGAGACCGATTCTCGTGCGTCGGTCACTGCGAACCCGACGGTGCGGTCGAGTGAATCTGCATGGATCGCGACCACCTCCACGGAGTCTTGCTCTCCGGCCCGGGACCCCCAAGCAACGGGTGCGTCGGCATCGACTCTGATGTAGACGAACTCGGTCATCTCGGCTTGGGCGCCGTGATCACCTTCCCCGCTGATGTCGTAGGGGTCGGGCTCGGGGGTGACGACTCCGACGGCGACGACGTCGTCGTCGTCGGGTTCGAGGGTCGCCGAGGTGCCCGCCACCACTGTGGTGGCAGCAACGACGGAGGTCTCACCCGAGTCCGACTCGAGTCGGCGCTCCCGTAGTCCGTCAGCGACGTCGTTCACCCATGCTCGGATGGTGGCAAAGGGAGCCACGAACCAGCGGCCGTCTCGTTCCTCTACGACGAGATATGGATCGCGCGGGAGAAGATCCTCGATGTCCGGCATGACCGAGAGGAGAGAATCGAGCCCCACGCCGTAGCCCCGGTCGTATCGATCTCCTGCGTCGTCGAGGCAGCCGGTGTCGCGGTCGCCCGAGAATGCGACGGTGACGCACCAACCATCGAGCTCCACCTGGCCGGGTGTGCCGTAGTCGTCGTAGAGGGTGACCTCGAGGCCGGCGATCTCCACCCGGGTCTGTCCGTCGACCTCGACGAGTTCGAGATCGATGAACCCGAGTTGTGGGTCGCGCTGGGCTCGTTCACGGTCGACTGCGGTGAGATCGATCTCGCGTTCGATGCTCGGCCAGAGATCGTGCGGGAGGCGGGCGTCGATCGGGTCGATCAGCTGGAGAGCGCCTTCGATGTCGAAGTCGGCAACGGCCTCAGCCAGCGCCTCGACCGCATCGATCGGGTCCTGTTCTCCCGCTCGGGTGTCGTCGAGCACCGCTTGCCATTCGCCCGGTTGTGGCGGACTCCAGCCCGCGGCGTCCAGCACCTGATCGGCGATCGAGTATCCCGGGGCGGCGTACCAACGACCGTCACGGTTGACGGTGACGATGTCGAGCGCGACGTCATCGACGTCGTATTCCCGCTCCGTTCCCTCGACTCGCACGGTCAGCTCGAATCCTCGCCCGGCGCGGACGGCCTCGATCTCGATATCCACGTCCCTGAATCCTGCGGCAGTCCAGAGGTCGACGGAGTTGTAGTCGGAGTCGGAATATGCGCTCACGACGGCGACGGTGGGGGAGGGACTCTGGGGCCGGCGGACGGCCAGGCGCAGCGAGTCGAGTTCGACGGTGGCGAAGGTCTCATCGCGGGAATCGATCGCCACATCGCTGACCAGCGCTCGCCCGTCGACGGGCCCGAGGTCGATGTCGACGCCGTCGAGAAAGCCACCGTTCCCGAACGCGACGCCGAGGTCATTGCCCGCGATGTCGACGACTGCCTCGTGGAGTTCGATCAACGGGCCGGATTCGGAGGGGTCCACGGAGGCCAGCAAGCCGATGACATCGGCGTTGTCGATGGAGACGACGAGTTGTTCGACGGCCGCTTCGGGCGAGCCGGCCCCACCCGCGACTCCCGAGGTTCCCTTGAAGGCGGAGACCGCGAGGTAGCCGGCGACCAGAAGCACCACCGCAACAACGGCAAGTGTGATGCCCTTGCCTCGACCACTCGGTTGGCCGTTGCTCGCTGTCGCCTGGGGCTCAGCCGGTTCGGCGAGGGCGGGTTCCGAGATCGCATCTGGGGACCGGTACCCCGGTTGTTGCTCGGGTGAGTACCACTTGCCGTTGCTGGCCTGCCACCAGCCATCGCCCTGCGATGAGTCGCTCATCGAACCCCTCTTCGGTTGTTGGCCGCTGTCCGCCCGTCGTTGCAGCTTCGCCGCCGGTCGTCGGATGGTAGCCGACGGACTGATCGTTGCTGGTCTTCGGACTCGGGCGTTATCGGTCTCCTTCTCGGTCGCACTGCATCACCCGGGCGGGCCTGAGGGAATGGGGACGAGTCCCCACCGGTCGGACTGCCCTCCTAGGCGGCCGTCGTCTAGGGTGCGGACGTGAATTCGGGGAAACGCTGATGTCCGTACCCGCCGGCTGGTACCCAGATCCTGACGATCCAGACCAACTTCGGTATTGGGACGGCGTTGCGTGGACCGATCACCGGCGCGCCGACCCAGCGAGCGAGTGGGCCGGTGCGCAAACCCAGGCGGCGCCGATCGACCTCGGTCTCCTTCCGCCTCCTCAGGTTGAACCACCTGACCTCACTGCGCTTCCGCCTCCTCCGGATGAGCCGGCTGACCTCAGGCTTCCTCCTCCTCCACCTGAACCCGCCGAGTTCACTTCGCCAAGGCCATCGCCGGCCCCCAGCGGCGGGTTGTCTGCGCTGCCGCCCCCGCCGGACGAGCCACTTGACCTCTCGGCGTCCTCCGCCGAACCGCAGGGCGCGAGGCGTCGGCCCCTCGGGGGAGTCCCATGGAAAGTCGCGGCCGTCGTGGCGCTGCTCGTCGCCGTCGGTGTGGTCGGATTCGTCGTCGCTACGGCCGGAAACGACGGCGAAGCCGATGTCGCAGACGATTCTCGCTCGGACACCGACCGCGACGGCGCCGATGAAGACGGCGATACCGGCGGCGACGAGGTCGGGGATACAGGCGACAGCGACAGCGACGCAGCGAGTGACGTGGAGTCGTCTCCTGTCGCGACGAACCCGTTGGCGCCGGCCACGACAACGACGGTCCGTGCGTCGACGACCACCTTGCCGCCGGTCACGACCACCAACTCTGGTCCGCCGGAGCGGGTGGTGACGTTGTTGGTCGACGTCGCAAAGCTACGCGCCGAACCGCGGTTGGACGCAGCCGAAATCGACAGCATCACTGATCTCGCCGGTGCCTCGATCGTGGTCGTCGGCGAGCCGAGCAATGGGTGGTACCGGGTCCGAATCGGGTTCCAGGAAGGCTGGATGTTCGGCGCCTTCATTCTCCCTCCCGCCGACGGCCTGATCGTCCTGCAGACGCGGTCGACCGATCCGGTGATCCTTCGTGACTCTGCCGGCGTCGAGATGGACTTGGTCAACGCCTCGGGCAGCTACGCACTGGCGACCTCGACAAGTGGGAACCTCTGGCCGGTCGTACTTCCGGAAGGTTGGACCGCCTATGTCCAAGGTTCCGAAATGAACATTCTCTCATGACGCCTGCGTGGCGAAGTCGAACCAGCATTTTCGTTCTCTGCGGCGCGTTCTTCGCGGGAGGGGCCGGTTCCCTCTTCTGGGGCGGCGGATCGGGTGATGAGCAAGCGAGCGAGGTCGATGCGGGCTCGACGA